>CAZHLX010000001.1:0-67183 GCA_964533345.1 uncultured Pseudomonadales bacterium
ATTATTTTTTACTTAGTTTTTCAAGATACACTCAGACGAGTTAAGAGTGTGGACAGGACGAGAATTGAACTCGCTAGCAAAGAATGTCAGGTTCTTACTCTACAACCAGTAGCCTGCCCAGCACCTCTCTTAGTCAAGCCTAAATTCATTTCATGAGTTGTAATAACCTAATTTTTAGGTCGAATAGCTATGTTATAATCCCCACATTAATGACAAACAAAAGTCACACCCTTCAGCTTCTCCTTCTTAACCAATAGGTTTGGAGAGGTGGATGTGTGAAGTGACCCGCCTCAGGCGGGTTTTTTATTAGTTAAAATCAGGTAGAATAAAAACATCTATGTCGAAAATATATAACCACACTGCAATTGAAGAAAAATGGCACCAACATTGGGAAGAGAATAAGTATTTTCTCCAGACAGAAACCCAAGAAGTGAAGGACATCAAAGATAAGATGTATCTCTTGTTTGCCTTTGCTTACCCATCTGGGACAGGCTTGCATGTAGGTCATGTGGAAAGCAAGACTGCTCTTGATATTTTGGCTAGATACCATCGCATGAATGACAAGAATGTTTTCTTTCCAGTTGGTTGGGATGCCTTTGGCCTGCCAGCAGAAAACTATGCTATTAAGACTGGAGTTCCTCCGGTTGAAACCACTAAGAATGCGATCAACACCTTTCGCAGGCAGATTAAGCGCTTGGGAATTTCTTATGATTGGGCTAATGAGCTAGCTACCTGTCATCCAGGATATTACCAATGGACACAGTGGTTGTTTTTAGAGCTATTCAAAGCAGGTTTAGCTTATCAAGACACCGGCATGGTTAACTGGTGCCCCAGTTGTCAAACAGTCTTGGCTAATGAGCAGGTAGTAGATGGAGCTTGTGAGCGTTGTGACACTGAGGTAGTCCAGAAGGATATGGAACAGTGGTTTTTCAAGATTACTGACTACAAGGATGAGTTAATTGAAGGCTTAGATAAAGTTGATTGGCCTGAGCCAACTAAGCAGCAACAGATCAACTGGATTGGGAAGAGTGAGGGTTTAAAGGAGACTTGGGAAGTCAAAGATCTAGAATTTTCTATTGATTCCTTTACCACCTGGCCTCATACAACTTGGGGTGCGACTTTTATGGTGGTAGCTCCAGAGCATCCAGTTGTTAAGAAGCTGATTGAAGGCACATCTCATCAAGAGGAAGTGAATGAGTTCTGTGAGCGCATCATCAATGAAAAGGCTGGTGGAGCCATTATCAAGACTAAAGAGGGTGTATTTACTGGTCGGTATGTGATTAACCCTCTGACTGGATGGGAGATGCCAATTTATGTGGCTAACTTTGCCATCATGGAGTACGGGACGGGGATTGTGAAAGCTTGTCCAGCTCATGATGAGCGAGACTATGAGTTTGCCAAGAAATACGATTTACCAATCGTAAAGGTGATTGATTCTGGTGATCCAGATCAAGGTGAGCTTTATGTTGGTGAGGGAAAAATGGTTGATGCTGGTGATTTAACTGGGATGGAATCTCAAAAAGCCAGAGAAAAAATCATCAAGCAAGCAGTTAAAAAGGGATACGGTGAGGAGATGACCACTTATAAGCTTCGTGACTGGCTAATCTCCAGGCAGAGATACTGGGGAGCACCAATCCCAATTGTTTATGATCCAGAAGGAAAACCTCACCCAGTTAAAGAAGAGCATCTGCCTTGGAAGTTGCCCACTGATGTAGATTTTAAACCAACCGGTGAATCACCACTCAAATCAAGCAAAGAGTTTAAAGAACGTACTGAGAGACTCTATGGTAAAGGCTGGACGCCAGAATATGACACAATGGACACTTTTGTAGACTCAAGCTGGTACTATCTGCGCTATGTTTCTTCTCGAGATGAGAGTGTTTTCTCTGCTAAAGAGCAACTAGAGAAATGGCTACCAGTTGATTTCTATATGATTGGTCCAGAGCACATTGTGTTACATCTGCTGTACTCAAGGTTTTTCACCAAGTTCTTGCGAGATCAAGGTTATCTTAAATTTGATGAGCCATTTATGAAGATGCGACATCAGGGGATGATCTTAGGCCCAGACGGGAAGAAGATGAGCAAGAGTAAAGGTAATGTGATTAATCCTGATGATGTAGTCGAGAAGTTTGGGGCTGATACGCTACGAATGTACGAGATGTTCATGGGTCCTATCGAGGCTGATAAGCCATGGGATGTTAGTGCAGTGGCTGGAAACTACCGCTTTTTAAGTAGGGTTTACAAACTAGTTCAAACATGGTCAGTAATGTCTAATGATCTGGAGATTTCTAACAATGTAGAGCTAGAACGCAAGCTTCATCAGACTATCAAAAAGGTAAATTCTGATATTCCTAATCTCAAATTTAATACCGCCATTGCCGCAATGATGGAGTTGGTTAATGTCTGGGAAGATGTGGTTAGAGAGCAAGACAATCCAGAAGTGATTGATCGAGATGGGGTAATGTCTTTTATCAAGATTCTAGCTCCATTTGCTCCCTTTATCACTGAAGAGCTCTATGAGATGGTCGGGGGAGATGAAGCCAGTATTCACCTTGAGTCTTGGCCAGAGTGGAATGAAGATCTAGCTAGAGAAGAACAAGTCTCAATCCCAGTTCAGATAAATGGTAAGGTCAGAGGAGAAGTGATGATCTCTCACAATCAAGTTAATGACAGAGATAATGTTTTATCGCTTGCCAAAGAAGTTCCTACTGTCCAGGATAACTTGAAGGATAAAGAACTTATCAAAGAAATCTATGTTCCAGGTAAGATTGTCAGTCTAGTAGTTAAATAGCCACTTGTTACGTTCCCAGTAAACTTAGCCTACTAGAGTAGGCTTATGTTTCTTGAAGAAGATTCTACTCCTAAGAAATTTTTTGATTGGCAGTTAGTCTTATGGCTATTGTTGTCAGTATTGGGGCTGGGAGTATCTAGCTACGGGATTTTTAGTTTAATAAACTTCTCTCACTCAATTGATTTTATTGAGGAAAAGCCATTAGAGGCATCAAATTCTGCCTTTCTGTCTCCTATTCAAGGATATCTTTATGTAGATGTAGCTGGGGCGATAAATAAGCCAGGAATTTATCAGTTAGAAACAGGCAGTCGATTAGCAGATCTGATTAGGAAAGCAGGTGATTTCACTCACCAGGCAGATCCAGAGTATGTATCCCAAAAACTAAACCTAGCTCAAAGATTAAAAGATGGGGATAAGATATACATTCCCTCTCAGGAAGAAATTCATTATCAACAAGATGCTACTGAGTTCTGTCAGGATCTCCAGTCTGTGCCTGATGCAGGCCAGTTGCTAGTTTCTATTAATACAGCTTCCGCTGATGAGCTAGAGACTCTTGAGGGGATAGGTGAAAAGAGGGCTGAGGAGATTATTACAAATCGTCCCTATCAGGATATTAGTGAGTTAGTTGGGAGAGGAGTCTTAACAGAAAGTTTGTTTGAAAAAGTAAAAAATAGTCTTAGTTTATAGTTTTGGGTATTTTTAATAGATCTGTTTATAAAAAAATAATGAGATCAAAAATATATATTTATATCCTTTTAATAATATTAATACTTGCAAATATTATGCAAGAAATATTTTTGACACGAAATGATAGATATCGAAACTCGACTGCAGATCGAGTGTGGTATGCAAAAAATATGCAAGATTGCAGGGTTAAAACCTTAGAATGGTCATTTTTCATACCAAACTGCGAGCAGTATAAACAAGGTGATTTTCTTGAGGTAATTGGCAGTCATGGATGGGAGATTGATAAGAGCTTTTTTCAGCTAAAAAGATTGAAGATTCAGGCTGTTAATAAGATTCATCTAAATGTTGTTTCGGTAAAGTATTGGTGGGGAAGGGCATTAGTAGTAGTCGATCATTCTAAAACCTTTCTCCTCGAGAAGGGGTTGCTTTTTCTTCCTCAACCACATTCTAGCCTGGTAGGGAGCATGGTGTTTGGAGGTTCAACTAATCTTACTCGAGAGATTGAGGACGATTTTAAGATAACCGGTCTAACTCATATAGTTTCTGCCTCTGGTTATAACGTTTCTGTGGTTGCTAGCTTGGCCTTGGCTATCTTCTCAAGAATATTTTCTAATAAGAGATTCTCAACGATATTAGTTTTGATAGTGGTTTGGAGTTACTCCATTGCTGCAGAGTTAGTGCCCCCAGTGATAAGATCCTCAATAATGATCTCAATTAATTTGATTGCTTCAAAGGTCTTTTTTAGGCAATACAGCCTATTATTTTCACTCTTAATGACAATGGGTTTAATGCTCCTTTTAGAGCCATTTTATGCTCAGAGTTTGTCGTTTTGGTTATCAACTCTGGCTACCTTGGGCATAATCCTGGTTTTGCCCCTTTTAGAAAGCCATCCAGGACTGTTTTCTCGGCTAAGTACTGCTGATTTAATACAAAAAAATGAACTAAAAAATAAAAGTATTCTTAAAGAATCATTATTGGTAACTTTGGCAGCTCAAAGTTTAACACTACCTCTAGTGTCAGCTGTCTTTGGGGAGGTGAGCTTATTAAGTTTTTTGACTAATACTGTTTTGTTATGGCTTACACCAGTTATCACTCTATCTGGTTTAGCCTTGATGATTATGGGTGTAATTTTATCCTTTCTGCCTGGTTTTTGGGAAGTGATTGGGCCAATTATAAGCACCATCGTTTGGTTTCCAACAGAGGTTTTTCTCTCGAGTGTGGAGTGGTTTGGTCAGTTTGAATGGGGGTTGGTTGAGTTTAGTTTACCTTGGTGGGCAGTTTGGTGCTGGTGGGGTATGCTGGGAGTAGTTATCTTGAGGAAAAAATATGCCACGTTTTTTGTTAACTAGCTTAGTGGGAGTAATGGTTTTTCTAGCTCAGATCTGGAGTTCTTGGCCAGATAAATATGTCCATCTGGTTTTTTGTGATGTTGGCCAAGGTGACGCCACACTAATTACAGCTGGTTTTACTCAGATATTGATAGATGGTGGTCGGGGAGGTGAAGTCATGAGTTGTTTGGAAGAACATCTTCCATTTTGGGATAGAAGAATTGAGTTGTTAGTCGCAACACACGCTGATGCGGATCATATTGGTGGCTTGGATGATGTTTTAGCTGAGTATGAAGTCTCACAGATCATGACTACAGAGTTTGCAAAGGATACTGATACCTTCTTGGACTTCAAAAAGGAGGTGGAGGAAGAGCTCAGACTGGGGGCTGTTTTAAAAAAGCCGATTTTGGGGCAGCAGATAAGTTTTAGTCAGGAAGCCTCTCGATCTAAATGGATCAAAAAGGGTCAGTTGCCAGAAATAACATTTTCAGTGATATCACCTCAAGTTGAAACACTAGAACTTGCACTCCAAAATCAGCAAAATCCCGAAGATACATTATCGGATTCTAGTCAGGTATTGGGTGTGAGTTTAGATGATAGTTTTGATTACAATGACCTATCAATCGCAGCTTTATTAGAGGTTGGTGAGGTCAAAGTATTACTAATGGGTGATCTTGAGCAGAATGGAGAGTTAGCATTAATAAATAGTAATTTGTTAGATCGAGTAGACATACTAAAAGTAGGGCACCATGGGGCAAAAACAAGCTCTAGTCTTGAGTTTATATCTCAAGTTAGACCCGAAACTTCGCTTGTTAGTGTGGGTGGAAACAACAGCTATGGACACCCTTCTCCAGAGGTGATTGACAGATTGATGCAGTTTGATAGTAATGTTCTAAGAACAGATGAGCTGGGAACAATAGAGATAGTTAGTAATGGTGATAAATACTGGTTAGTTAAAGAACTGCCTTTTTAAGTTCATTTTTTTATCAATGACTATTACTTTTGATGGACAAAAATTTAGTTTCGAAACAAAACCCGAACTAAGTGTAGGGGTGTGATATAGAAACTTTGACCAGTATAAATTCAGGTGATTTTTTTTATCAAAAACAGTTGCTTGCTCATTTTTCTAGTTATAGCTTATTAAGCTTTGATTCCCCCAAGAAAAATACTAATGCCTTTTTCACTTCATAAAGAAATATTTAATTGATGAGTGTGTGTGATGAGCATAATTTTTCATATAACCAGTGAACTGTGTCAAAATGCTCATCTAATTTACCAGAGAAGATAACCCGAATATGGTTTCTCAAAAATATGGTTTTTGAGTACAAATAATCTTGAGAAAGTAATGCTTTTGCTTAACATGAAATCTTCATCAATGAGTAAAATCATTACTCATAATGAGCATGGGCTTTAAGCTATTCAGAATCCGATAGTTTTTAGGCAAATTTTCATCAAAAATCAAGGCTGACCTTGTTATATAATTTAGGGAGAAAGAAATTGAGATAGCTCATGTCAGTCACTATACAAATAAAAAACCAGTTAGAAAAAGCTCTAAAAAAAGCAGAGCTGCCAGTGGTTGAGATTCACCTAGAACATCCCGCAGACTTAACTCATGGAGACTATGCCACCAACGTTGCGTTAGTCATTTTTGGACAACTAGATGATGAGCAAAAAGCTGAGTTTAACAACCCACGACAACTGGCTGAAAAATTAGTTTCTATGGTTCAACTTCCAAGTGAGCTGGTCAGTGAAGTAAGTGTGGCTGGTCCTGGCTTTATCAATTTTACCCTTTCTGAACACTTCCTACTTGAAGAGCTTGAGCAAATACTTACAAAAAGTGAACAATTAGTATCCCAAATGAACTCGGGGAAAAAGGTGATCGTAGAGTATTCATCACCCAATATTGCTAAACCTTTTACAATCGGTCATCTGCGTTCTACTATCATCGGCAATACTGTTGCTAACCTGCTGGTAGCAACTGGTGGAGAAGTAATGCGTGATAACCACCTAGGTGACTGGGGGACTCAGTTTGGAAAACAGATCTATGCCATTAAAACATGGGGTGATGAAACAAAAATTGAGGAATCTGAGCGACCAGTAAAAGAGTTGGTAGAGCTGTATGTTAAGTTCCATCAGGAAGCAGAACAAGACTCTTCTCTTGAGGAAAAAGGTCGGGAATGGTTTAAAAAACTAGAAGATGGAGATGAAGAGGCCAGGCGTTTATGGCAGCGATGTATTGATTGGTCATGGAAAGAGTTCTCAGTTATCTATCAGCGGTTAGGGATTAGTTTTAGCTCTGAGTTTAATGATGGTAAAGGTCTAGGAGAGTCATTCTTTGAAGATAAAATGGCGCCAATTATTGAGAAGTTAGAGGAAGATGGTTTGATTAAAGAGGGTAATAATGGGGCTAAGCTATTCTTTTTTGAGGAGGATAAATATCCACCGGCCATGATTCTTAAACAGGACGGGGCCACTCTCTATCACACTCGAGACTTAGCAACTGATAAATATCGTCTAGATACTTATCAACCAGACTTAATCATCAATGAAGTAGGAGCTGAACAAGAACTTTACTTTAAGCAGCTCTTTGAGATGGAGCAGATTCTAGGCTGGTATCAGCCGGAACAAAGAGTCCATGTTAAGCATGGCATGTTTAGGTTTGAAGATAAAAAAATGTCTACCAGAAAAGGCAATGTTATTTGGCTAGAGGATGTGCTTCAAGAAGCCTATGATCGGGTTGCCCGGATTGCAGAGGAAAGACTAGATGAGAAAGGACTATGGAAGATTGCCATTGGGGCATTGAAATGGAATGATCTCAAACGTAAGGCTGAGTTAAATGTGGTTTTTGACTGGGATGAAATTATTAGATTAGATGGCAACTCAGGTCCGTATGTGCAGTACACCTTTACTCGTTGTCAGAGCGTACTAGACAAAGCTGATTTCAGATCTTCAGGAGATTTACCAGTAGTTGAGCTAAATAAATTAGAAAACCAGATTTTAAGAACCTTAATGAGGTTCGGGGAAGTCGTCGAGAAATCAGCTCAAGAGCTAGCGCCTCACCATCTTTGTACTTATCTCTTTGAGCTCTCAGCTTTGTTTAACAGTTTCTATAATCAGCACCAGATCCTAGGTGCCAAGGATGAGGACTTAAGGGCTTTAAGATTGCACCTAACTCAGGCTGTGGCCACGGTTTTAGATCAAGGCTTAGATATTTTAGGAATTGAGACCTTAAAGAAGATGTAGTTTGATTTGTTGCTCATCATTTAAATATATTGTTTTACTTTTAAATACACAAAGATAAATTAAATCTAAAAACAACACTTATTCCTGTCTCATAATTACGGTGGCTTAGCCTAGTGACAAATAGGGGAAAGTGTCGTATAATATTTTTTTGATGTTTGTTCAAACTTTATCAAGTTTGCATTTTTCAACGGACTCATCCTCACAAGGACAGCTGCCGAATAGTGTTTTTTTCTCAAATTTGAATTTTCCAGGACCATGTCAAGTAGCTTTTTTATCAAGTGAAGTCCGATAGTATATAAATATATGATATATTAAATGTGTCATAAGACATATTTAGAAAAGAGGTTAAAATGAAAGCAGAACAACAAGCTGAAAGACCAGGTGGTCTTTCTCGACGCGATTTTCTTAAAGCTGCACTGGGTATTTTGGGTGCTATTGCTATTCCTCCGATCGTAATTGGTTTGATAGAAAAGGGATCCTTCAAGGAAGCAATGCTAGAAATCTGGGGAGGGATAGAGAAGTCTTTTAAGAAGAGAATTGAGAATGGAGAAATACCTCCTGAGACTGCTACTGCCGAGTTTATTCCCACTGTGACAAAGACGGCTACTGAGGCAGGTATTCCTACGGAGGTAATAGTTGCAACAATAACTGAAACTCCAGTCCCTACTTTTACTCCAACCGCTACTGAAACAGAGGTGCCGGCTAAGGAGTATCCATTAGTAACTGAGTATGCACGATTAAATGAGTGTTTCTTCCCTCCAGAAGATTTGTTAAGTGGTGAGGTTTGGAACTGGCTGAAATTATCAGTTGCTCCAACTCTTGTCGCTGGTTTTCAGGAGAGAGTTAATGAGATGAAGTTGGATCTAGAATTATGGCCAATCAATCTTCATGGAGTTACAGTCTTAATATATAACCCCAATGAAGCTCCAAACTTTAAAGACCCAAGGACAGCTCCTTTTGAGAGAATGACTGCTCTTGGATATACCACATATGAGGGAAATCAATACGAAGTTTTGCCAGTATTTTTCCCTGTAGTAGAAGAGCAAGGTGGGAATCTAGTAGTAACAGATGTAGAACCAATGATCACTGTTATTAGATACCGTACAGATATCACTCCTGAGAATATCCCTTCTGATGATGTCTACACAGCCGATATGAATTCAACCCCAGTCTCCACAGATCCTGAGGGAGATGCCTTAGTTGAGCAGTCATGGGAGAACTTCGGTGGGCGAGATAGGCTCGAGGGATTGTTCCAAAAAGCTTTGGACAAAAATAGCTTACTCGGTGTTTGTAAACCTGGGGTATTGTTCAATACTAAACAGGCTCGAGCAAACATATTGAAGTAGTTTGAGTCATTCTGCTTGATAGATTAATCAGCTTGAATATGCTTTAATTAAAGTGTGACCTTTAAACGAGTTCTGGCTGCCCTGTTTTCTTTCTTCCTGTTAGTTGTTTTTTTAATTTGGTTCACTGGATTAGGTCATTATTTTCTAATAGTGAATGCTATCCGTGGTTTGGGTAGTAGGTACAAAGAGAATGCTACCCAAGAGTTCTATGCTGAGGGGAAGTCAGATAAAGTCGTTGCTGGTACGTTAGCAATGATTGTTAAGAGTAATAATTCAAAGATATACCTCTGGAGTAACAACAAGCTAAAGAGTTTCTGGGTTGATAAACACACCACTTATTTTTATTATGATATATGTAGTGTTATGGGCAAATCTTCAGGTGAAGGTTTTGATATCGGAAGTGATAGCAAAATACTCGCTAATGATTTGGACGAATGGAACTCTTTTGTTGGGCGAGGTAGTTTTGTACAGCTGAGTCTTGATGATTCTGCAGAAAATGAGCAAGCTCATATAAGAGAGATAAGGGCTTATAGTCATCCCTTATTTTTACCACTACCAATGGATTATATATGCGAAAACTAAACCAACTCTTTTTTATCATCTTCTTCCTGGTAAGTGTCTTTGTTGGTTTGCAGATCAGTAACTCATACCCTGAAGTAAATGCCTTAGCAGATTGTGTATGTGATGACTGGAAATGTGATAACGTTTGGTATGAGGAACCGGGTAAATCTGATTACCCAGGCTGGCATTCTATCTGCTGGTGTGAGTCTTCACAATGTGTTTCTTTAGAGTGCAACCCCGGATCATATGTTTGTAATAGAGATGGTCAGTGTTGTCCGATCGGAACAGTTGATCCTACTCCAACTCCTGGTGGGGGCACTCCTTCTCCTGATCCCAGTGATCCTCCTGATCCAGACCCATACTGTGGAGATGGAACTTGTAATGGGGGAGAAGATTGCTTCAATTGTCCGGGGGATTGTAATGTTTGCTGTGGAGATGGAAGTTGTAATTATGGTGAGACCTGTGAATCTTGTGTGAGTGACTGTGGTGCTTGTCCTCCTGGGCCATACTGTGGAGATGGAACTTGTGATATTGATGAGTCATGTAATTCTTGTTTCTTAGACTGTGGTGCTTGTCCAACTTGTGGTGATGGTTCATGCAATGGTTTTGAAACCTGTGCAGACTGTGTCTCTGACTGTGGTGCTTGCCCAGCTACTTTTGCTTGGTGGCAAGTTAGAGGAGGAACCCTTGCATCTGAGGCTAGCTATGGTTACGCCATAAGCTCAGAAGTGCCAGACGAAACAACCTGCATTGAGCCCAACTGCTATCCCTATTTATCTGCTACAGACATGGCTAACACCCCAGATAGTGATGGAATTCCTATCATCTCTGGAGGAGAGGTGTCTGCAAATGGTCGAGTTGGAGTGCGTGGTGATGATATCTATGCCTCTGACACCACTAAGACTCGTTTGCGAGAAACCTATTCTTTCTTCTACAGTCAATACAGCTTAGGTCTTTCACCTGAAGATGACTATGTCGGGAGTGAAGGTGATGCCTTGAAACCTGGCACAACTAAGGATGCCTATTTTCATTCTGGAGACATGACTATTCAAAGTCCCTGGAGTGTGACAACTGGAGAAAGCTTCGTGGTCTTTATTGATGGTGATTTAACGATTGAAGATCCAGGAGCTGTAGGAGAGTTGATCACAGTTGATGAAGGAGGATTCTTGGCCTTTATTGTCTCTGGTGATATCAATATTGCTGATAGCGTTGGTCATAGTACTCTTACAAACTTGACAGGAAATTTAGAGGGAGTTTATATCGCTGACGGGAACTTAACGATAAATACCAATGGCGCTTTGGATAACAGATTTGTTGGGGAGGGAACTTTTGTTGGCTGGAATGGTGTTGATATGTTACGTGACTTTGATGAGAGTGCCAGCAATGAGCTCTATCCTACTGAGATGTTTGTCTATCGTCCTGATCTAGTAAAGAACACTCCTGAAAAAATGAAGCGTTCTCAAATGATTTGGCAAGAAACTAACTAAGTTAAGATTTTTAAAATAAGCCTATGCGATCGGTCTCAAACTTCCTACTTGTGACTCTGTTTTTGATTAGCTTTATCAGCCTTAGTATTTTTGTTATTCCAGCCCCACTTCTGTCTCCAGAAGTAGCAAGTGATATCTCTGTGGAGTGTGATGAGGGCTATGGAAAATGCGCTGTCTTGGGAGAGGAATCACCATCTTGCGGTGATGGTTCATGTAATGGTTTTGAAAACTGTGAGACCTGTGAGCTTGACTGTGGAGTCTGTTCTGACCATGAACCATGGTGGCAAGTGTGGGGAGGTCATCTTTTTGCAGCTGCAGAGACATCAGATGCGATTAGCTCAGAGATCCCCAGCATAATGACTTGTATAGAGCCAGCATGTTTTCCTTTTGTATCTTCTGTTGATAGAGACTCAAACATTAATAGCGATGGTTTTTTGTTTACAGGTGGAGGAGACATCTCTGCTGATGGCTGGCTGACTTACCGTGATCCTAACACCTTTGCTCAAGGGACAAAGAATACCCGCTTGCGGGAAACTTATTCTTTTTTTCATAAACAATATAGCTTAGGACTCTCACCAGTAGATCAATTCTTTGATTCTTTTTATGATGCTCAGAAACCAACTGAGATCTGGGATTATTACTTCAGAGATGGAGATTTAACAGTCCAAAGCCCATGGAGTGTTGCCAGTGGAGAGAGCTTTGTAATTATTGTTGATGGTGATCTATCGATTGAAGACCCAGGAACTGTAGGAGAATTGATCACAGTTGATGAAGGAGGCTTCCTGGCCTTTATTGTCTCTGGTGACATCAACATTGATGAGAATGTGGGGCACAGTACCTTAACCAATACCACTGGAAATATTGAGGGTATCTACGTAGCTGATGGGAACATTAATATTTTGAGTAATGGAGGGTTGGACAAAAAGTTTATTGGTGAGGGGACTTTTGTGGGTTGGTCTGGGGTCAACTTGAATCGAGATTTTAATGCTGGAGTAGATAATGACTCGCAACCAACAGAAACCTTTATTTATCGCCCAGATTTTATCAAAAACTTACCTGAAAAAATGCTACGATCACAAATGATTCGTCAGGAAGTTTAGTTCTTCTGTTACAATACAAAGCCTAGATATGCCTCAACATAATTTGGAAACTTTAGCTAATGATTTACCTATTTTAAGAATTCCCATGTCAGGGGTGGAGTCAGTTACAGTTCTAGTGTTAGCCAACACTGGCTCTAGATATGAAGTTCCTCAACAATATGGAATTGCTCACTTTTTTGAGCACATGGTCTTCAAAGGGAGTCAAAACTATCCCACAGCCCAAGCCTTAGCAGCGACTATTGATGGAGTAGGTGCAGACTTCAATGCTTTTACTAGCAAAGAGTACACCGGTTACTATGTCAAAGCCGCCTCTAGACATGTAGAGCTAGCTTTAGACGTTGTCTCTGATATGTTATTAACTCCTAAACTAAGGCAAGAGGATATTGATCGAGAAAAAGGAGTTATCATCGAAGAGATTCATATGTATGAAGACACCCCTGCTCAGCATGTGGGGAATCTATTTGATCGGATGGCTTTTGCTGGGAGTGGTTTGGGGCATGACATTATTGGTTCAGAACAAACGGTTTCTTCTTTGACCAGCGCTGATTTTCAGGGGTTTTTGAGGAAATGGTATGGCTTGCCCAATCTATTGTTAGTTATTGCCGGAGATGAGGAGATAGTTGGCTCAGATGAGATTCTAAAACAAGCTGAGCAAGCTTTTAGTAAGCAAGATCTGCAAACTGCAGAGCGAGGAGCTGAAAAAGTAAAGGTGATTAAAGATTTAACCGCTGATCCTTATGCTGATAATTTCTTTCATCTAGAAAATAAGAAAACTGAACAGGCTCACTTTATCTTGGGTTGGCCAGGGTTAGATAGATTTAGCAAAGATCGTTATGCTCTCTCACTCTTGAATATCGTTTTAGGTGCCAGCATGAGCTCTCGCTTATTCACTGAAGTTAGAGAGAAGCGGGGACTGGCTTATTATGTTCGCTCAGAAGTTGATTCCTATCATGATACTGGCTTGTTTGGGGCAGCTGTGGGAGCTGATCCAAAGAGAGTTGAAGAAGCTTTAGAGGTGACTATTCAAGAATTTACTAAATTGGCAGCTGGTGAAGAACCACTCACAGCAGGCGAGCTTTCCAGAGCTAAAGAGTATGCTGCGGGCAAAATGGCCTTGAGTTATGAGAATCCGCTGATGCTAGCACAGTACTATGGCATGAAGCAGTTGTTGATGGGAGAGATAGAGACTATGGATGAGGTTTTGGAAAAACTAAGAGCTGTGAGTTTGGATGATATTGAGCAGGTGGTTAAAAAAATTATCCAACCAGGACAGTTGAGATTGTCTCTAATTGGTCCGTTTGCGGATGAGGCTAAATTTAAAAAATATTTAAGGTAAAATAAATTTAATAAATAAGTGAAAGGAAATATATGAACTGGACAAGTACTGCTGTTTTAGTCAAGCCTGATGGTCTTCAACGAGGGCTAATCGGGGAAATTATCAGTCGCTTTGAGCGCAAAGGTCTCAAGCTAGCTGGGATCAAGATGGTCCACATGACTGATGAGATGTTGAGTGACTGGTATGCTGAGCACAAAGACAAGAGTTTCTTTGATGATCTTAAATCTTTCATGGGCTCAATGCCAATTGTAGCTATGGCCTGGGAAGGTGTTGATGCTGTTCCGGTGGTGCGTAAGTTAGTTGGAACTACTTTAGGTCGCGAGGCTGAAGGTGGTTCTATCCGTGGCGACTTTGGAATGAGTCAACAGTTCAACCTGATTCATGCTTCTGCTAATGATGAAGATGCTGAGCGTGAAATCAAGATTGTGTTTAGTAAGGATGAGCTTTTTGACTATGAGCACACCATGGAGCAGATCATCTATGCTGACTATGAGCGTGGGTCTAAATAGGCTTAGCTTAATTAATTATTAAAGTGTCCCCACCAAGACTCGAACTTGGATCTAGGGTTTAGGAAACCCTTGTTCTATCCCTTGAACTATGGGGACGGACATCTCAACTGTGTTGTGTCAAATTAGGACCTATTTTCATTAAATACTCATAAAAATGAGTCCTATTACACTAACAACTGAAGCAACAATTTTAATCTGCCAATTTCTAAATTCTTTGAGAAAAATAAATCCAAATATAACAGTGAGCACTGTAGATAGCTGGCCAACAGAAACAACCAATGAGAGTGAGTCAGAGAGGACAATTGCCTTGTAGTATGAGATTGCAGACACTGCCCAAATAGTACTCATAATAAAAAGTTGTTTAATGATGTTTTTATTCTTACTTACAATTTTTATTTTCTTTAGCTCAGCTGGCCTTGCCAGTATAGCGAGAACACCAGGTAGTATGAATAATATTGCTAACGTTGGTGAGAGTGGGAGGGATTGGTAAATGCCTTTATCATTTACTAGTGCTAATCCAGAAAGGACGGCTGAAAGTAAGGCAATCATTTCTCCTTTTGAGAAATGTGTAAGCTTAGTTTCTTTATCGTAAACCACGAAGAAAACACTGACTAAGATGAGTACTGTTCCAATTAGTTGGTGTTGGCTGAAGCTTTCTCCTAGAAATAATAGGGCAGAAGCGATTGATACCAAGGGGGAAAGCGTCTCAATGATAGAGTATTTTGAAGCAGTGACGAGATTCAGAGCCTTGAAAGCTGCAAATGTAGCAGCAAACCACAGGATAGATCCAATTACTATTTTGAAAACTAAATATATATTGAGTGTTGAAAAGTAGTTGTTGTATTCATTTCCAAAACCAAGGAGTAGAGAGAAGAAGATAACGGCAACCCCTCCTGTTAGTTGAAAAAGAACACTATAGATATAATTTAAATTGTCATCAACAGCGGATATCTTTTTACGGATTATTGATGCTGAAGAGTACAAAAAGACTGAAAGTAGGGTTAAGTAAATTGAGATCACTCGCTGATTATATCAAACAAGTTTAAGCTCTAGCCTTCAGAATTGTGTGGATTTATCTCAAGTCGAAAGTTCTGTCGGAGAGGCCGGACTTGAACCGGCGACCTCGCGATCCCGAACCGCGCGCGCTAGCCATCTGCGCCACTCTCCGTGGTCAATAAATTTTTACTCTATTTTTTAAAGTAGACCATATTATATACTGGGTATTATGTTAAAAAACCTGCTCCTTCAAAACTATATTACGCGTGGATTTTGGGGTGATGAGGCCTGGACAGCTGTCATCTCCCGCCTGTCTATTCCAGAAATTATTCAAGTCACTGGTCAAGATTTTCACCCACCGTTGTATTACTTGTTAGTTCACGGGTTTATGAGGATATTTGGAGAGAGTGAGTGGATTAGAGCTCTTTCAACATTCTTCTTTATTTTGACTTTAATTCCCCTGTACTTCTTTGCTAAGAAAATCACTAATAAAACTGTAGCTTGGGTGAGTACAACTCTGATTGGATTTAGCCCGATCTTATTTATCTATGCTTTCGAAGCTCGCTCCTATGCTTTTCTGACATTCATGTCAGTCATGAGCACATTGGTTTTCTGGAAGGCAGTTAATCTGGCTAAAAATAGAAAGAAGCCAACTAAAGAAACTATTCGAGCTTGGATTCTCTATGCCATTATCGGAGGTTTTGGAGTTTATACCCACTACTACATGTGGTTTATCTTAGCTTCTCATGGTGTCTTCTGGTTATTATCTGATCGTCGTCAGTTTAAGCAGGTTTTCTTGAGCTATTTATTTATTTTCTTAGCTCAAATGCCATGGGTGCCAACTCTATTTAGTCAGGTGCAAACAGTGGCAGGTGACTACTGGATCGGGGGAATGAATAAGCGCACTCATGCTGAGTATTTCATGAGAATCACAGCTGGAGATATTGTGACTCCATGGCAAACACCATTAGCTAAAGTGATGTTTGCGGCCTTATTAATCAGTCCAGTCTTAGTGTGGTTGAAGAATAAGCGTAAGTTTCCTAAGGCTTATCTCTATCTATGGAGCTGGTTAGTGGTGCCAGTATTAATTCCAACTCTGTTGTCATTTCTGACTCCAGTGTTCTTTTATCGCTACCTAGTTTTTACTAGTGTGCCGATCATCTTAATTATTACTTGGGGATTGAGCTCAGTCAGAAAAGAGGTTCTCTATGCTTTGGGTGCCTTGTTATTGGTGTTTTATATCCGCACTGACTATCGCATCTTTGCACGTTTTCCACGTAGCATGAGAGAAGAGCTGGGTGAGGCATTTTCTTCGGAGAATGTACCAAGTGAGGAGACTCCAATTTATACTTATTTACCTTCTTTTGCTGAAGTGTACTTCTATACTGAGCAACGTGCTCCAGTTAAAGTATCTCCACTAGGACTGGTCCAGTTTTCTGGGAAGTCTCTCTTGGACAAGCATGTGGAGAAGGGCTTAGTTGAGATTGCTGATCCAACTGAAGATCAATCCTATTGGGAGCTTGATCAAGGTCCAACTTCGGAGTTTCATCAAGCGGAATAATTAATTACTTAGTTAAGCTCTACTGCGTAAAGGTTTTGAGGTGAGTCAGGGCTGAAGGCAGTTAAGACCATAATCTTTTCACCTCCAGGCCATGGAAAAACAAAATCTTCTGAGAATTGTCCCGAATAGATATTCGTCTTATTTGTACCGTCATACTCCATGATACTAATGCTGTCTCCGGCCGCGTGAATGACGTGATTTGAGTCTGGAAACCACTGAAATGAGTCAGCATAGAGAGAGACATGATAATCACGGAAATTTTGGGCTGTTTGAGCTGACTGAGTAGCCTGTAGATTGATGAAAGCACTAGGTGAAGAATCAAGACTGATTGGATGAGAGCTGAAAAGATCAGTGCTTAGTAGCTTTTTGCTAGCTTGGTCTTCATTTGCCTCTGTTCCAATTCGGAAGTTTTTATCTTCTTCACTGTCATAGATATAAATTCCGCCAGCTTGGAGATCTCTTTCTTCTGGTTGAGTGTTGGTAGCTAAAACAGGGGGAATGATTCCTTCAGGTAGAGTTGAGTCTACTTGTGCGGTATAGAGTAGCTTCTTTCTGTCTGGAGAGAGATAGACATTCTTGGCTGAGGTTGTAGCCTGTTGAATGATTTCTTCAGGAAACTTAGCTAAGAACTGTCGCTCTCTTAGATATATCTCTTCTTCCCATTGACTGAGAATTTGTTTTCTTTTAATTCCCACATCAGGTAAGGTACGTAAACTTTGTTTTTTGTTTACGTCTACCAATACATAATGACCGCTAGCAATTACCATAACCTGGGAGTTATCTGCAGACCAAATAAACTCAGCTTGATCAAGATCCCAACTCGGAACATCTTCTGCCAAATGACGAGCATTTCTTTGTAGGGGTAACAAATTTCCACCTAGCTCTAGGACATAAAGCCCATTTTTAGAGGTAGTTGAAGCATCAGCCGTATAGTAAATAACTTTCTGTCCATCTGGTGAAGGAGAAACATTTTGAGCCCCGGTAAATGTAAGAGGGGTCAAGCTAGGAGCAATGGGAAAGAGAAGTGCATTGGTCTGAGCTACCAACTCTTTCTCAACTGCCATGGTTTTTTCCCATGGATTGTAGCCATCTTTAACAATCTTGATCTGATATGTGCCTGGCTCTAAATAAATGGTGTCGTCAGTGGCAGTAATTAGCTTATCATCGATCAAAACTTGAGCTCCAGTTGGAGCAGAGTTTGCACTCAGCAAGCCTGTTTCTTTAACAAGGCCATCTTGAGTGAAACGATAATTGCCCTTAGCATAGCCAACTGCAATAAAAGCTCCAATCACAATGAAGATAGCTGACATGATTGTATAGATCAGCCTGAAGCTGGATTGGTTTATTTTGAGCTTAAATTTCATGGTCCTTATTATACCTCACTTGACCTGATGTTTGGGGTTATAATTATCTGGTAATGAGTTGGAAATTTTTACCATCTATGACCCCAGTAATTGGAGTTGATCTTGGAACAAGTCGAACCAGAATTTGGTTTCAAGGTAAGGGTGTAATGATAGATCAGCCAACCATCATTGCAACTGATACACAGACAAAAAAAGTGATTGCGATTGGTGAGGATGCAGCTGAGATGGAAGGTCGAGTCAAATCTCAGATTAAAGTCCATTACCCACTCCAAAATGGAAAGATCTATGATGCCAGCGCTGTTAAGGCGATGCTTCAAGTATGGTTGCAGCAAGTCTTGGGAATGAGGTACCTGTTAAGCCCAGTAGTGATGGTAAGTGTGCCTGCTAGTTGTACCCAAGCAAGCAGACAAGCAGTGATTAAAACCTTTTATCAATTGGGAGCTCGTGAGGTTTATACCATCGCTCAACCATTGGCAGCTGCAATTGGAGCTGGAGTTCCCATTGCTGATGCATCAGGAACACTTGTTTTCCATTTAGGTGCGGGAGTAGTAGAGGCAGGTGTGATCTCTTTGGGAAGTATTGTTAATTATAAGAGCTCTGAGTTAGCTGGAAATCACTTGGATCAGGTTTTACAAAAAGAGATTTCTCAGCAATATAAATCAAAACTAGCAATTGAAACAGTTCGTCAAATTAAACAAAAGATGCCTTTGCTAGCTAAATCAAAGCAAACCATTAAGGTTGTTGGAAAAATGAGCACGGGATCTCCTCAAGAGATTGAGCTGAAAGTCGCAGATCTATTTGCAGTGACTAGCCAACTGGCAAGTGGTTATGGGAAACTAGTGGAATCACTTTTAACTGAGATCTATCCAGAACTAACAGCAGACATCTTAGATAAAGGCATGTTATTATCTGGTGATTTTGCTCAGCTAATGGGATTGGATGCTTGGCTAGCTACTCAGTTAAAATTGCCTACTGCAGTGGTAGAGAATCCAGGATTAGCTGTTGTTGAAGGTATTAAAACTGCACTAGAAAATTTGGATGACTTTAAACAAAGCTTTGGTTATCAGGAATCTTTGAGATGAAATTAATTTCTTTAAATATTGAAGGTAGTAAACACCTCCATAGGAGAGTTTTGCCTTTCTTAAAAAAACAACAACCTGATGTGGTTTGTTTGCAGGAGGTTTTTGCTGTTGCTGTAGAAGAGATTGAGGAAACATTGAGGATGAAGGGTCGATTTGTACCTCTGGCTAATGTTGATAAAGTTACTAAACACACGCCAAAGCCCTTGGGGTTATGGGGAATATACGTAGGAAGTAGGCTTCCAACAGGAGATGTGGGCCATGCGTTTTATAAAGGAAATGATGGCCAAACTCCCACTTTTTTAGATAATGATGATCCTAACGCAATCAGCCGAGCGGTGATCTGGACTGAAGTTTCAGATGGAGAAGAAGATTATATGATTGTGAACACTCATTTTGTTTGGTCCCCCAAAGGTCAACCAACTGAGTATCAGCACCAACACCTAGAGAAATTATTTGAAATTACTAAGAGACTCTCTCCTCATATTTTGTGTGGTGACTTTAATGCTCCTAGAGGAGGAGAAATTTTTACTCGTTTAGCCCAAAACTATCGAGATAATATTCCTCTAGAAACAACTACGACTTTAGACAAGAGATTTCACTATGCAGGAGAGCTGAATTATGTAGTGGATGGAATGTTTAGTCAGCCAGGGTATGAATTGAGTGAAGTTAAAGTTATTGATGGTTTAAGTGACCACATGGCGATTGTAGCCAAAGTAGAAAAGAGAGTTTAGCGCAATGTGGGTTTTTTATTCATTTCTGACTGCTATTCTCCAAACCGTTAGGGACGTAGTTGGTAAGAAGGCTTCCAAAAATGTTGATGAGTACTTGATGACTTTTGGAATTCAGTTCTTTGGTTTGCTGATCATGATTCCATTTGTAATTTTCACAGGAATACCCGATATCAAGCCTCAGTTTTGGATAGCGGTGATTGGAGGGATGATTACTATCCCTTTAGGGAATATCCTTTATATGCGAGCGGTGAAGCTGTCACCAATTTCATTAGTGGTACCGTTATTAGCTTTTACCCCAATTTTCACTGCTTTATTGGCAGTTTTCTCTGAAGGTAAATTTCCCAACTGGTTGGGTTGGGTGGGTATAACTTTAGTAGTGATTGGTTTGTATAGTTTGAGACTTGATAGAGAAGTGATGAAAAAAGGTTTATTTACTCCTTTCACAAAGATCAAAGATGAGCCAGGCTCTCTGGCTATGTTAGGAACAACTGTGGTGTGGAGTATTGGAGCAAACCTTTCCAAATTACTTGTAGTGAACTCAGGATCACCTATTTTTTCCGCTTTCACTGGGGTCTTAATTGGCTCGGTAACGATGTTTCTTATTATCGCTTGGAGAGAAAAGTTTAAACTAGCTTCAACCTTTAAGAAGGTTAAAGATAACATTTTAGACTTGAGCATGCTTGGAGGAGGAGTAACCTTATCAAACTTAGCGATGTATGCTGCCTTGGCTCAAGGCTTTACTCCCTATGTAATCTCGATCAAAAGAACAAACATGGTTTTTAGTTCCATTGCTGGGAAGTTTTTCTTTAAAGAAGAGTTATCAAAGAACAAAGTTTTTGGGATAATCTTGATGTTTGTGGGATTAATATCAATTATTTTTTCTTAAATTATGAATGATATATATTATGCTGTCGCACATCGGTCTCAAGAGGAGATTGACTCCTTTAAAACGAGATATGAAGACTTTGATGAAGGGGTAATTACTCCCATCTTCAAAAAAGATCTCAACCTAACAGTTAAGAGTATTCGTCAATCAGAGTCGTGGGGATCATCCCACGTAATCTATTACGTCCAAACACAGGAGAGAGACAAAGAGTTAGTTTTCAGGGCTAATTTAGGAAAAAATCCATCTCCCGAGAGAGTGATGCTGGTTGAGAAGCTAGTTACCGACCAGGTAGCTGAAACTGGAGTGCCAACCAATCGGGTTCTGCATGTCGACATTAGCCGAAAAGATTATCCTTTTGATTATCAGATTCAAGAGAAGATTCTCGGCAATGACTTGGAAGACCATTTCAGTAGTACCAAAGAGGAATATGACCAGATGAGTTATGAGCTAGGGGTAATGATTGGTCAACTGAGTGAGCTGACATATGATAAATTTGGAAAATTTGATGAACAGGCTATAGAGAATGGAGTTCTTCAAGGCACAAAAGACACTTTCTATGATTATCTTGTGACTTGCTTGGAGAGCGACCTTGATTACTTAAGAACAGCAAACATCCTCTCTAAAGATCAAACTGATCAAGTAATAAAAATCTTTGCAGACCATCAAGAAATTGTGAATTTAGAAAAAGGATCTTTAGTTCATCATGACTTAGCCGATCACAACATCATGTTTATGGATAATAGAATCACTGCTTTGTTTGATTGGGAAGCTTGTGTAGTAGGGGATCCAGTTCTGGACCTAGCCTCCTGTCCAACTTGGAGAACACATTTTCCTCGAAAGGAAAGGTTATTAGCTGGCTTTCAATCAGTGAGAGATCTTCCGAGTAATTTTCAAGAAAAATGGGATCTATATACACTTCGGACCATGTTATGGAAGATGGTGTATGCCATTCGAATGGATATAGTGACTGATGCTAGGGTTGAGAAGTTTAAGACTGCTCTAGAACCATTTAGCCTTTAAGGCGTTCCACTGCTTCTTTAAATTGATTTCCACGGTCAACATAATCTTCAAAGTTGTTGAAGCTGGCAGCTCCAGGGGAAAGAAGAATCACATCCCCTTTTTCTGCATGTCTATAGGCATGATAGACAGCTTCTTGTATATCAGAGAATTCTTCAATCGAGGCACGGAGTTCATTGCTGGGGTTGAGTAGGTTTATCTCAGCTAGCAATCTACCTCCGGTAGGAGGTAGAAGAGAAAGAGCTTTGACATTTTGATCGATTATTTCTTTAGCTAGCTCTTTATACTCTTGTTGTCTTTCATAGCCACCGGCAATAAGGATGACTGGTTCATCCTTGAAGGTGTGTAGAGCTGCAAGAGTTGCTTCAGGAACAGTCGAGATCGAGTCATTGTAGTACTTGGCTCCGTTGATTTCGGCAACAAATTCCAACCTATGAGCTAGAGACTTAAATGACTTAACCGCTTTGGTAATTTTTTCATCACTCAAATCTAGTTTTTGGCCGATGATGATGGCAGGCATGACGTTATAAAGATTGTGCTCACCCAAGAGCTTGGTATTTTTAGCAATCTTTATTAGTTCTTTGTCTTTAAGCGAGTAATTGATTGGAGAGGCTTGGCTAAGTTTGGCTAGTTTGGGAGCGGTATCTGAGTCTTTGTTAACGATAATGGTGTCTTTTTTTGTTTGAAAACGTGCGATTTGAGTTTTAGCCTGGAAGTATTGTTCAAAGTCATCATAGTAATCGAGATGTTCAGAGACAATATCCTGGATGACGGCAATATTTGGGCTAGATTTGAGTTCAGCGAGCTGATGACAAGATAACTCAAGAACAAAAAAGCTTTGTTTCTGATTCTTATTTTTATTCCACTCTAACCAGATGTCGATGGCTGCTCTGCCAATATTTCCTCCAATATATGACTCAAACTTATTTTTCTCTAATAGATGATGAATTACAGACGTAGTAGTGCTTTTACCCTTGGTACCAGTAATGCCAATAGTGATGAGTTCTGACTTTTTATCAAGTGAATTCTGTTCTTTGACTAGGTCAAAGAATAGTTGAGTATTCGAGCTGACTTGGGAGCCAGCATCGATGATCTTGCGGACAATAGGATGGGAAACAGGAATGCCTGGGGTTTTGAAGAGCATGCTATTTCTCAGCTCGTCTTGAGAGATCTCTGTTAGAGAAGTAGTAAACTGAGTTTGTGAGTTCTCCTCAATGAGCTCGGTCCAGACTTTATGTAGCTCCGGGAGAGGTCTTTCATCGATAAGAATAAAGTTGTTGTTAGGAAGTCTAGAACGCAAGAAACGATAGGTGGAGAGGCCCTCTCTGCCGAGGCCAAAAATAATGATTTGATACTCAGCGAGTTGTTTTAAAACTTTTGATTGCATCTTGAATCATCGCCTCCAGCTTAGCGGGTAATTGATGTTGAGAGTTCCATCCTTGCAGAACCTTCTGGGATCGTTTCTCCAAATTTTGTTCATGCTTGATAACTCTATCCCACACCAGCTGTAAGAGTATGGGTAGTTTATCATGATTTTCTTTAGCTTTTTCAATAGATAGGTAAAAGGCAGCTGTGCTTTCTTCGTGAGTTCCGACGCATTCAAATGGCTTAGCCTCAGATTTTCCAAGTAATGCCATGGCCTCTTCTATCAGGTCCTCATTTTCAAAGAGATTCTGTCCAAAAATATCAAGGATCTCATCTTTGGATACAAAGGGATAAAAGCTGACAAAGGCAAATAGACACTTAGGACACTCTCCGCACCAAGAGTTAGTCTTCTGACCACGGTTACAACTTCTGAAAACAGCAGTGTATTGATCAAATTGGGGACAGTTAAGGAAAAACTGACTGATTTGAATTTCATAAAGAGGGCGAAGTAGGGAAAAATAGGCCGGTTCTGTTTGGTCAGGGACAAGAGAGTTATCCTCAAGATATTGGTTGAACTTCTGCTCAAACTCATAGGTCTTGGAGTACTGATGATTCACAGTAACTCCATGATAGACGGCATTGCCTTCATTTGAGCTGCGTTCATTAGAGATAACTACACTGCGGTGGCCAAAGATGAGCCCAGCAAAACGACTCAAAAATCCTAGATAAGCTGAAAATGGTGTGTGGCCATTCAAATAGCCTTTTTTATTGAGTTCTAAGAGAGTAGGGTCAATAACTCTTCTGGATACGATGACGCGTTTGGGGTGAGCTATTTTAGAAATCTGATCCATAGCTGGGGTGGGGTTGAGCATGAAAGCATCATGCTTGGTATGTTTCTGATCAAAGAAACATAGGGTTAGGCTTGAATCTTTACCTCCACCGATGGGGACCAGATAATCGGACTCTATCTTTGGATAGGAGATATCCTCTGGGAGCCTCTTTTCTGGGACTTCAACTTTCCAGCTAACAAAATTTTGTTGAGTAAAGTCGATCTTATTAACATAGAAATACTCGCCCATACCATTGATGAGTAAGTCATTCCACCAGGCTATTTGTTCTGAATTTAAGTATCCAGCCTGAATAATAATCTCTGGAGAAGCAGTAGCTTTCCAGTAGCTAGGTATTTCTGCCAATCCTAGATGAAATACCCAGGTATCCCTTAAGACTGGGTTAATAGCTTCCCACTGTTTAGCAGAGACGCTTTCTAGGGTTACTGTAGGGTGAAACTCAATTCCGGGTTCTACTTTAAAATTGAAAGTTAGTTTTAACCCAGCTTCAGTAATTTCTGCACGATAAGAATCATAGATAAACCGTGGATGTTGGTCTCTTAGTTCTGTCAAAGTCATACGTTGGCTATTATACGCAAAAGCTGGAGAAATGTGGGTGGTAGATTGCAATGGGATGGCTTTGTTCTTTAAAGATGATTTTTTGATTAAAAACACATGTTTTATCAAGTCAAATTGTGTTCGAAAAATATAAAAAGGAGTTTATTTATTTAGTTAAAACTAGTTGTTTAATCCAAGCTTTGGGTTTTCATAGGGTGGCTGAGTTGGGTGTAAGTGTAAAATTTGAGTTTGGGTTTTAGCGCTCACCCGAAGAAATAGCGAACTAGGTGGGTTTGGACGAAATTGAAGATAATGTTATGATTTTAATAGGAATCTTTTTGGGTTTTTACTCACTCCCATGAAGGCATTTTATGGGGAGCAACTAATGAAAAATACCGATAACACAAGCCTTCTTTTTGATTTAAGCATTTTTAGCAGTGAAAAGACTGCTTTGCTAAGTGAGTTGGAGAAGTGGCTTCAGCAGGCTGCTGGTTTGAAAGTTATTTATACTCCCAATCCCGAACAAATAGTCCAAACTCGAGGTAACAGCTCTTTTCAAGCGGCTTTGAAAAAGGCTGATTTGTTACTGCCCGACGGTGTGGGATTAGTGATGGCAGCTAAGTTTTTAAGTCTTTTTGGTAAAGCAAAACCATTGTCTGAGCGTATTGCGGGAGTAGAAGTAGTGGCAGATTTATTAGAAATTGCTCTTAGGCAGCAGTTAGAAGTACTGGTGATTGGAGGAAGAGGCTATAGCCCTAGGGACTATTTTGCTTATAAAGGAGCAAAGATAAACTGGCTCCCAGGTTTTGAAGATATTCAGCATCCTACTAGAGGAGAGAAGAGCAAGCTTAATAAGAAGATTGCCAAGCTCAAACCAGATCTGGTGTTCGTTGCCTTAGGTGCTCCTGATCAAGAGTTGTGGATTGAGGAGAATAGAGATCTCTTGAGTAAGAATAAAGTAAGACTAGCGATGGCTGTAGGAGGAAGCTTTGATTATTTACTGGGGAAAGTTCCCAGAGCTCCTTACTGGTTTAGAAAACTCGGCCTCGAGTGGCTTTTCCGTCTAATAATGGAACCATGGAGATTCAAAAGACAACTCCGGTTAGTCACATTTATGAATCTGACTATTCGCAAGGCTTTTAAAAATTGATCTATTACCTTGTGTTTTGATACCTTACTTATCTTTTTGACCTAAATAATCTAGATAAAATAATGGGTAATTTTTGTACTCTTTTTACTATATCAATCTAATTCATTTTTTTAATCTGGTTAAGCCTGGAGGTTGAAAATGAAGCTGCTTAGCCTGGGGCACTCGATTTGACCCTTGAGTGACCTTTAAAATTTTGACAACATATTATTGTACTCAACAAAGCAGAGAAGCCTGTTTTGTTTTGTTGTTGTTTAAATAAAATGGATAAAAACCTGCCGCCATCACTAGAGTCCAAGCCAAGCAAAAAAAGTTCTTTTTTGATAGCGCTTTTTGTGGTCTGCTTTTTTGTTTTTCCCTCAAGTATTTCTGCTGAGAGTAGTACATTTACCACTAGATCTGATTGGGATGGAGGGGAGAAGACAAGTCTAGAAACAGAGTCTAAGGAGGGTGACCTCAGGCTGAAATCAGATGGTTCTTGGGGTGCTAGAAATTGGAAAACTCCTGATCTAACTGTGAGTGTAGGGAGTGCTTTTGCTTCAGATGGGACTGATATCTACTTCTCTAGAGGTTATGGTGACAATTACTTTGCCAAGTATTCTCCTGCAACTGATCGTTGGACAGAGTTAACCTCGATGCCATATGGCACTTACTATGGTGCTGACATGGAGGTCTTAGGTGATTACGTCTACATGATCTTTGGTGGTTATCAAACTGCCTTTGCTCGGTACTCAATTACTAATGATTCCTGGGAAGATCTAACTGACATGCCAGACCTTGTTTATGAGGGAGGAAGCTTAGTCACAGATGGAACTGACATTTTTGCTTTGCGTGGTCACTATAGTCAGGATTTTTATAAATATGATGTTAGTGAAGGAACTTGGAGTCCGATGGCTGGCATTACTCGCACTACCAGGCGTGGAGCTGATCTAGTCCACATAAATGGCTATATTTACAGTCCTCGTGGCTACAACACCAGCTATTTTTATCGTTATGACATTAGTGCCAACACTTGGTCGCAGATGGCTAACACCCCAGCGAGTATGTATGACGATGTTAACTACACCACTGATGGGACAGACATCTATGCTACTCGTGGTAATAACACTACTTCTTTTTACAAATACACAGTTTCTACCAATACTTGGTCTACTTTAGCAACAACTCCAGCCACAATTCGCTACTCAGGGGCAGTTTATCACTCTGGAGATGGATATATCTATGTTTTCAGAGGTAATGGGCAGTATGAGATGTGGAAGTATGACATTGCTAATAATGAATTTGTAGGTACGGTTAATACTCCAGCAGGATTATCGACTGGATCTGACATGGTTTATTACAATGGTTATCTTTATACCCCTAGAGGTACAAATCAAACCACTTTCTATCGGTACAACATTTCTAATAACTCTTGGGAAACAATGGCAGCAGCCCCAGATAGGTTTAATGATGATACTAAGGGCGTAGTTGCTGGTTCTTATATTTATTTTTATAGAGGAAGTAATACAACTAGTTTTTGGCGTTATGATCCGGGAGGTAATTCTTGGTCAACAATGGCTGTTCCACCTAGCGGAGTTCGCTATGGAGGGACGTTAACCTATCCTGGCAGTGGGGATTATATCTATGGAACTAGGGGGTCTATGACTAGAACCTTTTGGCGTTATAGTATCTCTGGGGATAGCTGGGATGATGGTGTTGTGGCAGATCTACCCACTGATGCAGAAGCTGGGTATGGAGCTCGTTTGGTTTCTGATGGCACAGATGTTTACTATACTGCGGGGCATGGGATTAGTCGGTTATATAAATATGATATTTCTGAAGATACCTGGACAGAATTAGCCAACCCACCATTTTCTCCTTACTTAGGAACAGATATTAGTCTTAGAGGTGGTAAGATCTATGCCTTAGCAGGTTGGTACGAGACTGATTTTTATGAATATACAATTGCAACTGATTCTTGGAGAAAATTAGAATCACTAGCTGGATACTATGCCACTGATATGGGTCCATATGCTGGGGCTTCGATTGAGTATGACCAAAGTTCTTCCTTTTATATTTCTCGAGGTAATGGTCGGTTAGATGTTTTAAATTACACTCCAGGCAGTAATGATTATGTGGCCAATGGGACTTGGATATCTCCAGCTCAAGATCTTAGCTATGTTAGCAGTTGGACTAGTTTGACTAGCTCTTCTACTACTCCAGATGACTCATCAATATCTTTTCAAACCAGAAGCAGTAGTGACAATGTCAGTTGGACTGATTGGCAGGATGTCAGTGGAACCACCATTGCTTCTTCGGCTCAGCGATATATTCAAGTCAAGGCAACTTTGACTGCCTCGACGGATCGTGGTGATACGCCTACTTTAGAAGCTGTTTCTATTAATTATGTTGGAGATGAAACTGATCCAGTAAACCCAGACACCTTTACTGGCTCATCTCAGGAGATAGGTGGAGAGGACTTAACCAGCGGTGCTTTCTATCGTCATACCCGACCATACTTTACTTGGACTGGTGATAGTGATGGTCAGACAAGTGTGGCTGGATACTATGTTTACTTTGGGACCAATGAGAGTGCTGATCCTGAGACAGATGGTATCTACCAGACGGATGATGATTATGAACCAAATATCAGTGCTACCGGGACTTATTATCTGATTGTGAAGACTAAGGATATTGCTGGAAATATTAGTGACTCGGTGACAGGTTTTACTTATAAGTACAATGGTATCTCTCCGGCCCAGTCTTTAACTGTCGATGAAACTAGTGAGTTTTTAGGAACAACTAGTGACACTAGCGTTAGTGGAGATCAAATTAAGCTAGAGAGTAAAGCTGGTTTTTGGTTACAAGACAGACTGAGCTTAACCCCAGGCTCAATGCAGTATGGAGCAAAGAATGTGGCTTATGTGGAATCAAGTAATAAGCTCTATGTGTTCAGGGGCAATAACTCCACTACTTTTTATGAATATGATATTACTACTGATACTTGGAGTACTAAGGCTGCCGCTCCAGAGACAGTACGTATGGGTGGAGGAGTGATCGAGGGTCCAGAAGGATATCTCTATGGCATGAGAGGAAACAATGACACTAGTTTCTGGCGTTATGACATTGAAGATGATGAGTGGAGTGATGAGGATGCAACTGATGCACCATTAACTATTTATTATGGAGGTTCATTAGTTTATGACGGCTCACAGTATATCTATGTGATGCGAGGTAATAATGATGATGCTTTTTGGAGATATGATACTCAAAGTGATGAGTGGGAGTCTTTATCTACAGTAGACTTTGGAGCTACTAATGATGCGGTTAATAACAATGCCTATATCTCTGCAGACTTAGCTATTGATCAAGAGAATCAACTTGTTTATGCAACTCAGGGCAACTATAGAGATGGATTTTCTGTCTATGATATTAATACAAATGAATGGACTGTCTTAACAGATTTGCCGGCTCTTCCTTACTTGGGTTCATCAATTGAGTTTGATGATGTGAGTAACTCGATCTATTTCATGCCTGGTTATTACAAAGATCTTCTCTTTAAGTATGATGTCAGTGGCCAGACTTGGACTCAAGTTTCATCAGCTCCAGCCACTTTCTATTATGGAGGAAATATTCGTAAAGCAGGAGACAATTTCTATGCTCTCAGAGGTGCAAACTCAACTAGTTTTTATAAATATGACATCGCTAAAGATAGTTGGCTTTCACCTACCAGGGGTTTGTTTGGCAATGAGTTTCGTAGTAGCAGTTTGCTAAATGTTTATTATGGAGCAGATATTGTCAAAGGTGATAGTAATAACTTCTATTTAACTAGAGGTTACTATGCCAACAACTTCGTGAGATGGAACTCCCAAACAGGAGAGTTGACCGAGTTAAGTAATACACCAGTTGGTGTTTATAACGGCTCCTCTATGGTTTATGACAGTACAAATAACAAGATCTACCTCACGGGAGGAGCCTATGTACAAAAGTTCTATGTTTATGACATCACGACTGATGTTTGGAGTGAAGAGGTAGATGATCCAATGCCGGCTAATGTAAACTATGGTGCCTCAATGGTCTATGACGGTAGTCGTTATATTTATATGAATAGAGGAGGTAACGGAAGTAACCTTTATCGCTTTGACACCCAAGGCTCAAGTGGTTCTAAGTGGGATACGATGGCTAACGCCCCGGCTGGGCTAGGGTATGGGGCAGAGCTAGCCCTCTACAATGGTTACATCTATACCATGAGAGGGCAAAATGTAGCTAATAATCCTTTGTATCGTTATGATATCTCTCAAGACAGCTGGGTCAGTAGTTTGTCTCCTTTAAGTATCGATATCTACAATGATGGCTTCATGGCTAATGGAGGAGATGGTTACTTATATGTTGCTCGAGGTGAAAATGATACTGAGTTTTATCGTTACTCAGTTAGTGGAGACGAGTGGAGCACTTTAGATGAAGTTCCAGCTAGTGTTAATGAGGGAGGATCTGGAGAAAGTGATGGGGATAGCAAGGTTTTTGTGATGCCTGGTTCTGGATCGAACACACATGCTGATGGATTGTACACATATGTTGCTCAAACTAATAACTCCTCATTTGAAGAGTCTGGAAGTTATGAAACTCAATCTCATGATCTGGTAAGTGTCTATAAGTGGGTGAGTTTGGCAATCGATTATAGCTTGGATAGCAATGCATCTTTATCAATTCAAACTAGAAGTAGTAGTGACAACTCTGACTGGTCTTCTTGGACAGCAGTTTCAAATGAGAAACTGGATGGCTCAACATATTACTATCAAATTAATTCTCCAGAAGCCAGATACTTACAAGTAAAATTAAATTTTGCTTCTGCAGATGGAGTTCGTTCAGCAGCAATGAATTCTTATACGATTAATTACTTCCAAGATACTTCAGTTCCAACAAACCCAAGCAACGATGGTTTGTCAGCTTATAGCGATGATGGTCAGAGTGATGCGATTGTTTCTAACACCTGGTACGCTCACTCAGCTCCATACTTTGACTGGCCAGATGCTGAGGAAACCAATGGTGCTTCTGATGGGACAAGTCAATCTGGTGTAGCAGGGTACTATGTTTACTTTGGCACAGATGAAGAAGTTGATCCTGAGCTGGGCGGAGCTTATCAACTTACTAGTGACTACACAGCTAGTGGGCTGACTACCGATACTACTTACTATTTACGTATTAAGACTCGAGATGATGCTGGCAATGTTTCTAGTGAAACCTGGTCACCTTTTATTTATAAGTATGATTCTCAAGGTCCCAGTAGCATTGAGAATTTAGTCTCAGATCCAGCTGGTTATACCTCTACAAACAGTTTTGATTTCAGCTGGGATGAGGCGAGTAGTAGTGGTGCGATTGTGACAGGCTATTGTTATAAAACTGGGGCCACAGAAGGTGACTATGCAGCTGATCAATGTATTACTGAGAACAGCATTGAAGCAGTCCCTGCCTATCAGGCTGGTGCCAATACTTTTTATGTTCGATCAAAAGATCAAGCTAGTAACTATAGTGAATACAGTACTGTCTCTTACTTCTTTGCTGATATTGAGAATGCTCCAGCCCCACCGATGAACTTAACAGTTACTCCAGAAGTAAGTACTGAAAACTCATTTGCTTTTGATTGGGATCCGCCAGCTGAAGGAACATTTTATGGCTCAGCTTCAAATCTCTCTTATTACTACAGCATTAATGCTTTACCTACAGAAAGTAGTACTACTACCACTAGCTTAACTGAGTTGAAAGCTGGGGCTTTTGCCACTCTACCAGGGGAAAACATGTTCTATCTCTGTACTATGGATGAAGCGGGAAATATCAATTATGGCGATTATGCTTCAGTTGCATTTACTGCCAATACCACCGCTCCAGGAATTCCGCTTAATATTGATATTGCTGATGTGTCAGTTAAATCTACTGAGTCATGGAAATTGGCTATCTCTTGGGAAGAGCCAACTCAAGCTGGAGCAGGAGTATCAAGTTATAAGATTTATCGATCAACTGATAATGAAAGTTTTGAATTGGCGGCGACTAGTGGAGGTATCTCTTATGTTGACGTTAATTTAGATCAAGAGATGTACTACTACAAGGTTAAGGCTTGTGATAACACTAATAACTGTGGTGAGTTTTCTGACATAGTTAATTATCTTCCTGACGGAAAATATACTGTGGCTGCACCACTTGTTTCTGAGCCAGCAGTTTCAAACATCACTACCAAGAAGGCAACTGTGATTTGGTCCACTAGTCGTACTTGTGATTCCAAACTTGCCTATGGTCCTGGCTCTGGTGATTACTTTGATGAAGAGGTATCTAACTCTGAGCATGTAACAAATCACGAGTTAACCATGTCAAATCTTTCTCCAGGTACAACTTATTACTTTACTGCTAAGTGGACCGATGAAGATGGTAATACAGGTGAATCAGAGGAGTATTCGTTTACTACAGATCCACCTCCTTCAACAGAAGAACCAGTGGTGAAAGGAGTTGGTCTAGACTTTGCTTTCTTAGAATTTACTTCAAGAAATGCTGCTAAGGTCAGAATCTATTATGGTGAGTCATCTGCCTTTGGTGGGAGCAAAGAAATTGTTACTGGGACGGCTGAGGGCACACACACAGTTGAGATAGGTGATCTTAAAGATGGGACTAAGTACTATTACAAGATAAATACTTTTGATATCGAAGATGAAGAGTATGAGGGTGAGATCCATTCATTTAAAACTTTGCCTAGACCAAAGATCTCTAAGATAAATGTTCAGCAAGTGAAGGGGACTGCCAAGCCAACAGTCTTTGTTTCTTGGTATTCCAATACTGAGATCTCTTCGATTGTGACTTACTATCCCACCCATGATGCTCATCGAGCTTTAGATGATGTCAATGTAGCCCTTAAGTCTGGTCAGCATCGAGCTATTCTATCTAATTTAGAGCCAGAGACTACTTATAGCATTTTGATTAAGGGAAATGATGTGGCCGGCAATGAAGCATTGGGAGAAGTAATTCAGATTACTACTTCTGCTGATACTAGGCCGCCTCAAATTACAAATCTCAAGGTTGAAGGAGAGATAATTGGGACTGGTGAAGAAGCTACTGCTCAGTTAGTTGTCTCTTATAACACTGATGAGCTAACGACTTCTCAGATTGAGTATGGTGAAGGAAGTGGGACTACTTACTCACAAAAAACTCAGGAAGATGGAAGCCTATCTACTCATCACTTAGTAGTTATCTCTGAGTTGACTCCTTCAAAGATCTACCACTTACGTGCTCTATCTAAAGATAGTGCTGGTAACTTAGCTCAATCTGTTGATAAAGTAGTTATAACCCCTAAAGCTACAGAGAGTGCTCTAGATTTGGTAATTACCAATATGTCTTCAGTCTTTGGTTTCTTAAGGAGAATTGAGTGATGATTAAGTTAAAGTTAAAACTAACCAAGAGACAAGTCATAGTTCAAAGCATTGCCTTAGTGATTGGTCTGATCTGTTCATTAGTGATCTTTAATTATCAGCAGAATCAGGCTTTAAAGTTTGATGTGACTTGGAACAGTCCTCAGGAGGCAATGATATTTTGGAAGACACCAACTCCAACCATAGGGTATGTTAAGTATGGGCAGAAGAAATTGTTTTTGGACCAAACTCAAGATCAATTAAGTGGAGAACCAGGTGATATCCACCTAGTCATTCTAAGTGGTCTTCCGGTTGGGGAAGAAACCTTTATCTCGATCAGAAACAAAGAAGATAGTTTTCTTCGATGGCCAGCAAAAATGAGTATTAATTATGAACAGGAAGTAGATGAGCAAATCTAATAAAAGTACTTCTAGCGTTGTGACTGATATCAAGGATGTACATAAAACATTCTTAGTTGGTGAGCAAGAGATTGAAATTCTTAAAGGAATAAACTTCCAGGTCTATAAGGGAGACTTTTTAGTTCTATTTGGTCCATCAGGATGTGGGAAAAGCACAGTTCTAAATACCATCTTAGGTCTTGAACCACCCACAAAAGGAAATGTGAGTTTCCTTGGTAAAGACTTATACAAATATAATGAAGATGAGCGGGCTGTGATCAGAAAAAAAGAGATCGGTATGGTTTATCAGCAATCAAACTGGATAAAGGCTTTGAATGTGATTGAGAATATTTGTTTTCCTTTGACTCTATCTGGAGTTTCTACTACAGAAGCAGAGAAAAGAGCCATGGAATTATTAAAAATGGTTGATATGGAACATGCTGCTCTCCAAATTCCAACAGAGTTGTCTTCAGGGCAGCAACAGCGCATTTCACTAACTCGGGCTCTAATTACAGATCCGGCAGTGATTATTGCTGATGAGCCGACTGGAAACTTAGACTCAAAAGCTGGCACTGAGATTATGAATCTCTTTAAAGAGTTTAATGATAAGAGTACAACCGTTATCATGGTTACTCATGACTTAGAGTACTTGAGTTATGCTACCCGTTCAGTCTCTATGTTGGATGGTCAGGTGACAGATGTTTACAAGGCTGGTGACAAAGCATTGAAAAACTTAAGTGTCTCAAAAAAAGTTCATAATGAAATTAAACCTTCAGATAAAAAAGACAAGAAAGAAGAGCCATCTAAGGAGTTAGATTCTCAAGAGGGAGGGATAAAGCTCAAGAGAATCAAGAAGACTAAAAAGAAAAAAATGAAAAATAAACTAAATAACCTCTGGCAGATAATTAAGGGCTATAAGTTTTCTATTAATGACTTAAAAAAACTTAAAGACAACACCTTGTTCTTCAGTACTTTCTTATTCTTATTGCTAATTACCTTGAGTATAGAGATTCTTTCCCCTTTGGGAAGGATTAAGTTTATTCAAGAAAAGTTCAAGTCACCTCTTAAAAAATTAGAATCATTTTATGAGAAAGCTGTGGGGTTCTTTGATACGGCTGAACCAGATACCATTAGCTCGTCAGCTTTGATTACTTTGGCTTTACGTCATTTAAAGGCTAAAAGAACTCGTACCATAATTACGATTGGTGGAATGGCCATCGGAATCGGCGCGATTGTGCTACTTCTTTCTTTGGGATATGGATTTCAACGATTAGTTGTTTCAAGGGTAGCTCGTCTTGATGAGATGAAACAAGCTGATGTGGCTATTGGCCAAGCCTCTTCATTGTCTTTAAATGAATCTGCTTTGAACAGCTTCAAAGAGATTGAGTATGTAGAGCATGTCTTGCCTTTGGTATCTTTGGTTTCTAAAGTTAGCTTTAACAACTCTGTTTCTGATGTGGTGGCCTATGGGGTGACAAGTGAGTTTTTGAATCAATCAGCGATAAATACAATTCACGGAAAGATGTTTGAGAGTAGTGATGACTTAAGTTTGGTAGATCATGATCAACAAGGGATGGTAGCAGGCTACTCTATTGAAGTGAGAACTGATGCTAAGTTGAAAAAAGAAGTTTATGAAATAAATTACTCTCTAGAACCACTTGTATGGAAGCCAGTCTATCAAGAGCCAAGCCAAGATTCAGATATCATTGGCTACACCAAACGTACTGTGGGCGACCAGGAAGCAGTTGAGGTTTGGGGTGATTCTTATCCAGAGGCAGATCCGTCTTTGGCTGGGATTGATGCCTATGGAAATCAATATGACCGTTGGGTCAAAAACTCATTCCCAATCTGGGAAAAAGAAAGCTGTGTTGAAGAAGATCCTGATTGTTTTGGAAATGAGTATCTTTTATCAAAAGTAGGGACGAACCAACTAGTTACTGATGGATACTTGACTGAAGACAGATTAATTATTGAGAGATTCAGTATTCTTGATAATGGATTGTCAGAGCCAAGTGAAGGGGCTTTTATTGAGCAAGTTCAGTTTCACTTAGGAGAGAAGTGGGTGCAGACCTATCTTCATCCTAAAAACAGTGAGGTCTTGTTGGGGCTATTTACCCAATCTGAGAATGGGGGCGATTTAGTTGAGGGTGATTTAGTCTGGGGAGAATCCTATGCAGATGATGAAGGCAGAGGCAACATGGGACAGAATGAAAATAACCAGTGGTTAGGTTACTGGATTAGGGCGGAGTTGCCACTATGGCGTAAGGTTGACTGCCAAGATTGTGATAACTACTATTTGGTAGAGAGAGACGAGGCAGAAGAGCAGATTACACGTAGTGTTTATTTCCCAGCTAATTTAGTTGAAGTAGAGAATTTACCAGAATTTAATCAAGGTCAAGTTCTAGGAGAGGCAACCGGCAGTGCTGAGGTTAATCTAGATGAAATCTTAAAGATGATTGATTCTGAATCAAGTGGATCAGCAGAAGCGAGTGCAACTTCTGAGCTATTTGCTGAGCTAGGTTGGGTGGAGATTGCCTCTGCGGCTGGGGTAGTTGAGAAAGATCCCACTTCTATTGATCAAGTCCCTTTGACTGATGATGCCCAGAAGTTAGCGGTAGTTAATCAAGCCATGTTGAGATTGCTGGGGATTGAAGAAGGAAAAGCTGTTGGTGAATCTATTCTTGCTACTTTAGTTTTTGACAACTCACTTTTTAGTCAGGAAGAGTATCAGGCAGAGTCAGTAGAAGAAGAGTTTAAGATTATTGGGGTAGTTCCAGGGAATGATACACCCGCTTTTTACTTCCCCTTTAGTGATCTCAAGGGGACTGGGATTGAGAACTTCACTCAGATGAAAGTAGTTGCTGTAGATAAGGATGATCTTAAAGAAGTTAGGGTTGCTATCGAGTCTATGGGGTTCAAGACCTCATCCGTTGTGGATACTGTGGGTAAGATTAATGGATTATTTAACAATATCCGGTTAGTTCTTTTCTTCTTAGGTCTGATCGCGTTAGGGGTAGCAGCTTTGGGAATGTTTAATACTCTGACAGTTTCACTATTGGAAAAAACTAGAGAGGTGGGGTTAATGAAGGCGATGGGAATGAAATCTGATGAGGTCAAGCGCTTATTCTTAGCAGAGTCTATTGTGATTGGTCTCTCAGGTGGCCTGGCTGGCCTGGCACTGGGTTTTGTTTTAGGAAAACTAATTAGTGCCAGTCTGTCTACGGTAGCTGTTGCCAAGGGAGTGGGAGTTATTGATGTTGTCTTTATTCCTCCTCACTTAGCAATCTCGATCATAGTTTTGTCACTAGTAGTGGGGGTATTCACTGGTATCTTCCCGGCAAGGAGAACTACCAAGATTTCAGCATTAAATGCACTTCGTTATGAGTAAAAGTCAGAGATAGCTAGGCTACTCTGTAGGTTGATCATCAGGACTCATGCCTAATAACCACATCACAGCTTCTTTTTTATAGCGACGATCGCCACGAGAGTTGATGCGAATAGCAGGAAGTTTACCACGCTTGCCCCAGCGTTTAATAGTCAGTGGTGAGACTCTGAGTAGATCTGCTACCTCGCGGACTGTTAGGAGGTCAGGGAGGTTGTTGATATCTAAATCAGCTGCATCAGTAGCACGACCAGTTTTCTTTTGATCACTTTTGGACATGGCTTCATCTAAGTTGTCGTTGTTGACTGTTTGGTCAGTCATATTTTCCTCCATATAAATAGAACTTAATACTGACCTGGTGAGAGAAGAAGAGGTTTTGAGAGGTTTGGAAGCCTTACCTCAGGGCAGGTTCACAATACATCAAAATCGCACTTACTTACTATCAAAAGTAGCAGACAAAGACAAACTGGGTCAAGGAGTAATTTCACCTGGTAAAAAACCCAAAGCTCAATCGCTTTGTTTTTCACTACATAAGACCTATATTATGAAAACAAAGATCCTGTAATGTTTTTAATGTGGAAAAAGTTGGCAAAATAGCCTGGTACTAAAAACCCCGCTTAGTTGCGGGGTTTTTTCGTTACCTAATTAAAGGTGAGTGTAGTTTTATTTAAGTTCAACTACACAGCCAGCCTCTTCTAAAGCCTTTTTGGCTTCAGCAGCGGCATCTTTACCAGCGCTCTCGAGCACGGTTTGAGGAGTGGACTCCACAAATTTCTTGGCGTCACTAAGACCCAAGTCAGGCTTGAGGGCACGGACGGCTTTAATAGCGCCGATCTTGTTTGAACCTGCATCCTTGAGGATGACGTCAAACTCAGATTGCTCTTCAGCTGGAGCAGCAGCATCACCACCAGCGGCGGGAGCGGCGGCCATAACTGGAGCAGCAGCGCTGACACCGAATTCATCTTCCAAAGCTTTAACTAGCTCTGAAACTTCTGTTAATGAAAGTTTTTTAACTTCATCAACGATTTTTTGGACATCTGCCATATGTACCTCCTTGTTACTTACTAATTTAGTTGGCTTCTTTTTCACTAATAGCTTTTAAGACGTAAACCAAGTTCTTTTGTGAGGCGCTAAGGACATTAACTAGGCCATAAGCGGGTCCTTGGATACGTGAGATTAAAGTAGCAATCAACTCATCCTTAGATGGTAATTTGCTTAGTTCTAGGATCTCCTCAGTGCTGAGCACTTTATCGTCCATTCCACCTTGTCTAATCTCTAATTTATTTTCTTCTTCATGGAAATTAACCACTTGTTTAAATCCTGCAATCTCATCCTCGTATGAAAAAATAATAGCGTTCATCCCATTGAGGGAATCAGCAAACTCTTGGTTGTCTAAAGCTAGACTTACTAGAGTATTTTTGGCGACGATAAATTCAGCACCAGCTTTTTTGAGCTCACCACGAAGTTTAACTTGGTCAGAGACTGAAGTTCCCTCGTAATTAACGATCGCAAAAGCTTTAGCCTTGCTTAATTTATCCTTAAGCATGGTTAGCTGATCTTGATTGTGTTGATTTGGCATAAGAATTCCTTTTATTAATCCTTGGCCAAAGAGAGTGTGAGAAAAAACACAGACGAAGTTATCTGATCTCCTCGGTGTGTCTTATTGGTTTGCACACTGTCTTTGGAATAGATCGGTAGTATAGCATATAATGCCGTTTATGTCTTATGTGGTCATTGCCTTATTATCTCTAGTAGCTTTTTCTATTTACAATGTTTTGCAGAAAGTGGCAATCAAGTACTTAGTTAGCGATAATTTCATATTTAGTTTTTATTACTATCTATTTGTAATTCTATTACTAGTCCCGATGATCTTCTTGGGGAAGATAGTTTGGCCGACTCCTGCTCAGATACCAATGATTGCGGCTGCTGGTTTGATCAGAACAGTCATGTTTGTGACCTATCTTTGGACTCTAAAGAAGCTTGACGTGACTGTGATTACTTCGATGTTTAACTTGAGAGTCATCTTAGTGGGTTTAGCTGAGATGTTGGTGTTAGGAACAGTTTTTTCTTGGGGGAAATATGCTTGGATGTTGGTGCTATTTGTGGGAGGAATCTTTTTGAGTATGGATGAGAAATTCAACTGGCGCTCGTTTTTTAGTCCGGTGATGGCAGTCTTTGGTTTAGTTTTAGTCATGTCTACTTCTCAATACATGGCGATTAGCAAAGGATTAGCAATTACTGATCTGTGGACTTTTACTTTCTGGAACTTTGTCTTTTCTCTAGTTGGCTTGATCCCAATCTTGATTTATCAACGAAAAAACATCAAATTACCTCTGAAAACGACTGGGATTTTGGCGGTGATCACCACCACTTTTTTGACAGGAGTTATTTTAGAAAGTCAGGCAGTTTCAATGAATCCTACTGGAACGACTGCTGTACTGTCTCTACCAGGATCAATGCTATTGGCAATGGTGGTAGCTAAGATTAAGCCAGATTTGATTGAGAATCATACCTGGAAAGTCTATGCAGTTCGTCTTGCTAGTGTGGCGGTGATGACTCTGGCTGTGTGGCAGATAGTACGCTAAGATTAAGAAGATGAGTAATGATATTCATTCTATAGAAATTGCTGGTGTTAAGCGAGATTTACCTCTTTTTGCTGTCAATGAAAATTTGAAAATTGCCCTATTCAACATTCTAGGGGATACTGAGGTAGTAGTTGCAGCTGCCAAGGCTTTGGTTGAGAAACTTCCAAAAGAGATTGAGGTATTAGTTACTCCTGAAGTGAAGAGTGTGCCACTGGCATTTGAGATGTCGCGGATCAGTGGTTTGCCCTATGTGGTGACTAGAAAAATCAGGAAGCCTTACATGGAGGATGCTCTAGGAGCAGAGGTGGTCACTATTACTACTGGTAAGCCTCAGACTCTGTGGCTAGATGGGAAAGATAAGGAGCTAATTAAGAATGCAAAGGTGGCTCTAGTTGATGATGTAGCCAGCACCGGAAGTACCTTCCAGGGTTTGCGTAAGTTGATGAAGAAAGCTAGAGCAGAAGTTGCTGCTGAAGTAGTGGTTTTTACTGAAGGTGATGAGGATCAATGGCAAGGGGTGATTTCTCTTGGTCATTTGCCTCTTTTTAAGGATTAATATGTCTGAATTAATTGCCATTATTGGTGCTATGGATGAAGAGATTGAGGTTTTCAAATCTCAGTTAGAAGGGATCAAAGAAGAATCTTGGCATGAGTTTGTTTTTTACCAGGGAAAGTTGTGGGGTAGAGAGGTGGTCTTAGTTAAATGTGGGATCGGAAAAGTCTTTGCAGCGATGGTGACTCAGCACTTGCTTGATACTTATGAACCAAAACAAGTTATTTTCACTGGGGTGGCTGGAGGGTTAAATCTAGATTACAGAATTGGTGACGTGGTGGTAGCCAAAGATACAATCCAACATGATCTGGATGCCAGGGTGATGAACTATGAGCGTGGGCAGGTACCTGGATCAAGTTATAAAGAGTTTGTGTGTGATGAGGGGTTGGTCTCAAAAGCTATGGAAGTAAAGCTAGAAAATGCGCAAGTTTACTTGGGAAGAATTTTGAGTGGGGATCAATTTATCAGTGAGAGCCATCGGCCTGAGTATAGTTACCTTACTAAAGAGTTGAATGGGGACGCAGTTGAGATGGAGGGAGCTGCAGTAGGGCAAGTGTGTACAGTGAATGGGGTTCCATTTGTGATTATCAGAACTATTTCTGATCAAGCTAATGGTGAGGCACCAGTAGCTTACGAGCAGTTTATGCCGCAAGTAGCTGCAAATTCTGAGGTCATAGTTAGGCAATTAGTCGAGGTGTGATATACTTCTTTTCTCAGAATGAAAAAATATTTTATTTGCACTACTACCACTACAAGCCCCTAAGGGTGAGGTGGTCGTGGTCAAAAAGGCTATAACCCCCGCCCTGACGGGGGATTTTTTATGTTAAATTAAAACTATAAGGAAAAAATTATGTCACAAAAAAACAACAAACAAGCACAGCTCAAAGCAGAAAAGTCCGATCTATGGAAGTTAAGGCATACAGCTGAACACGTTTTACACCAAGCAGTTAAAGAACTCTATCCTGAAGTTCACTTAGCAATGGGACCAGCCACTGAGGATGGTTTTTACTTTGATTTTGATGGTAATGGAGTTAAGGTTTCTGAAGAGGATTTTCCTCAAATTGAAGCCAAGATGAAGGAGATCATTGAGTTAGATCTACCTCTCATAGAAAAAGAAGTTTCTGTGGAAGAAGCTAGAAAACTATTCGAAGGCAATCCTTATAAACAGGAATGGCTTGATGAAATTGAAGAAAAAGGGGAGTTGGTTACTGTCTATTGGACAGGTGAAGAAGGCTCAGAAAGAGCCATGGCTGATCTATGTGCTGGGCCTCATGTGGCTTCAACAGGTGGGGTTAAAGCATTCAAGCTACTATCTGTAGCTGGTGCATATTGGCATGGTGATGAAAAGAACAAGATGTTGACTCGTATCTATGGAGTAGCTTTTTCTTCTCAAGAAGAACTGGACAAATACTTGGAGCTATTAGCTGAAGCAAAGAAGCGAGACCATAAGATTCTTGGTCCTAGAATGGATCTTTTTACTTTCTCAGAGTTAGTCGGACCAGGTTTGCCTTTATGGACACCCAAGGGTGCACTGATGCGTCATGTCCTAGATGATTTTGTTTGGGAATTACGTCATGAGCGTGGCTATGAACGGGTAGAAATTCCTCATATTACTAAGAAGGCTCTCTATGAAACCAGTGGTCATTGGGATAAGTTTGCGGATGAGTTATTCCGGATTCAAACTCGTGAAGGTCATGAGTTTGCGATGAAGCCGATGAACTGTCCTCATCACACTCAAATCTATGCTCGTAAACCTCATAGTTATAAGGAATTACCACAGCGTTATGCCAACACGACGATGGTCTATCGTGATGAGCAGACTGGAGAACTATCCGGTCTATCTAGAGTTAGATCAATTACTCAAGATGATGCTCATGTTTTCTGTCGTAAGACACAAGCTGCTGAAGAGATGGGTAAGATTTGGGACATTATCAATGAGTTTTATAGTGCTGTTGGATTCAAGCTTTGGGTAAGACTATCTCTTTCTGATCCAGATAATATGGATAAGTATCTAGGAAAGAGAGAAGATTGGGAGTATGCCGAGGAAGAGCTTCGTAAGTTAGCTCAGTCCCGTGGTCAAGATATCCAAGAAGTTGCTGGTGAAGCTGCTTTTTATGGTCCCAAGCTGGACTTTATGGCTGAAGACTCTTTAGGAAGAGAGTGGCAGGTGGCTACGATTCAACTTGATATGAATATGCCAGATAGTTTTGACCTGACTTGTATCAATGAAGCTGGGGAAAAAGAAAGAATTGTGATGTTGCATGCAGCCATCATGGGTTCAATTGAGCGTTATGTCTCAATTTTGATTGAGCATTTTGGTGGTAAGTTTCCAGTTTGGTTAGCTCCAGTGCAGGTGAAATTACTTCCAATTTCTGAAAAGCATCATCAATATGCTCAGGAGTTGGTAGAAAAGATGGTCGATGCTGGGATTAGAGTCGAGTTAGATGACCGAAGTGAAACTCTTGGTGCTAAGATTCGCGATGCTCAGTTGGAGCAGGTGCCTTATATGGCTGTGGTGGGCGACAAAGAAGTAGAGGCTAGTTCAGTTGCGGTTAGATCAAGAGAAGGTGGTAAACAAGAAGTTGTCACCACAGAGCAGTTCATTGAAAAACTAATTGCTGAAATAAAAGAGAAAACTTATTAAGTAGATTTATTTCTCAATCTCTACTTTAACCCCAGGGCTCATAGTAGCATTGAGAGATAGTTTGTTTACTTTGCCCTTAATGGTAGTGAGTAAGGTTTGGAGATTAGAGACTAGCTCTTTGGTATCCATCTCAGTGTTACCGATCACAATGTGCATCAAAGGGGCTTTGCGCTCACTCTTGATGGTCATGCTACCTGATTCAAGTTCTTTTTTCTTTGATTTGGGATCCGCGATTAAAGTGCCTTGTTTTGGATTTGGCATTAAGCCTTTAGGTCCTAAAACCTTGGCTAATTTAGCTAGCTTAGGCATTAAATCTGGAGTAGCAAGTAAGATATCAAAATCGATTTTACCTGCCTCAACATCTTTAAGAACTTTGTCATCAGCAATGGCGACAGTTATGCTTTTTCCAGTAGAGTGAGGGAACTGGAGGTTGAATCTCTCTCCCATGAACTTCTCATCTAAGACTACATCGGCCACAATAGTGCCAGCAAATCTGGAGTAAGATAGTTTTTTGACTAACTCAATTGCAGAGAAGGCGTCGTAAAGACGAGTTTTATCAACTTGAGAGCGAACAGCTTGATATTTCTTACTGCGCAACTTTTTCTTTGGGGTTGGCTTAGCTTTTTTTTCTGTTTGAGCATCTCCATCGGTAGGTGTTTCAACCACCTTGACCTCGGTTTCGCTCATAGTCATATCGACGTTCTTTTTTTGTCCCATGTTGTTCCTTATTATGAAGTTTGTTATACGATCTCAACACCCATGCTTTTAGCAGAACCTTCTACGATTCTCATCGCAGCTTCTAGATCCTCGGTGTTTAAATCTGGTAATTTCTTTTCAGCAATTTCCTTAACTTGATCTTGAGTTATTTTGCCAGCTGTCTCGATACCTGGTTTTTGAGAGCCAGTTTTGAGTTTGATAGCTTGCTTGATCATGGCTGAGACAGGAGGAAGCTTGAGCTCGAAGGTAAAGCTGCCATCTTGATAGACAGTTAGCTCAGCTGGAATAATTTGACCACGCTTGTCTTGGGTGCGGTCATTATATTGTTTGATGAAGTCCATCATGTTGATACCAGCTTGACCTAAGATAGGACCGACGGGAGGAGCTGGAGTAGCACTTCCTGCTGGTAAATTTAACTTGAGAACTTTTTTAACTTTTTTCTTTTTTGCCATAAGAGCCTTGGATTATATCAGACTTTTTGTACTTGTAAGAAGTCAAGTTCGACTGGTGTCTCTCGGCCGAAAATGCTGACCAGGACCTCAACCTTACCTTTAGCTTCATCAATAGATTGGACAGTGCCCAGAAATTCATTGAATGGACCATCAGTGATTTTAACGGCTTCACCTTCAACAAATTCTGCTTTGTAAGAAGGAGCGCCTTGACTAATATACTTCTGAATAGTTTCTACTTCGTGTTTAGGAAGAGGAGTGGGTTTGTTGCCGATACCGACAAAACCAGTTACGCCTTGAGTAGTACGGACAGCTAACCAAGCGTTATCACTTAACTCCATGAAGACCAACATGTATCCGGGAAAGATCTTTTCACGAACAGTCTTGCGTTGACCTCTTTTTATTTGAATTTTTTCTTGGGTAGGAATCAAAACTTTAAGGATTTGATGATTAAGGTTGAGGGTGTCTGCTCTTTGTTTAAGAGTTTCAGCTACTTTTCCCTCATGTCCAGAATAAGTATGGACCACATACCAACGAGCTTTCTTATTTTCTACGTCGGAGATAGTGATGATATTGGGGTTATCGACTTGAACTTCCTGAGTTTCAGGTGCTTCTGGTTGAGTTTCCTCAGTTTTATCCACGTTTTCTGGTTGTGTTTGGTTGTTATCTGTCATAAGTTTTTTATTTAATTAACACCTCAGTCAGTTTTTGGAACATAAAATCCAGGCCTCCAAGATAAACCGCGAGTAAAGTGCTAACAGCAATTACTAAGATAGTTTTATTAACGGTTTGCTTCCGGGAAGGCCAGCTGACTTTTTTTAGTTCGCGGACGACCTCTTGAAAGTATCCTACTGGGCTGACCATAAGTAACGTATTGTAACAGAACTCCTACTAGAAGGAAACACCTCGTTAAAAGAAGGACTTTCTAAGCTTATGACTTAGGTGTAGTGACTCCCTTTTCTTTGACGCGTTCCATCATCGTTGATTGGGGTGGGGTGCTAGGCTTAGTGCTAGTCATGGGAGGTGTTGGTACCCCTGGTTTAGCCATAGTAGTCGGCGGAGTTGGTTCTTTTTTAAGTTCTTCTAACTTTGCTTGTAACTCACGCTCGTATTTATCAGCTTCTTGATTAATGCTTTGTTGAACCGGAGTGGTTTTTGTTGGCTTATTTTTATCACTCAATAACTTTGGAATAACCACCAATAAGAGTAGTAAGCCACCAGCTGCAAGGGCAATAATGGGCAGCAAGTTGATTGGTACTCCAGCTTGATTCATTGAGTTTACAATTGCATCTAAGGCAGTTTCTTCCTCATCGTACATCATTGAATCAGCAGATGGAGAAGGGCTAGGCTTATCAATGATTGCTGCTGGAACAGTTGAATCTGAGGCCTCATCCTCTTGGCTATCAATATCTCCACCTTTGGGGGCAGTCTCGTCTTTTTCATAGAGTTTAGAGACAGTGCGGGTAGTAGCTGCAGCGCAAGTAGTACTACTGACGTTGGTAGCTAGGCGACAAGCTCCATAGTAACAGCGGAGATTCGCAGCACAGTCAGCATTAACGCTACAGGCGGTATTGCAATCTGCATCGACTCCAGCTTGGATAGTAGAGCTAGGGACTCGACAGTATTCATCATCGGGGTTATCAGCTCGTCGACATTTATTCTCTAAGCATGAGTACTTATCGTCACACTCATTAGAGTCAGCACAGTAGTGGTTACAGCCAAAATCTAGACCTTGATCAGTCTGTTCCTGACAAGTGGTACTGCTGACGTTGGTAACCAGACGGCACTGACCGTTATAACAGCGATGGTTGGTTTCACACTCAGCATTACTGCTACAAGAATCATTACAACCTTGAACTACGACTCCGCCTGTTCCTGGATCATCAGTTGGGTCTGGGCTAGGGCTTGGGTCTGGACTAGCCTCAGGAGTTGGGTCTGGGCTGGGATCAGTATTACTATTGTCATTAACAGTGTAGTTAATCGCAGCTACGTGAGTTAGTGTATCTTGTGGAGGAACAGTGGCATGGACAATGGATTTTGATTTTTCTCTATCAAAGTTAATCTCAATGTTGCCTGCACTAGCAGCCTTCATCATTAACTGAAGAACTGTAGTAGGTGAGTTGGCAGAGAATGTTTGTCCGATTTGACTGGGGGTAGCAATCACAGATACTAAATAACCATCGCTGGTTTGTTCAATATTAGAATAAATATTCTGTAGCCCAGAGCTAGCAGGGACTGAGAGAGTGGGAACTTCGCTCAGGGTATTAGTAACGATGTTAAAAACCAACTGAATTCCATCAGTTTGGATTCCTTGAGTATCAGCTTTTATATCAACAGTTGTATCTCCGATCTCTACTGAGGATCCTGAGGTGGGGGAGCTAGAAACGGTTACTTGGCCGTTATCAACTGAAGCGTCCGATCTTACATCTTGAGATTTTTCCTGAAGTGGTTTTTGTAAAAGGATCAAGCCAACGGTTCCTGATATAAGGAGTAGGATAGAGATGATGGTGGCGATGATTGAGGTAGGGCTTTTCTTATTCATATATAACTCCATATTACAGCGAAATATTTCCGATGAGCAAACTGTAATCACTCAGGTCTACTATGCCGTCACAGTTTAGGTCTGAGACGATAAAATTATTAGTTTTCATAAATTCTGAGACGAGGAGGCTGTAATCGCTGATGTCGACTGCAGCATCATCATTGATATCAGCAAATACTCCAGATTGGGCAGTGGTAGAGAAGCGGGCTACCCAACCCTCATTTGGTTTATTAGGATATATCAGCCTAACAGTATAGTTATATCCTGGTTTATAGTAGGCTTCTCCTCCAGAAGATCCTTCTGGATAGATCTTCATCTTTATTTTTCTAAGTTGGTCAAGCTCTGGTAAGTTGAATTGTCTGATCTTGACTCTAATTGGGACAGCAGGTCCATTTTCTCCATTGGGCTGGGGGCATGATCTGGATACCACTAGGTTGGCATTCTCAGTTGGCATTTCATTGTGATCAGTTTGTTTAGTAAAGGAGATTGCTGAGTTGGTGTCATCAATACCTTTAATCCATGGCACTTGGAGGAAGAAATCAGCTGCTTTTCTACCCAGTCTGTAGCCAGTTTGTTCGTAATTTTCCCAAAGAGGTTCACTATCTTTATCAATTCGTTTGACAAAGGGGAAGATGTATTTACGATACTCATCATTGACTGCGATGTTAACTTGACCTTCCTTATGATCAAAGGTATGAGCCGCTACATAGTATGGGCCGGTGGAAGTTGGGTTAAAACTGAGTCTGGTTCCAGCGGATTTAATCTTCTTCTGGTCTGGACCATAGAGAACAACAGAACCGATATAGCTACCCTTAGTATTAATCTCTGTTTCCATAAAAAGAATCTCTAGCTCTCTACCCATAACTGAGGGATGGATCATGTAGAACTGTCCATATCCATCTTCAATTGGTAGTACTCTGGGGCTATTGTTGTTGTAATCTTCATTCAAGCTCAAGATCGAAGGGTTATCCTGCAGAAGAGCGTAGTTAACATTTAGTTGGAACCAAGTGATGCGTGGATCTTGAGGTAGGGTGTCACCAGATAGAGATATCGGGTCTGTAGAAGTTTGGCAATCAGCTACTGTTTCACCTGGGTTAACACAAAGACCTGAGGCTCCGACAATCATGGGGCAAGTATCACCCACACACTCTGGTTCTTCATAACGACAGACTAATCCCGGCATACATCTTGAGTATGGAGTTGAGGGAGGAAGACTACTATTACAAGATTGGCAGCGTTCAGAGAGTGGGACTGGCCAAGGGCTAGGCGAAACATTTGGTGATGGAGAAACCCAAGGAGATGGAATTGGTGATATAGGTGGAGTAATCGGTGGTGATGGGACTGGTGAAGGACTTACTGGAGGTGTAATTGGGGCTGCTTTAGGAAAAATATTAGTTTGAGTTTTAATGACTAATAGGCTTAAAGGTAGGATCAGAACTAAAAAAGATAGAACTCCTAGGGCAATTCTTTGTTGCTTGGTCAGATAATTCCATGCTTTTTGGAATTGGTTGAGTTCTTTTTCAGTGGTAGGAGCAGTATTTTCAGTCACCTCAAATAGCGTATAGTAAAAAGGAGATGAGTGTCAATCATATTTTCGCTAAAAAAAGCCTGGTTGTTAAACAAATTATTAAAGTTGTGTTTGTTTTGGGTTTTGTAGGGTTGGTTCTTTCAGTTGGTAGCCTGGAAGCGGGCTATGAAGTAGTTAAGACAGTTTGGTTAAAGTGGTGGATGAAGATCCTGGTGGTGGGTTTATGGTGGTTAGCTCTGACTGATCCTCAACAATTAAACATTAAATTTTTTAGTAAAAAAATAAATATTTTATTAGGGTTACTATTAATAGTCGTTTTATTGTCATCAGCTTTGGGAGTTAATTGGCAGCAGAGCCTGTGGGGGAACTACTATCGTGGTGATGGGTTGATTACTTGGGCTCATCTATTAGTGTCTGGTTTATTAGTGAGTTGGTTATTCATCCAAAAAGAATTGAGGAGGTTGTTGCCCCTGGCAGTCGGATTGGCCACATTACTATTAATAGGAGGGTTGTTCTTTCAGTTGCCGGTAGATTGGTTGGCAATTGGTTTTGGGAACAGCAATATTGATGCGGGGCTATTAGTGGTAGGTGTTCCTCTTATTATGTTTTGGTTGAGAAAGTTTCATTGGAGCCTAAGAGGGATGTTGTTTTTAGCTACCTTGGCTGTTGTTATTCATCTTCAAGCCTGGGGTGGAGTCATTGGTTTGGGTTTATTTCTGGTCATGAGTTGGTGGTTAAGAGAGAAAAGTCGTCGTCAGTGGGTAGTTGTTTTTCCTCTAGTGGCACTGATTGTGGGAGTAATTGGAGTTCTCATATGGAAGCCAATGGATAATAGTAACTTTACCGAATCTAGGTCAAGGTTAATTCATAAGTTGGTTAGAGCAGTGGGTCAGAGGCCTTTATTTGGTTGGGGGTGGGCGAATGTGGATGTAGCTTTTGAAAGTATTGATTGGCCTGTATCAGTGGATAATGACATTTATGTAGACAAAGCTCACTCAGAATTGCTGGAAATAGCTGTTGTAAGCGGAATTGTGGGATTAACAATTTATTTATTGTTTTTAGGATTGATTTATTTTGAAGTCATTAACTCTAAAAGATTAGATGAGAAGTGGGGGAGGACTTTGTTTTTGGTTTGTTTGTTATATTTCTTTCACAGTCAAACCAATGTGGTCTCTATAGTTGAAAGTTTGTTGTTTTGGATGAGCTTAGGATTACTCCTGAGATTTGGAGAACTCAAAGGTTGATAAAACTTCTTCAAAAGTGAATTTGTCTGAATAGAGTCCTGGGTTCTTACCTATAACTAAGATGTAGTTGGGGTTTGGTAGTTGGTAATAATAACGTTCAATCCCATCCCATGAGTAATGACTGAGTTTAATTAGTTCTTTGTCGGCGATAGTAACTTTTTCTTCTATGCCATCGTCGATAAAAACATCCTCAAAGTTTTCATAATTCTCCTCCATATATAAGATGTAATCTTTTTCTTGGAGATGAAGAGCCTCTTTTTCATTCTCAAGATAAGTTTCAAAGGGAAGGTCGGTTTTAATCAAGTAGATTGCCATTCCTGCGAAAGGTTGGTCAAGAATATCGTAGTTGATGGTATCAGTATCGACTATAATTTTTTCAAAATAGATCTCTTCGCTGGCAGCTCCACCCATTGTGCAGCAGGTGTCACTCAATGAGGCGGGGTAACTAAATGAAAATCCTACCTCATCGTCTCTGTAAGTTATCCAGTCGTCATCTTGATTCTCTTCAGTTTCTGCTTGTTGATCTTCTTCAATGGTAGCTAATTTTTCTTTCTCAATGTTTTTTGAGGTTAGTACTCTTGCTACACCAAAAAGCAACATGAAGACTAAACCAAGGATAACCAGTTTAAATTGAGGGGGGATTTTAATATTTTTCATTGACGGTCAGTATAGCATCCTTTAGGTCTGTTTCTGGCTGGTTTGATTGACAATTTATGCTGATCATCGTACCATCCTTGTTATCTGCCCCATCAAGTACAACAAGGAGCCAGATTATATGACCAATAATAAAAAGGTTCGTAAGGCCATTATTACTGATGCTGGTTTTGCCAGTCGTTATTTGCCCATTACTAAGACTATGCCCAAGGCGATGCTTCCTTTAGGGAATCGTCCCATCATGCAGTTTATGGTAGAGGAATGTGCTGAGGCTGGAATTGAAGAGATTATTATAGTTGCTACCCCAGAAGGGAAGCCTATCTATGAGGATTATTTCAATAACAACGTTAATCGAATTCGTAAGCAGCTAGCTGCTCAAGGTAAAGAAGATCGTTATGAGCCAGTACAGCATGTGTTGGATTTCCCCAAGATTGTGGTAATTATTCAAGACCCAAGCTTGCCTTATGGCAATGGGTCTCCAGTCGCTTCAGCTCAGAAGTATGTCGAGGAGGAAGAGGCTTTCTTGGTGCTTTATAGTGATGATGTGGTCTTTGGTGATCAAGGTGATGCTAAGACTTTAGTGGATCGTTATGAGAATAACCCTGAAGCTGATGCCATCATCATGGCTCAAGAGATCGATCCTGGGGTAGTGGATAAGTACGGCATTATTTCTTTTAAAGATGGTAGTCAGGATGAGCTAGATAATATTATCGAAAAACCAGAGGTTGGTGAGGCTCCTTCAAACCTGGCTTCTTATGGTCGTTACCTGCTTAAACCATCAATATTTGATTATTTGATTCCCACTAACACTGGCAAAGACAATGAGCTTTGGACAGTTGATGCTATTACGCATGTGGCTAATGAAAAGAAGGTTTTAGTGGAGAAAACTAAAGGTGAGTGGCTAACTACGGGTGATCCAGAAAATTATTTCCGTGCTCATCTTGGGTTTGTGATGAAATATGAGTCATATGGCGATAAAATCGAAAACTGGGTAGAGAAGTTTAAGAAATAAGATCCCTTTATTTAAGTATTTGAGTACTATTTTTCCTCGAGTTGGGGCTTGCGCTGGTTTTAATTGTGTGAGTATAGTGAGATTGAACTTTAACAGTCTCGTGTGAGGGGAGCAATGATTTTCCTCAACAGCTCTTATCAGGGTTATGAATGTATGAGTGCTTCGTGGAGTATTTATCTTTCTACCCACCTGGATTTTCCGGGGGAATGAGCTGCCCCTCACGCCGGGCGGTTAAAGACTTAATCGAGCTTACTATTCATTTCTTTTCCTTGATATAATGTTGATGTACAATAGGCCTTCTGTTTTAAAATCGCCTTCTTAGCTCAGTGGTAGAGCGCTTTCTTGGTAAGAAAGAGGTCCCGAGTTCAATCCTCGGAGAAGGCTCAGTACTTTATATTTTAGCCAGGGTACCGAAGTGGCCAAACGGGGCAGTCTGTAAAACTGCTGGCTTACGCCTTCATAGGTTCGAATCCTATCCCTGGCACCAGGCTCAAATCGCGCCTTCTTAGCTCAGCTGGCTAGAGCGACGGTTTTGTAAACCGTAGGTCCGGGGTTCGAGTCCCCGAGAAGGCTCATGGTAATTCTAGCTTCACAATCACCACAGCGTCGTAACTTGATGAAATCTCTTGAGATTGATTTTGAGGTAGTACCGGCTGATATTGATGAGCAGGCGATTATAGAAGCTGATTCTCACAAGAGAGCTTGGCTGGTGGCTGAGGCTAAGGCTAGGGAGGTTCAAAAAGCTCATCCCCAGGACATTATCATTGCAGCTGATACTTATGTGGTTCTAGATGGGGAAGTGCTGGAGAAGCCTGTTGATCTTGATGAGGCTAAAGAAATGTTGCGCAAACAATCGGGGAGAGTAGCCGTTGAGTTGACTGGTTTTTGTTACTTGGATCCCAAAAATGAAATAGAGTTCACCACTACTGCTGTTGCAGAGATAGAGTTTCGTCAACTTTCAGAGGCAGAGATAGAGCACTATGTTACTACTCAGCCGGTCTTGACTTGGTCAGCAGCTTTTTGCCCAGCCTATGACTCTGGAGCAACTTTGATTAAAAGTATCAATGGCTCATTTACTGGCTTTACTCATGGTTTGCCGCTAGAGGAGTTAATTCCCTTGCTGCAGCAATCCGAGGTGATAAAAATTTGATTTTGCGAGTAAGAATAACTTGATGTATACTACGCACCTATGGCAAAAAAGAAAAAAGGCCCCAGACAACCAGTTGGACTCAAATGTAGTGTTTGTAGTTCATTTAACTATGTGACTGAGTTCAGTAAAGTTAATGAACAGCTTAAAGAACAAACTAAAAACGAGAAGACTTTCCCAATTAACAAATATTGTAATGTGTGTCGTAAGCACACTTCTCACAAAACTGTAAAGAAACTTAAGTAAAGTTTATTTAGCTACTTTTTTATAAGCAGCGATGATCTTTTTGGCGCCCTCTGTAAAGAGTTTGTCCATTGTTACAGCGTTGTGCATTGCGTGTTCTACCCAAGATTTTGATTTACCTTGAGCTTGAGTCAATGCTTCTAGTTGGGGCACGATATGATCAACCTCTGCTGGGCGAGCAATCTCTAGTTGCTCAAATATTTCACGGATGTTGTGTTCCCATTCGCCCCATTCGTTGAGGGTAAGTAGGAAGCTGCCACTGGATGCAGCATCATAGGCCATGTCTCCAGAGGGTTTGCTAATAAATCCATCTGCCCAGGGGAAGCCATATTTAATCAGGATCTCGTTCGCATCAACAATCTGAGGGTGATAGATTACTCTTAGTTTTGCATCTTTATCGGTGACTTCTGCTGCATAGACATGGGCTTCTGCTGCCATTTCTAGGACCATTTCGTAGATGTCTTTGTGGGTTCCAGCGTAGACTAATAACTCATAGGGATGGGGGCGTTTGCGTAGTTCTGGAAGGAGTTGGGTTAAGAGTTTCTTAATTTCTTTTTTATTAGTCCCTAGGCCTCCGGTAGTGATAGCTATTTTTAGGGGGCCGTTGCGCCATGGTTTTTTCCTATTTTTACCAGCAATCACTCGTGGATCGACTGGGGGGCCGGTGACAATGACTCGGTTGGGATCGACTTTTTTACCTAGTATTTTTCCTTTTTCTAATACTTCTGTCTTGGTGTTGTCATCAAAGACAAGAAGATAGAAGTTATCTTTGTCGGCATTGTTGAGGTATTCATCTCTAACATGGGGGTCAGTAATCATCTGCACGATGGTGCGGCCTTGTTCAGCTAGGATGTTTCCTGAGGCGATGTGGAAGGAAAGGATGGGTTTTTTGACGTCTCCGGTTAGATGTATGAGTGGGGGGGTGATGCTGCCTAGAATGGGTAGCTTGCTTCGGCCAAATTTATCTACAAAATCTTTAAGTCTTTTTAGCAGGGGTTGTCTGGCTAGGACCTTACCAATATCTTCGGTCAGTTCAATGCTGCCCCAGTTTTTATGTGAAACGTAGTTGGTGGGGTCGACGACCCAAGCTTTCTTTGGGTTAACGGTTTTGCCCCAAGCTTGAGCGGCGATACCAGCGGCCATTGAGTAATGGGCTCTGGAGAAGACTATGTCGGTAATGGTTTCGTCTTCGGGATAGCCAAACATACCTTTGACGTCTTCACGATATGAAGCGGAGACGGTGACGATGGGGACATCGGTTTTTTCTAGGTTGGCCTTATCTTGAGTAAGGGCCTTTTCTAGGATTGGGTCGAGTAATTGGGACATAAGTATTAATACTAGTAGAGAAAGATTGGAAGATAAAGTAGTAATGGCGATGTTATAATTAGGTTTCTACCAAGGCTCATGATGTAATTGGTAGCATGAGGGTCTCCAAAACCCTTCGTCTAGGTTCAAGTCCTAGTGGGCCTGCAGCAGAAATAAAAGACCTTTAAATAGGTCTTTTTCAATAACTTATCTTTTTTTCTTCACTAATCTAATCCCATAGGCGAATTCATAGAGAGCTGAAGCACCTATCCCCACGGTGAAGAACCAAACAAATTCTTCAATAGGAATGCCCATAAACATAATCCCTGAGAGATTATCAAGATACCATTGGCTGCTGATCCAATCGGGATCAATAGCTAATCCTATTAAATAAGCAGGTAGAGAAATAAGAGTCAGAATTACTCCTGTGATAAGCATTGAAGATACTAGATCATGTCTTTTAATTGTGATGAAAACAAACATGACTAAAGCAGCAATGATGTTGGTAATAAATGAGGCGATGCTGAATATAAAGAAGAGTCCAAATAAGCAGAAGACGGCAATGATGAATGAGATCAAGAAATAAGCTGTTTTTATCTGGAGTTTTTTCAGTTTTCTGAGCTTTTTCACAAAGATCACATCGTAGATAACTGCGGATATTCCCACTACAGAGAATCCAAAGATTACATCTTCTAAATGAATGAATGAGGTGTGGATAAATTGAGGGTTCCACCAGTCAACTAGATGCATCTCCTGAGCTATCGGTCCAAGTATTACTCCAAATATGCTCAAAATCCATTGCTCTTTACGATCATTTTTATTAAACAAGAATAAAATAAACCAAATTAACAAAAAGTAAAGGCTGCCGATGAAGTATGGTAGAAGATAATTATCACTCACACTCTAATGATAGCTAAGTTTAATTTTTAAGTCATGATTTAAAATAGGTTTCAATACAATCCATCACTATTTAAATATCCCATAACTTTGACTTAAATGATGCTTTTTGAGATAATAAGAGTCTCTTAATCAATTGATTTCTTGGCACAAACGCTAAGTAGGAGGTTGGTTAAGAGTTAACATATACATCAATAAGAGACGATAAATGATTTGAAAGGAGAGATAGTTATGCTTAGACTTGGAACTACCGAACTCGTCATCATCTTAGTGATAGTGATCTTACTTTTTGGCGTTGGTCGAATTGGCAAGATTGCTAAAGAGCTGGGAGCTGGAATACGAAGCTTTCGTGATGCAGTCAAAGATGATGAAAAAGAAGATGAATAAGGTGTATAGCCTGCAAGCCCTGGGGAGACCCAGGGCTTTTGCTATGTAAGTTATAAAATTTTTAAGATAAGTATTGTTAACTCATGATATATTTTATGTATGTCCAAAGAAGGTGACCTCTCCCCAGAACAAATAGCAGCAGCGAAGGATATCATCTCAGCTGAGCTGACAATGTTGCCTTATGATGCTTTACTTGCACTGTTTCAGCAGAGTTCAGATTTTATTATCGATGGAGAAGATCCTCTGACAGAAGTTGATTTTATAAATCAGATTATGATTTTCGGAGAGCAACAAGTAGGTGAAGTTGATGATGAGACAAAGCTGATGATGGGTGTGCTAAGTATGGAGGCAATGTTTGATAACTTAGAATCATTTGGCGACAATCCTGTTCAATTATTAGCCAATTTTATTATTGAGAATAAGGTTGGGTTGAGCGAGTTAAAGATTGAAGATAAGCAAGATTTTATTACTGAGAAACTAGCTGAAGGGTGGAAATTCGGGGTGATCACTCATTGGTTGATTCATGTGAGGATTCTCAGGACTGCTTTAGATGCACAAAGCTTATCAACTATTCTAAGTGAGTCTGGGTTTGAGTTAGAGATATTTTATCTGAGAGAAAACAGTGAGATGTTGTTGCTACTTAAGTAAGTATTCAAATTTTTGTTGATAAAAAATCCCTCGCCACTTTTACATGACGAGGGCTAGTTTTCTCTTTAAAGGTCTTCTAGACCGTTTCTAGAGATATATTTATCAGCTAAGCATCGTCCATCAAATTGAAGAGGACCACTACCTTCTGATAAAAGACATATCAGCTTTGGGGGCTGATTATATTGGCGCATGTAATATTCAAGAGCTTGGTATCCATCTGGTAGGTTGGCTCCTTCTTTTACTTGAATGAAGACACCTTCCTTATCAAAAGGGCTACTCCTTTTTTGAAGATCTCTTTCACTAGTAACAATTACAGCACCTGGACCTAAAACTTTGATCTTTCTCATTTTTTCCACCTGTTAGTGAACGTGTTTACTTGCTGGTCCTTAGGGCTCTCGTCAACCCTGGCAAGTATTGATCAGTGACGAGAAGTATCTAATTATAGGGGTGTCTTGACTAAAGTCAAGATATTTATATCCTATAATATTGACTATTTTGTTATACTTTGTTATAATTAATGCAATTGTTTCTCGAGACAGAGGATTGCCCTCTGTCGCAATATTCACATTTGAAGGAGTCTGTTATGCGTAGGATCGGAAGATGGTTTGGTCGTTTGTTTCGAAGGGGTTGGGAATGGATTGAAAGAATTGTGGAGAATTTTGGGGAACATAAATTCTGGATTGGCGTTGTGATTGGGGCTTTAGTTTTCCCAATCATCCGCGGCATTATTCGTTTGATTTTTGCCGTGCCGGGGTGGTTTCTCACCCTGTGCCCATTCAGCATTATTTTGGTCACAGCGGTTGCTGTGGTCGCCTGGCGCTCTCGGCGCTAGGCAACAGGGAGTGGGTGCGCCTTGTATAAATAATAGACACCCGCTTTTTTGTTATTGTTATAATTTATGTAATAAAAATATTAAGGAGAATTAATATGGCTGAATTTGATACACCAGTAGAAGTACCAAAACGTCGTCCTACAGATGCAGAGATTGAAGAGGCGATTAAGGATCATGCGGAGGTAGAATTTGGTTCTAGGCCTGAGAGTGTGAGAAAAGATTTATGGATTGAAAGTCCAATTGCCACTGAAGAGAAGAGTGTCGTTTCTTATGCAATAGATGAGGATACTACTGGTAGCTTCGAGATGGATTGGTTTGATAACTAGAAGAGGCCTTCTTTAGTTATCTCTGTTATGTCTTTTCGTTGATTAGGTTTTTCTTGTTTGTGCATTCGTTGATGGATATCTTCTAGTGTCCCTGGATGTCCTAAGGCGATCATTGCAATGATCTTGTGGGTCTTGGGAATATTTAGTTTTTTTGTGGCTTGTTGTTTATTAAAGCCTCCTATTCCATGGGTGATTAATCCTTGATAAGTAGCTTCTAGGGCTAGGTTCTGCCAGGCCGCACCAGTATCAAACTCTGCAGTGTTTGATTTTTGTCCATCTTTTTCTATTTGCGCTACTATTGCCACTAATACTCCTGCGTTTTTTGCCCACATTTGGTTGAATTCATTTAATAATCTAAAGTAAGTTGTCCAATGCTTACTTTCACGGTGTGCATAGAGGAATGTCCATGGTTGAAGATTGCTTGATGATGGGGCCCAGCGTGCAGCCTCAAAGAGGCTCATGAGTTGATCTTGTTTAATGCTTTCCCCATTCATGGCTCGAGGTGACCAGCGGCTGTAGAGGAGAGGGTGGATGGGGTATTTGGGGTGGCGGTTTTGTTTAACAATAGTTGGGATGGTAAATGTCATAGTATTTAGATACTACTACATTGTGTAGTTGTTGAGTAGAGGTGGGGAGAAAAAAAAGTCCCTCTGTATTGCCCCACAGAGGGTGAAGGGGTTTGTGATGTAAATGATCTTTTAGATTCCGTCTTCAACACCTTGCTCGATGTTGGTAACGATATCATCGCCTTCTTGGGAACCAAAGTCTTCCTTCTTTATTATGTTCCCAGTTTGGACCGGAAAGCCAAAGAACTCTGCTACGCTGACTTCTTCTGTTGTTTCCAGTTGGACGTTCTCATCACCGTTCACATATGCCATAAAAAGCTCCTTTCTCTAAAAAGAGAATCCATTCAACCCTGGCAAATTGAGATACACCCACGCGTTCAACTTAATCGCAATGATCAAGCAATCAAGCGAGTATCTCTGAGATTGAATTTACAATGATTGGTTGTGGGGTTAGCAATCACCATATTAGTAGTGACTCCTAGCCCCACAACTTCTGTGAAAGAGCGAGGGATATATTATATATTGTCCTATAACATTTAACAAGTTTGGATCTATTTGAAGCTTAAATGTGATCTTGTCTATATTTAGCAGTGTCTAGTTCTTGTAGGGCCAAGTTTGCATAGAGGTTAGTGGTAAATTCAAGTTCAGTTCCATGATCTTTTATCAAGTTAATTAACTCCATAGTTCTAATTAATGTTCGTTCTCTTTTTGTATCAAGCTTAAGGGTATTCGAACCTTCTTCAATATGTGCCATGAGTAATTTTTTCTAGTTGGGGTAGTACTAAAAAATAAATTATATAGTTTGATATATATATGAACAAGGGGAGAGGGAGGGGATTAAAAATTTATGTTCTATGAATCGGAATCTTGATGGTAAAAGTAGTTCCTTTTGAGACCTTACTTTCAACAGATATTTTTCCTTTAAAATCATCCTCAATAATGCTTTTAACAATTGATAATCCTAGTCCTATTCCTACCTGGGGATTCTTAGTTGTGTACATTGGTTCAAAAATCTTTTTCTTGATTTTGTTAGATATCCCTATTCCAAAATCTTTAATAGATAACATTAGGTTCTTACTTGTCTTTTCAAGACTGATAATTATTTCTTTATTTTCATTTTTTTGTGGAAAGTTGTAAGAGTCAATTGAGTTAGAAATTAAATTTATTATTACTTGTAGTAATTTGTTTTTGGATCCAAAGATTGTAAATCTATGTAGTTTTTTTATTTTAATTTTTATTCCTCTTTTTTTTGCTTTTGGACTCATTATCTGTATGGCAGACTTTATTTGTTTTCCTGGATAAAATGTACTAACACAATCTTGTTTGCTGATATGTTGTTGAGCAGAGTTTATAAATTCACCGATATACTTCATATTTCTAAAAAATTAAATCAATCTTTTTTAATTCTGACTTAGGCAAATATTCACTTGCATATAATTCTTCTAAGTTTATTGAAGCACTAGTTAGTGGGTTTTTTATATCATGAAAAACTTCAGCTGCAGATTTTCCAATCTCAGCAAGTTGTTGCCAATGCAACATCTTTTCTGCTTGGGCTAGTTTAATTTGTTTTGTCTTAATTAATAATTCTTGCTTGAGTTTTTTTTCAGAGTTTTTTATTTTCTCTAAAGAGCCTTTAATTTCTATGTTATATAGCCAATTTACCAGTTGTATTACTATTAATGTTGAGGATGCAATGATTGCATTAAATACATCATTGTCTGAATTGGGTCTTTCTATAAAATCTATATGCTTTTGATTTTGTAGGTATGTTACAGATATTAAGAACAAGCTCGTAATAAGAGTCGTTATAAATGAAGCTTTGCTATTTATTAGAATCCCTGAAAGAGTAATTACTAAAATAAAAATAATGACTGACTGATAAAAGAGAGCTCCCCATATTAAAGACGCATACGCTGCAGGCAACCATAATAATATCAAGAAAAACAATATCGCTATTTGTTTGTTGTTTTCATAAATATTCTTAAGGTTAAATATGCCTATCCAAATAACTAATAAGATTAATGGGGAAGAACCCTCAAAAACTTGTTTCTGATGAATACTTATGAACAAGTAGTTAAATAGATTAAAAAGAAAAGATACTCCTACTAAGAACAACCCTCCTCTTAAGAGAGTATTAAAAATATAATTTTTGTTCATTATGTTTTTTGTAGTATCCATTTCATACTTTGTATCCCAGTCCGTGGACAGTTTTTATTATGTCTTTTTTATTTAATTTTTTTCTTATATTAAATATATGAACAGCAATAATATTGCTTTCAAAGAACCTTTCTCCTTCCCAAAGGTGTTCGAAGAGTTCTAGTCTGGATATGGGTTTACCATGATTATGAATAAGATATCTTAATAACATATATTCTTTTTTAGATAAACCTATTTTCTTTCCATGGAAAGATACTTCTTTAGTATTTAAATCTATAGATAGGCCATTGATATCAAGAGTGTTTTTTTTGACTTTTTTATTTCTTCTTATTAGAGATCTTACTCTGGCAGTTAGCTCTCTAATGCTAAATGGTTTTATTAAATAATCATCAGCCCCATTGTTTAATAAGCTCACAATGCTTTCTGTTGAGCTTTCTCCTGTTAAGACTAAAATTGGGGTTTGAACCTCTTCTTTTCTTAATTTTTTACAAATATCTTCCCCTCCCATATCAGGAAGATTTAGATCCAATATGATTAGATCATAATTGCTTATTAATGCTTTTTTCACTCCATTTATCCCATTTGTCGAAGTATCAACTGCATATGTTAATGATAAGAAGTTCTTTAAAGCATCTATAGTTTGGTAATCATCTTCAATAATTAAAATTTTCATAAAAATCATATAAGTATATCAGTAACTTATTAATAAAAAATTAATTCAAAAATGGTTTCTTAGTTTCCGCTATACTATCCTTAATGCCCAAAAAATCTTCCTCAAATCTTCCCACCCCACCCAATATGTTTAGCACTCTTGGTCCTTCATTCATCCTTCTAGGATTAGCTTTGGGAAGTGGAGAATTAATAATGTGGCCTTATCTAGCCGCAAATTATGGTTTAGGCATTTTATGGGGTGGTCTATTAGGAATCACCTTCCAGTTTGTCCTTAACACTGAAACCATGCGCTATACATTAGCCTGGGGAGAAAGTGTCTTTGTTGGTTTTCGCAAGCTTAGTGTCTTGATTCCACTGTGGTACATCATCTCAACTTTTATTCCTTGGTCATTACCAGGATTTTCCTCAGCTTCCTCTCAAATTTTATCTAACTATCTTCATTTTCCCAATTCAGAAGTAGTTATTGCTGTGGGGCTATTGTTGTTGACTGGGATTATTTTGTCTGCGGGTAAGTTTTTATACAACACCATGGAATTCCTACAGCGAGGGGTAATCATGATTGGCTTGCCTTTTACTATCATCTTGGCAGCAATTCTAACCAATCGCACTGATTGGATTGAAGCAGCTTGGGGATTAATAGGTAGAGGAGATGGTTGGTTATTCTTTCCGCAAGGGATTGCAATTGCCAGTTTTCTAGGTGCCTTTGCTTATTCAGGAGCTGGAGGAAACTTGAATTTAGCTCAGTCCTATTACATCAAGGAAAAAGGTTGGGGGATGGGTAAGTTTGCTAGTAAAATCAGCTCCCTTTTCTCCAAAGATGCTAAAGCTACTAAGATTGAAGGCAGAATCTTTAAAGATACTCCAGCTAACCGTCGTAAGTGGCAGGGATGGTGGAAACTAATTAATTTTGAGCATGCAATTGTTTTCTATCTGCTTGGATTTGTGACAATTGTAGTTATGGCTGTTCTAGCCAAGACTTTAGTTTTTGGACAGGGAGTAAATAGCGGCCTAGATTTTCTCTATGCAGAAGCAGCAGCTATTTCGACACGGACTATGCCCCTTGTTGGTACTTTCTTCTTGCTAGTTGCATCACTGATGTTATTTTCTACCCAAATGGGAGTTTTGGAGTCTTCTTCACGGATTATCTCGGAAAACATCCTACTTTTATTTTACAAAAAGGGCAAGAGATTTAACTTGAGCATTGGGTTTTATTTAGCTCTTTGGGCACAAATATTACTCGGCATCTTCATCTATCTTTCGGGTTTTCGAGAACCCCGTTTCTTATTAACTTTGGGTGCAGTTTTGAATGCCGCTGCGATGATGGTCTCCTTCCCATTATTGTTCTGGCTGAATAAAAAGAAACTCCCCAAAGCATATCAGCCCGGATTAGTGCGCAAGCTAATTATGTTAGCTGCATTTATTTTTTTTGTGGGATTTGTAGTTATCACATTACAAGATTTTAGGATTTAGAGAAACTCTGTCATAATGAGTCCATGCGCAAACACTTAAGCTTAGAGTGGATAGGTATTTTTTTTCTAAGTTTGCTAGTTTTTCTTTTTGGTCTTAATAAGATCAACTTAATTACCGCTGATATTGGTCGACATCTAATTAACGGCAAACTTTTTATTGATCAACAGACCCTGGTATCGAGCAATCACTATTCATACACCATGCAGGATGAGTTAGTTACTAACCATCATTGGCTTTCAGGAGTGATCTTTTACTGGGTCTGGCAATTGGCTGGTTTTAATGGGCTATCAATATTTTATGCACTATTATTAGCAATCTCTTTTGTGTTTTTTATATTAATTGGGAGACGTCACTCCAGCTGGTGGCCATTGGCTCTTAGCTCTGTAATCATCATTCCATTGATAGGTTTACGAGCAGAAGTTAGGCCTGAGATATTTAGCGTCTTGTTTTTAGGCCTAGAAACATGGTTATTACTAACAATAACGGCAGAAAGACAACTTCGTAGCAGATGGTGGTTCGTTTTTGGCTTGATCCAAATTCTGTGGGTAAACTTGCACTTATTTTTCTTCTTGAGTTGGGGATTAGTAGGAGCGATGCTCTTGCAACAGCTAATTCAAAGAAATAATCAAGCTAGTAAGTTCATGGGCATCTTATTATTGGTGGTAATAGTAACCAGTTTTATTAGCCCTTTCACTTATAGAGGAGTGATTGAACCCTTCTTTATCCTCCAAGATTTTGGATATCGGTTGGCAGAAAATCAAAGCTTAGTTTTTATGATCCAACGCTTTGGAACTTTGCGTTACTGGCATGGCTTATCGATAGCTAGCTTGGGCCTAGTCGGTGGAGGATACTGGCTGTGGAAATATAGGGCTAAAAGATTTTTTGAGGGAATACTACTCATCTCTTTTGCATTTTTTGGATTAGTGATGAATAGATTTATCTCAATGTTAGGTTTAGTTGCTATTGGATTTATTCCTTGGATTTTAACTGAGCTAGTTAAAAAGAAAGAAGTGTTGGAAAAAAGCTTGTTTTCATTTCTATCCGTTTTCTTATTGTTAATCTTTATAAGCGTCAAGAATTATCTCTCACCAGTTGAGGCTAACTTCGGAACAGGGTTAAGAGAGGGAATGGAGGACTCAGCATTATTCTTTAAACAACATGATTTGAGAGGGCCGATCTTTAATAACTACGATATTGGTGGTTATTTAATTTTTGAATTCTTTCCTACACAAAGAGTTTTTGTAGATAACCGCCCTGAAGCTTACTCACCCCAGTTCTTTGATCAATATATCGCTGCCCAAGAAGATGAGATAGCCTGGAATGAGCTTGATGCTCAGCATAATTTTCAAACGATCTTTTTCTATCGTCATGATTTTACTCCTTGGGCACAGCCATTTCTGATTGAGAGACTTGAAGATGAATCATGGGTGCCAGTTTATGTTGATGACTATGTGCTAATCTTAGTGAAAGAAAATCAATCTAACCAAGAGATTATAGATCAATTTGAGTTACCACTAGAGATATTTTCAATTAGCTAAAAACTTGAGCCATGGCCAGCGTAGTGCTGCCTTGATCCTGGGAGATCTCTAATTTTCTGTAGAGACTTATGCATCTTACGAGGACTAGAGTAGCTGAGATCAGTACGACCGATTATTCCATCTCGAAAAAGAGTGTCACCAGTAAACATGACCTGATCATTGTATAGACAGATGCTTCCTGGAGTATGCCCAGGGGTATGAAGCACAGTCAGGGTCTCATCACCAAACTTAACTTCATCACCTTCATCAACAAACTTGTCTGGCTTTGGAGCAGGATCAACCCCCATTCTCAACCAATGTTGAGCTCTTTTTTGAAGACTCTTGACCAAGAATTCATCTGCTTGGTGAACTATGATCGGGGCTTCAGTGAAGTTGAGTTTTGTTTCAAGTAATCCCAAGATATGGTCGAAGTGACCATGGGTTAGGACAATTGCAACAGGCTTTAAATCTAGCTCTAAAATTTTTTCGCTAATAAAACTGCCCTCATCTGCAGGGTCAATAATTATCGCTTCTTTGGTTTTTTCACACCAAGCTAGATAACAATTTGTATTTAACTGACCAAGTTTAAAAGTTTCAATTTGCATGAGAAATTACTTAGATCAACATTCTTACCACGATATCAATCACTGGAGATATCAGCTGAGAGGCAGGTGAAGATCCACCCCAGGGCATAATCATGAAGAGTAGGATCCAAGTGCCATAACGATGCATGGCTTCTTCGTAATCATAAGCAGTCTCTCTTGGTAAAAGAGCAGTCATGATCTTGCTCCCATCTAAAGGATGGACAGGAATAAGATTAAAGACAGCCAACATCACATTGATAATTAGCAGTTGAATTAGAGAAAACTGCACCCACTCCCAGGGTAAAATATTAAAATTAATAATTAAAGATAAGACTAAGGCCATGATTAAATTTGAAACAGGACCAGCTAGAGCTATCAAAGCACTGTCCCGAATAGGATCTTTGAGGTTATATGGATCAAACTGGACTGGCTTACCCCAACCAAACCTAGTTAGAAGAATGGCGATAGTTCCCATTGGATCTAGATGAGCTCGTGGATCAAGGGTTAATCTGTCTTGAGCTCTTGGGGTAGGATCACCCAAGTGATCTGCAGCCCAAGCATGAGCAAACTCATGAATCACAATCGAGATCAAGAGACCAGGAAAAAGAATTAGAAATATAATGGGGCTAGAAAATAAAATACTGAGCATGAATGTACATTATATGATAAAATACTGAATCTATATGGCAAGCTTTGATTTTAAATATCCATCTAAGGCACATGTCGGGAAAAATGTTTCCCATGCCAAGAACCGTAGTTCTCGAATTTTCAGGAGAAATCTCCATACTGTAACTGTTATGGTTGAAGGCAAGAAAAAGAGGATGCGAGTTCCAACCAAAGTTCTGCGAATGATGAAAAAATCTGGGGTAACCACTCACTGGAAAAAACCAGAGTCTAAAGATTAATTCTCAACTACGTTCTTAACTTCATGCCATGGCTTTTCAGTCATGCCTTCTATTTTGACAATTTCTAAAGTTAGATAACCCCTCTCATTGAGGCTGGTTTTAATGATCTGCATGCGACGCTGACCCTTGGGAGTTGGAACTTGAGTCCATAGTAGTGGCCAAGGTGAGTAAGCACGACTAGCTCGTTCTAGCTTCATTGCTAAGTTCTGATCTGTGGTCATAGCTTGGAAAAATTCTTCCCATTTCACAAATGCATCCTGTTTATTAATCTTTTTTGCAAGTGGAGTAGGTGAAGTTGCTGGTTGGGGAATAGGGATTAGCTTATTTTGGGCTAGTTTAATCATAACTTCTGCTAGCTGTTGAGTGACCAAGTTAAAACTATATTGATAGTACTCAACCTGGGTCCAGCTAGGATCAACGATGAACTCTTGTTGCCAAGCGACCGGTCCCTGATCAAACTCACTAGTCATCTGAATGATGCTCACCGCTGAGGTCTCATCGCCATTAAGTAGCACAAACTGTCCAGGTGAACTGCCACGCCATTTAGGTAAAGCAGATGGATGAATATTAAGAGGCATGATTTGAGGCAATTCTAGTAACCACTTTGGAATCCAGTAGCCAAAATCAACTACAAGTATGAAGTCTGGCTTTTCATAAGATAGGATTTTATCCTTAACCTCTTCGTCAATTATTTTATTTACAGTTACTGTTTCAATTTGATTACTATCGGCAAACTTCTGAAGGGGGTTGAGAGTTGGGATTTGTTTGCGACCAACTGGTTTCGAAGTAGGAGTAATAATAAAAGAAATCTCAAAATCAGGATGAGCTAGTAAAGCTTGAGCGCAACTAGTAGTCCGCTTTGTAGTTCCAGCAATAGCAACAGAGTATGGCATTAAATTATCTTAATTAATTCTTTATCTACCTCTACCATTCTGTCACCTTCTTGGGGATAGACTGGCAGATCATGTTCTAAGGAGTGATCAGTAAAAAGAATCCCATCTAGATGATCAAGTTCATGTTGAATAACCCGAGCATCAAAGTTGTCAAATCTCTCTTTGTGAGTTGTAAGTTGACCATTTTCTAGAATTTGATACTCAAGCTCTACCCAACGATGACGGGGTACTGGCCCGTAGAGACCAGGAATAGATAGACATCCTTCTAAGTCAGGATCCTTAGGATCAACTCCTAAAACCTTTTTGCGTTTACAAGCTTTGGCGATAGTGGGGTTAATAAAATGGCGCAATCCTTGCAGGCTTTGTTTATCATTGTTAGGAAAGTTAGTTGCAAAAACTCTTAAGAGACTATCTACCTGAGGTGCAGCCAAGCCAACTCCACGAGGATTACGAGATTCATCTAAAGTTGTCTCTAGTTCTTTGATAAATTTAGTGAGTCGATCATCTACTTTAGTAATAGCCTGCGCCTTTTTTCTCAAAGTTGGATGAGGGATAGTAATTATTTTCATTTTATTTTAAGTTTTTCGATTCTTTGGTTTATTTCTTGGTTATCAGTAGTGATGTGATCAAAAATATATTGGTATTGCTCTAAGGCTTTATCCAGTTTTTTTAATTCTTCATATTGTTTGCCTAGAGTCACACGTGCTGCCTCGTAGTTAGGTTTGAACTCAATAGTTTTTTCTAAAGTTTCTATCCCAATTTCCTTTTGATCTAAACTTAACTCAACCAGGCCTAGATTATACAACAATTTGGCGTCTGTAGGGGCTAAATCTATTGCTGTTAACAAATCTGCCTTAGCTTGTTCTAGCAATATTGGATCAAGCTGAGAAAGGGTGATCAAGACTCGAGCTCTTCCTTTATGAAAGTTCAAGTGGCGAGGGTTAAGGCGCAAAGTTACTATTGATTCGTCTAAGGCTGCTTGCCTAAACTCAGCGGCTGCAGTGCTTTGCTTCTGTTGTGCAAGTGAGATAGCGATCTTACTATAAGTACTTGCCAGTTGGTTATGATAAAGAGCTTCTCGGGGTCTAAGATCGATTGCTGTTTGTAGTTCTCCTAGGCCTTGGTTTACATAGTTAGCTTCGATATATGATTTGCCGGTGGCAAAGGCTTTGTCAGCTTTCCAGACCTTTCTGACTTGAAAAAGCAAACTCAAAGTGATAATTCCTACTAGAGTGAGGTGAATTATTTGTGGGGTTGATAAAGATACATGTCTTTGATCAACAGCTTCTTCTTTAGTTCGAGTGAGAACAGCGACTACTCCTAAGTAAGTGAAGAGTAGAGTGCTTACTACTACGGTGGAAAAGCCAAAGAAGTTAGAGACACTCAAAGCAGCTACTCCAGAGAGTAAAGCTAAGATGATTAGCTGGTCGTCAGCTGTTTTATTACTCGACTTTTTAAGAGTAAATTTAATTGAGATTAGAACAAAGCTTCCTAATAAAAGGATATAGCTAGCTAGTCCTAGAGATCCAGAATTAGCTAAAATATTAAGGAGCTCATTATGAGCTTTGTTATATAGGAAGTCCCATTCAGAAACTAAATTGTGGTTCATTGGTCGATCTTGATAGTAGCTATAT
>CAZHLX010000002.1:0-48971 GCA_964533345.1 uncultured Pseudomonadales bacterium
TCCTTTGTAAACAGAAACATAAATCTTTTGCGGATCTAGTTCTACCTCTTCTACTAGAAAAGAGAAAATCCACTCTAGTTGTTCCTTTTTGAAGTAATCTCCAAAAGACCAATTACCCAACATTTCAAAAAAAGTAATATGACGATTGTCTCCAACTTCTTCGATATCTTGAGAGCGGAAACATTTCTGAGAGTCAACTACTCTAGTTCCTTTGGGATGAGGCTGACCTAAAAAGTAAGGCAATAATGGTTGCATCCCAGAACCAGTAAATAAAGTGGTTGGATCATTTTCTGGGACCAAAGAAGAAGAGGGAACTATTGCATGCTCCTTACTAGCAAAAAAGTCTAAATATGCTTGGCGAAGTTCGTCTGGAGTCATAGACACGAATTATACACCCTTAAATTGCTTCTGTTTGGTTTTTCGATTGTAAGTTCTTTTCTTCTTAAGAGATTTGGGCTGATCTATCTCAATATCAAGTTTTTTCAACAGCTCATCTTTAGCCGCATGTAAAAACTCACCTAGATTCTCAAAATCAAGATTTTCTTTTAAAACTCCTTCATCGACTAAGTGTTGATGAGCATTCTCCCACTCTGAGGCAATCTTTTTTCGAGTTTTTTCACCCTGTTTAGTACCAAATAAATAATATCCAACTACACCAGAAAATAAGCCCAATGCAAACCCAGTAGTAAAAGATTGATGATTATTTTTTTCCATCTTTTTTGACTTCTTTATCTTTGTTTAACCATCCTACAAAAGCTTCAAAAACCTTCATTCCTGTCCCCAATCCTGAGGCAACTCCAGAAATCTTCTGAAGGGGAGCTACAATAGCTGAAATTTTTTCATCAGCTGTCTGCAAAGCTTCATTAACTTTCTTAAGAGTTTTTTTGAGCTCTAACAAAACTAAAACCATCTGTACTCCAACTACACTCAAAACAATAGTTAGGGCTACTAAGGCAATGGCAAAAACAGTTGGAACTAATTCCATATTAAGATCCTTTCAATAAATATATAGATTTAATATAACAAATCTGAACTAAAACTTCACTCTAACAGAACGTTGTACCAATGAAGATTTACCCTGACGATCTTGGGCCTCTACAGAGATAGTATTTATCCCCTCGCGAGGCAGATACACTTCGGTCTCAAAACTACCATCTGCCTGTAGAGCAACTGGCTGAGAGTTAACTGTCACAATAGCATCAACATCAGTCTGGCCAGTGACACTAACTCGAGCTGCCACTAACGAGTCTTCAGTAGGATTAATTATCTCAAGGCTTGGAGGTTGAGTAAGCTGATACCACTGATAACCCACGTAACTAATCAAAGTCATAAAAGTTAATGCTAATCCTAAAACCACAAAGACTGCCGGACCCCAAAACTGACGTTTCTTCAAAACTGGTTTGATAAACTCTCGAGGTACAAGTTGGCCCTTCACACTTTCCTTAAAATCTCTCCTCAAGAGAGCGATTAGAGGCTGGTGATCAAATCCAAATAGCTGAGAATAAATTTTGATGTAACCCTTAACAAAAGTAGCCGCAGGCAACTTTTCAAACTGATTGTCTTCTAGAGCTTGGAGATATTTAAGCTTAATTCTAGTTTTTTGGGACAACTTTTCCAGAGACAACCGATGGCGCTGTCTTTCTTCTTTAAGAATTTCACCAATGCTTTTGGTTTTCATAACTCTAAGCTGATAATGCTTGACGAACTAGTTCTGAAACTTTGCTACCATCAGCTTTTCCTTGAACTTTAGCCATTACCTGACCAATAGCTGGACCCATCTGAGGATTTTCAAGACCACTCAAAACTTCTTTAATCACCTGGTTAAGCTCTTCATCAGACATTTGTTCTGGCAAATAACTCTCTAAAACTTTAAGTTTACCTTCTTCCTCAGCCACCAAATCATCACGACCAGCTTTCTGATACTCTTCAATTGATTCTTTGACTTGTTTAACTTGCTTAGCCACGATTTTTTCTACTCCAAGATCATCTTGTTCTCCATTATCAATCTCAAAATTTTTAATTTGTGATCTTAAAAAACGAACTGTATCTAGCTTGACTTTATCACCACTCTTCATAGCTTGTTTCATATCATCAATTAGTTGCTGACTTAAAGACATATTTCCTTTCACCAAAATATTTACTGAAGTGCCTCGATTGTAACATGGAGAATGGTATACTGATGACTAAAGTAGCAATTTATTTAAGGAAAAAATGAAGAAAAACTTACTTGGGTTGGGAGTTGGTGTCCTCATTCTAGTCATGTGGTTAGCTGGGACCTACAACGGCCTAGTTGGTCTTGGACAACAAGTTGATAGTCAGTGGGCTCAAGTTGAAACTCAATATCAACGCCGATATGACTTAGTACCAAACTTAGTTGAATCTACCAAGGGTATTCTAACTCAAGAACAAGAAGTTTTCTCTCAAATTGCTGAGGCTAGACAAGGCTACGCTGGTGCTGGAAACACCAGTCAGAAAGTAGAAGCAGCCAGTCAAATGGAATCAGCCTTGAGCAGACTGTTAGTTATTGTTGAGAACTACCCAGAATTGAAATCTAATGAGACTGTTCAAGATCTGATGGTAGAGCTGGCCGGAACTGAAAATAGAGTCAGTGTTGAAAGAAAACGCTATAACGATTCTGTTCGTGGCTATAATACTAAGGTTAAAACTTTCCCCACCATGCTAGTAGCAAATATGTTTGGCTATAATGAAAAACCATATTTTGAAGCTATCGAAGCTGCTGAGTCTGCACCAGAAGTAAATTTAGATCTTAATGATTAAAAAACTACTTTTAAGTTTTCTATTCTTATTAATCAGTGGTTTGATCTTGGTATCACCAACAAGAGCTTATGATGTTCCATCATATGATGGTTTCGTGAATGACTATGCAGAGATACTTTCCCCAAAAATAGAGGATCAACTAGAAACTGAGCTCCAAACTACAGCTGAGGCTTCCGATGGAGCTGAGATTGCTGTTACTACCATCACTAGTTTAGATGGAGACAGTGTGGAGAATGTTGCTCAAGAGTTTTTTGACACCTGGAAAATAGGAAAAAAACACTTGGATAATGGAGTTCTATTATTGATAGCAGTCGAAGATAGACAGCTAAGAATTCACACTGGTTATGGAGCTGAGAGTGTAATTACTGATGCTGAGGCAGGTAGAATTATCAGGAATGTCATCACTCCAGAGTTTAAAAATGGTGATTATGAATCTGGAATCGTACAAGGAGTTGCTGCTATTACACAACAGTTTACCGAAAGCCCCGGGTTTGCCCCTGGAATAGACCCCATAAACAAAGACTCCGGCCTATTAGAAAGCTTTGCTGAAATGTTCTTTGGGATTCTAGGAATTGTAACTATAGTGATGGTGGTAATTTATACACTCTCTTGGTTTGGCCGCAGTAAAGCTTGGTGGCCAGGAGGGTTAGTTGGTTTGATTTTTGGTCTTATTATGAATGGTGTCGTGACAGCCGTCTTTTTTGGAATCTTCGGGCTGATCATGGACTACATCCTTTCTAAAAATTACAAACAACTCAAAAAAGCAAAAAAATCGACAAGTTGGAAAAATACCTGGGGTGGATTTAAAACAACTTCTTCTGGGAGATCTTCAGGCTCTTTTAGCTCTGGAGGTGGATTCAGTGGTGGCTCAAGCGGTGGTGGTGGCGCCAGCGGTGGCTGGTAACTATGAAAAAAAGACAACTCTCCCCATATGAAAAAACCCATCTACAAAGATTCGGAAAAAGCGATATCAATATTGATGATTATGGAGAAATGCCAGTTGAACAAATAACTGGTAAAGTTGAGTTTGGTGAGTATGTTTTTGAAGTTACAGCTGATGTCCTGATCCCTAGAATTGAGTCAGAAGAGTTAATTAGCTTAGCAATAGACCAAGTTAGAAAGCTAAATAAAAAAAAGGTGTCCATAGCTGACATTGGTTGTGGTAGTGGAGCTATTGGAATCAGCATTTTTCTGGCATTACAAAACAAAGATATCTCCACAGAGATGTATCTCAGTGATGTCTCTCCTAAGGCGTTGTCTGTAGCAGAACACAATTCAATTAAATTAATTAAAAATCAAAAAATAAAATTGATTGAGTCAGATCTATTATCGAGCTATCCGACTGATACAAAATTTGATCTGATTATTGCTAATCTTCCCTATATACCTTCACCTAGAATCCAAGTACTAGATGCATCAGTGACTGACTATGAGCCCCATCTAGCTTTAGATGGTGGGGTTGATGGCTTAACTTTAATTAAGAGACTAATTGAACAGGCCAAAATAAAACTTAAACCCAAGGGATCAGTCTTACTAGAGGTTGACTATACGCACGATGAAAACTTTCTGAAAAAAAACTTAAGTTTAGAAGGACTATCTATTGAAGTCAGGCAGGACCAATTTCACCGAACTCGATTTGTCATTTTATCCAAAAAATAAACCAACATCTCTTTTGTCTCTACATTAGTAGTTAGTTTATTAATCTGGGATTGAACTTTATTAGTTAACTCATCAAGATCTTTCTTGACCAACTCTCTAACTTGATATTTCTCTATTAATTTTAAGATGTTATCTACTTTATCTCCCTCTGCTTTAACTCCAGCTTTTTGTAGAAGATAATAATAATATAAAGTTTTTTTACCTTCTCTTATATCAGCTCCAATAGGTTTACCTGTTTTATTTTGATCACCAAATAAACCAATCTCATCATCTTTAATCTGAAAGATTAAACCAATGTTCTTTCCTAGCTCATCTAATTGAGATACTACCTGTTCATTTCTATTGGCTAGAATCGCCCCAGCTATAAGTGGTAAACAAATTGTGTAACCAGCCGTTTTATCTAGATACATTTGTAAGATGTTATCCCTATCAATCTCCTCTCCATTCATAAGAGCTAACTCCACATCATGCATCTCTCCTAAGGCTGTGATACTAAGTTGATGAGAAAAAACAGGTACTAACTTCATCGTAAGCAACTCATAAACTAAGAAAAAAACCACATCTCCTACACAGATAGCGATACTTTCTCCAAATTTCTCAGGATTTTGATATTCTCTATCCTTTGCTAATCCTTGATGTTGAGCGTGAAATGTTTCTTGTCCTCTCCTTAAGTTATCTTGGTCGATCACATCATCATGAATTAAAAATCCTGTTCCAGCTAATTCAATAGCGACAGCAGCTTTTAGAACTTCTTCTGAGTACTTCTTTCCACTAAGCCTTTCATAAGTATTAATCAACAAGCTTCCACGAATCATTTTTCCACTCACAACAAGCTGAGATAATTTTTCAAAAACTACTGAAGAGTAAACCGAGTTTTGATGAGCCTTTTGTTTTTTATTTAAAAAACTAATTAGAAACTCACTTATCTCAGTTTTATAAGAAATAAAGTTATCCATAAGCTATATTCTACACCCCCTGACTTATTAAATAAAAATAGTTACAATACATCGATATGAACGATTACCAACCATCCAAAAAGATTTTACAAAGATATGCTGATGTTTTAATTAACTGTGCTCTTAACTCTGGAGAAGGAATTAAAAAAGGTGAAGTGGTTAGGCTGATGGTGCCAGATATCGCCAAGCCTTTGGCAAGAGAGCTGCAAAATACGGTCTTAAGGGCAGGGGGTCATCCGATGCTCCAACTTATTCCAACTGAGTTTGATAAAGATTTCTTTACTCTAGCAAATGATGAGCAGCTAACATTCTTCCCTCAACCATACCTCAAAGAGAGAGTGAAACTGATTGATCATCAGGTTTATATTATTGCTGATCCCAATCCTTTTGAGCTCAAGGATATTGATCCACAGAAATTCATCAAATCTAGAGATGCAAAAAAGTCTTACCGAGATTGGCTCGATGCTAAAGAGAGTAAAAAACAATTTACTTGGACAATTGGACTATGGGGAGTACCAGCAAAAGCTGAAATAGTTGGTTTATCGCTCGAACAATACTGGCAACAGATTATTAAAGCTTGTTTCTTAGATCAAGAAAACCCGATCAAAGAGTGGCAACACATTTTTGAGATGCAAAGATCAATTAAAGAATCACTTAATCAGATGAGCATTGAGTGGTTAGATATTAAGGGACCGGATATTGACCTAAAAGTTAAGCTAGGAGCAGACAGAATTTGGAATGGTGGAAGTGGTCGTAATATTCCCAGTTTTGAGTTCTTTACTTCTCCAGATTGGAGAGGGACAGAAGGTTGGGTGAAATTCAACCAACCTCTCTATCGTTATGGAAATGTGATTGAAGATATTTATCTAGAATTTAAGGATGGATTAGTAAGCAAGGCTAAAGCTAAAAAAGGCAATAAGTTCCTTCAAGAAATGCTTAAAAGCCCTAATGCTGACAAAATTGGGGAGTATTCATTGACTGATAAAAGAATGTCTCGTATCACTCATGTCATGGCTGAGACTCTCTATGATGAGAATATTGGTGGTCCTTATGGAAATACTCATTTAGCTGTTGGTAAAGCTTACAAAGATTGTTTCCGAGGGGATCCCGACAGTGTCAACAAAAAAGAATGGGAAGAGATGGGCTTCAATGACTCAGCTGAACATACAGATATTGTTTCTACCACTGATAGAACTGTGACTGCAACCATGACAGATGGCAGTCAGAAAATAATCTATGAAAAAGGTAAATTCACTTTCTATAAGGATTAAATGATTATCAAGTCTTCTTCAGAACTCCAAACATATAAACAAGCTACTAAGATCTCTACTCAGATCTTAAGAGAGCTTTATCAAGCTATTAAACCAGGCATTCTTCCGATTGAAATTGATCAGTTGGCTGGAAAGCTATGTAAGGAAAATGGTGTTCAGCCTTCATTTAAAGGCGTCGTAAATGGGAATCTAATTTATAAACATAACAGTTGCATCTCCGTTAATGATGAAATTCTACATGGAATACCAAACGCTCAAAGAAAAATCCAAGAAGGTGATTTGGTTAAAGTTGATTTTGGAATTATCCACCAAGGATTATTCACAGACCATTGTTTTACTGTAGGTGTAGGAGAAATATCAGAACAAGAGAAACAACTCTTAAAAATAGGTCGTGAAGCAGTTCTAAATGCTGTGAAGTTAGCTAAGCCTGGCAATTACACCGGTGATCTGGGTCATGCTATGCATACTGCTGCTTTCAGAGCCGGTTTTGATACTCTCAAACAATATATTGGGCATGGGATTGGAAGAAGCCTCCATGAATATCCAGAGATCCCTGCCTATGGCCAAGCTGGGTCTGGTTCAGAGCTAAGGAAAAACATGATTGTCTGTATTGAGTGTCAAGTTGTACCAGGTAGTGATCAAGTTTATATTGAAGACAATGGCTGGACTGTTAAAACTACAGATGGCAACAAGGGAGTTATGTTTGAGTACATGGTCAGAGTCGACAAAAAACCTGAAATTTTAACCACAACTCAAGATTGGTCTTTGATAGTTTAACGCCTGAATACTTCCAAAAATTTTTCCCAAAAACTTTTTTTAGGTGATATCTGAGCTTGATCAAGATTTAAATTAAGTAATAGGATCGCAGAAATGATTACCAAAGAACCAATTAACTCATTAAGAGTTGGAACCTCTCTGAAAAATAAATAAGCGAAGATCCCTGCAAAAAATAACTCTGAAGAAATAATGATTGTTCCTAGATTTAAATCAAAGTTCTTAAAACCAACTAGAGTCAAAAACTGGACAGCTACCAGCATTAACCCAAACCAAGAACCTACTACCCAGGATCCAGTTGACATTGCCGGTAAAGAAAATCCCCCCACAAGCAATGCTAAGAGTGGGACAGTTACCACCAATCCCAACATCCGCAAACTAGTTAGGACAAATTTATCCACTTTTCCAGATAGAAACTTAGCAGAACTCTGCACCACACTATCAGCTACCCCATTAAGTAAAGCCCAAAGCAAACCAATATTTATTGTTGCTAGAGAGAGTGGGTAACTGTAAATCAGTAATCCTATAAAAGATAATCCTAAAACTATTTTTTTAATACGAGTAATTTTTTCTTTAAAGAAGAAGTAACCGATTAATAATGAGGTAATCAAGGAAGCTGTGTATAAGCCAAAAATAGTGGTAGTTATTTTTGTTAAGAGTATGGAATAAACAAAACTTACAATTGTAATTGGAAGAGATAAAATATAGATGGCTAGAGCAAGTTTAGAAACTTTTTTGAAGACAAATCTTTCCTTCAAAAGAAATGAAGCTAGCGCTGCAAACCCAAATCCAGTCGCTCCCCTTAAGAACACTTGTTGATAAACATCTAACCCCTGATTATTGAGGTATCTTACATAAACTCCAAAACTAGCAAAAATAACTGCTGTTAATAATAAAGATAAAAATCCTTTGACCTGAGGTTTCATAACTTCTCTATTCTATCCTATTTATTAAATTTAAAAACATCCTCCTGACAAATTAATTATTCTCTAGTACCTTGATCTATACTGTGAAGCAACCATTGAAACCTGTCTCCTATCAAGGCCAAAAGTTCAGCACACCCATGATGCATCAGTATGTGAAATTGAAAAAAAAATACCATGACTGCTTATTACTCTATCGTCTCGGAGATTTTTATGAGCTTTTTCTAGAGGACGCAATCATAGGAGCTGAGATCTTAGATATTATTCTTACCAAAAGACCGCGTGGTAAGGATGGCGATGTTCCCATGGCAGGAGTCCCTTTCCATGCTTTAGAAAGCTATCTAACAAAACTTGTTAAATCAGGATACAAGGTTGCTATCTGCGAACAAACCAGTGAACCTGGGAATGGAAAGCTCGTAGAAAGAGAAGTAGTGAGGATCGTGACTCCAGGGACTCTTCTCAACGAAAGATCTCTAACAAAAAATGAGAATAATTATTTGATTAGTCTGACCATTAAAGGTGAGAGCTTTGGACTTTCAGCGGTAGATCTGTCTACTGGACAACTCTTATCAGGAACCTTTAAAAATGAGCATAGCGACCTAGATACTATCTTGCATGAACAGCTTCATCGTCTTAATCCCAGTGAATGCATCCTCTCTACTAATGCTTACAATGATCCTAGTATCTTAAAACTACTTCGTTTGCATCATGGTTTAAATGTTTATTGCTACCATGATTGGAAAGATCAACAATCCTGGGCAGAAGAAGTTATCAAAACCCAATTTGAAGTCAGCACCCTAAAGAGTTTCGAGATAGAAGATCAACCATTAGCCATAGTAGCTACAGCTAACTTAATCAGCTATTTAAAAGAAACTCAATTTAGTCAATTAAAGCACCTACATACAATTGGTAGTTTTGAGACAGACACTCATGTTCAAATGGATAGAGCTACTATTAGAAATTTAGAGCTTTTTTCAACTCTTCGTGACCATCATCTTAAGGGATCTCTCATCAGCCTCTTAGATGAAACTCAGACCGCCATGGGAGGGAGATTACTTAGGCAATGGATTAAACAACCTTTATTTAAATTAGAAGAACTTAATAATAGACTAGAAGGAGTTGAGTATTTCGTAGAACAGAGACAACTCAGAAAACAGCTTAGAGAGATATTAAGCCAAATTAATGATATCGAAAGAATCCTCTCAAAACTTTCAGTCGGAATTGGCAATCCTAGAGACCTAATTGCTTTAAAGGAGTCCCTTAAAAATTGTGTTGAGATTAAAGAATCCATTCCACAAACAAACTCAAAATTAATTAATCAACTTACTGCAAATATTGCTACCAGCATTAACCAAATCATTCACTTAATAACTACCTGGATTATCGATGACCCACCAGTTGATCCTAAAAATGGAGGTCTAATTAAAGATGGAATCAATCCAAAACTAGACCAGCTCAACTTAACTATTAATAAGAGCAAGGACTGGATCATAGAATTGGAACAAACAGAGAGACAACGAACAAAAATCTCTTCACTTAAAATAGGCTTCAACAATGTTTTTGGTTACTACATTGAAATTAGTAAGGCTCACTCCAAATCAGCTCCAGCTGATTATGATCGTAAGCAAACACTAGTCAATGCCGAGCGCTTTATCACTCCAGAACTAAAAAAACATGAATCAATTATCCTCAATGCTCAAGAAAAAACTACTAAGATTGAGTATCAACTTTTTCAGGATCTAATTAAACAAATCTTAGAATTCCTCCCAATTTTACAAATTACTGCTCAAAGTATTGCCCAACTAGACTTATTAATGAATTTAGCTCATCTAGCCCAGAGATATCATTACACGAAACCAACCCTCTCCAATAGAAATGAGATTATAGTTAGTGGTGGTAGACACCCAGTTGTAGAACAAACCTTAGAAGACAAAACATTTGTCCCCAATGACGTTTCTCTTAATCAAGAGAATCAACAAATGCTGCTTATAACTGGACCCAATATGGCTGGAAAGTCAGTCTTGATGAGACAAGTTGCCCTAATCGTCTTACTAGCCCAGATTGGGAGTTTTGTTCCAGCAAAATCAGCCAAGATTGGCTTAGTAGATAGGATTTTTGTTAGAAGCGGTGCCTCTGATGTAATTACTGAAGGCCTCTCAACATTCATGGTAGAGATGGTTGAAGCAGCCTACATTCTGAATCATGCCACTGACAAAAGCCTGGTTATTTTTGATGAGATTGGACGAGGTACTAGTACCTATGATGGCATCAGTATCGCTTGGGCATTAGCTGAATACTTAGTTCTAGATAAGAATCATCGTCCTAAGACCCTATTTGCTACTCATTATCATGAGTTACAAACATTAGCTGATGAGTACCCACAGAGAATAAAAAACTATCAGGTGGCTGTAGAAGAACTAGATGGACAACTCATTTTCTTACACACCCTTAAAGAAGGTGGGGCTGATCATAGTCATGGAGTGGCGGTAGCAAAATTAGCAGGAATCCCCAGGGAAATCACAGATAAAGCTGCTCAGGTATTAACCAAACTAGAGAAAAGAAGTGCCTAGAATAAAAACTCTTCCACAAGCTGTTGTAAACAAAATTGCAGCTGGAGAAGTAGTAGAAAACCCAGCTTCAATTATTAAAGAATTGATTGAGAATAGCTTAGATGCCAAAGCTACTCAGATAAAGATTGAACTAAAGAAATCAGGTAAAGAGAAAATTGTAGTAACTGATGATGGTCACGGGATGGTGAAAGAAGACTTAAAACTCGCAACACTTCCTCATACCACCAGCAAAATTCGTCATCTTGATGATTTATTAGGAGTTTTATCTTTTGGCTTTCGTGGAGAAGCTTTAGCAAGCATAGACCAAGTTAGCCAGCTAACCATTGCTAGTCGACCTACTGAAGAACAGACTGGCTTCGTTGTTCAAAAAGAAACTCAACAGATCAAGCCGCTAGGGATGCCAATCGGCACGCAAGTTGTTATTGAAGATCTCTTTAACACCATCCCTGCTAGAAAAAAATTTCTTAAGTCAAAAACAATGGAGTTAAATAAAATAATTAAGATTGTTACCCAATTAGCCTTAGCCAATCACCAAATCGGATTTCAGCTCCTGAATGATAAGAAACTTATCATCGATGTACCAGCCCAACAAACTTTTATTAATCGTGTAGAAGAGTTACTTGGTTTAGAAAAACCTCAGCTTTTACCAGTTGATTTCTCACAACCACATCTTAAAATCACTGGATTTATTGGCAAACCACCTCTGTCCAGATCTATTAATAATCGACAGTATCTATTCGTCAATCAGCGCAGTATCACCCACAGTGGTATAGAAAAAACAGTTCGTCATGCTTATGGAAACCTCATCGAAAAAAGTCATCATCCTATTTTTGTTTTATTTATTAAAGCTCCTCCTCAAACAGTTGATGTCAATGTACATCCACAGAAAGAGACTATCTCCTTTATAGATGAGAGCTTAATCAAAAAAGCTATTCATGAAGCTATCAGTCAATCTCTCTTTTCATATGAGTCTAATCCACAAAAAACATTGATTTTTAAAGATAATGATTTTAGGCTTTCATATCTCAGTCAACAGCTTAAAGAAGAAGTGACTCCATGGTCAGTAAAAGACTTGGCTAAAACAGAGCAGATTTTGCAAGTTCACAACTTATATTTAATTGCTGCTACTAAACAAGGAGTTATTTTAATTGATCAGCATGCAGCTCATGAGAGGATTCTTTATGAGCAATTTAAGGCTGCTTTTAATGAAAAAAAGAAGCAATCATTCAAGTTGAAAAAATCGCTTATTATTAAACTCTCACCTACCGACTCTCAAATTTTGGAGTCACAACTTGAATCCTTAACAGAGTTGGGATTTGATTTAACTTCTTTTGGTCAGACTTCTTTTAAGATCAATGCTCTGCCAAAACTACTAAAAGATCATCAACCCAAAGAACTTATCCTCAATTTAATTGATGAGTTACACCACCATCAATCTAGTTATGCTACCAACACCCTGATTGAACGAACCCTAAGTTCTTTAGCCTGCAGAGCTGCAATAAAAGCTGGAGATCTTCTGACTGAGACTGAGAGTAAAAAGTTGCTCAAGAAACTTAGCCAGACTAAAACTCAATACACTTGTCCTCATGGTAGGCCCGTTTCAATTGAGTTAAGCTTAAATGAATTGGGGAGAATGTTTAAAAGAATTAAATGAAAAAAATTATAAAATCTTTAATTTTTCCAGTTATTATCCTGGTCATAACTTTAAGTGCTTTATTTCCTTTATTTTCTAATCAACTTTTATACAGTGATGATGCTGAACTGCATGCGGCAAGAGTTGCCAACTATTATCTAGCAATCAAACAAAATCAGATTCCCCCTCGTTGGGCACCAAATCTAGATAGTGGTTATGGCTCTCCCGTTTTTAATTTTACTTACCCGCTCCCATATATGATTAGTTCTGTGATCTATATGGCTTTGCCTATAAACATAGTCACCTCACTAAATTTAACTATCATTTTATTGACTACTCTAGGAGTAACAGGTGCTTATTTTACTGCTAGAAAATTTTCCCTTTCCCAATTGAGGTCAACAATAGCAGCAATCCTATATCTATCTGCACCATATACTCTGATCAATATCTATTCTCGGACAGCATTAGGAGAAATCTCATTCTTTTCTTTTTTACCATGGATGATGTGGAGCATTGAACATTTTATTAGGGACAAAAAGATCAAGTTCTATATTCCAATCGCACTAGTTATAAGTCTATCTCTATTGATTTTAAGTCATCAGACCTCAGCTTTGATTACCCTCCCTATTTTAGCCATCTATTACTTAACTAGAATTGAAAAAAACAAACAAAGAATGACTTTAATTAAACGAACTCTACCCTTGTTTATTACTTCTATTATTTTAACTGCTTGGTACTGGCTGCCTGCTCTTATAGAAAAGCAATTCATCATTCTAGATAGAGCCGATACAATTACCAACTACTTAACTCAATTTCCCAAAAGAACATCTTTCTTTTTTCATAATATTATTGGGCTAGATAGGCTTAATACCTTTAAGTTGGTATCTGTGTCTTACAGCTTTTGGATGTTGTTCTTCAGCTCACTTTGGATAGGAGTTAAAAATAAAAAAGCTAAAACCACTTGGTTTTTATTACTCATTTCACTCTTGATTCTAATACTCATGATGCCTTTTACTCGACCTATTTGGCTAGTCTCTGGATTAGGAAATTATATTCAATATCCATGGAGATTACTTTCAGTTCTTACTCTGACATCTCTACTGATGTACTTGCACTTAATCAAACAAAAAAAATACTGGCTAGACGGAGTGTTAGTTATCATTAGCACTGTCGCGATATTTACCTATGCCCAACCCAGGGGCTTTCAAAGTTGGAGTGACTATGAACTTCTGGAGTACTTCAAAACCACGACTACCTTTAATGAGTTTCAACCCATCTGGGCAGCTGAATATACAAGGAATTTTCCTAAAGAAAAACTTTCCTTCAGAAACCCACAGCAACAACTTTATGAGGATGAAGTAATTCATCCTGTTGAGGGAGTAAGTTATGAGATTGATCACTGGCTAGGATCAACCATGAGCTATGAAATACAAAGTGATGAATCTATTGAAGTAATTCAGAAAACATATTATTTCCCTGGGTGGAAGTTAAATGTTAATAACCAACCCCAAAAAATAATTTATCAAGATAATGAATTCCCTGGTCATATCACCTATCATTTAAATCCTGGCAAACATCAAATAAAACTTAATTTTACCCAAGATACTAAACCTAGAAAGATTGCCTCATATCTATTTTTATTAGGCATAATCAGCTTAGTTATCTATTATTTCCCTCAGAAAAAAACAAAATAGTGCTATCATAGTTTTGTGAAGAAAATTCTTGCCATATTGGGAGGTATCACCTTATTATCTTTTTTAATTTGGTCTCGTTTTTATCAACTCAATCTCCTACCGGCCAGTCTTACTCATGATGAAACAATTTATGCAGCAAATGCTAAATCATACCTTCTTCAGGGGAGAGACCTGACTCAAACTCATAATCCTTGGGACATAAGCCCGATTCACCCTCTGTATGCAGAGTGGCCAGCCACAGTTATGAGTTTAGGGTTTATACTCATCAATAATCCTCTTTTAGCAACTCATTTTTCTTCAGCCTTGATGGGAGTTATTTTCCCATTTATATTTGGTTGGCTGCTATGGGGACTATGGAAAAACAAGCAATTAACAGTTATCGGGATAGTTATCGCTGCAACTAATCCTTTAATCTGGCAATTTAGCCGTCTTAGCTATGACACCTTTTACTCTGTTTTCTTTTACCTAGTAGGAGGGGCTATTTTTGTTAATCTCAAAGGAAAAAAAGCATGGTGGAGTTTGCCTTTATTGATTATTGGTTTTTTCCAGTATCAAGGCTTGAAGTTGTTACTCTTTCCTTGGATAGGTGTTTTATTTTTACTTAAAAATCAAAGTCTTAATAAGGTCAGAGATAATGTTTTGAGATCAACTGGGATAATAATGATCACAACTGTTGTAGTAAGTCTTTTCTATGGGTTAGTTGTTCTTCCCAAACAACAAACTAATAATCGTCTCAACAGTACTATCTTTTCTGGATCAGATATTATTGCTCAACAAGTTGATACTGATCGCCGCTTATCTCTAGTTTCTCATTGGAATAAATACGTCTCTAATAAACTCACTCAAAATGGCTGGTTTATGATCGACAGGTTTATTGATGCCTTCAATCCTTATCTACTTTTTAGATATGGTGAGCCTAGCCAGAGTGGTTTTGCAATCTGGACACATGGCATTTTCTACTTGATAGATGCTTTGATGATTATTTTAGGAATATCAATGCTTTTAGGAAAAAAGAAAACTAAACTAAGTGGTTTTCTGATTCTATTCTCTTTACTAATCTTCAGCGTTCCTAATGTTATTAATACCATGAGTGAGTGGCATATTCCTCGAACATTTTTGGCTTATACCATGCTCTTAATTATAATTTCCTGGGGTGGACTGTTAGCTTGGCAAGATAAATTCTGGAGATGGATAGTCGGTGGAGCTTATTTAATTAGTATCATTCATTTTGGTTACCAATATTTCTATCGTTACCCAGTCACCCATCTTGACGCTGGAACCTGGGATGAAAGAGTCGTCTCAACTTACGCAAGTCATATAAGTGATAACCAGCTAATCTGGATTTATACCGATACTCCTGAAATGACCTTTTATAATTACCTTCTATATACCAATAAAATTAACAAAAATAATTTAGACAAAATTAAAAATACTATTATTAAGAATAAAGACCTAACAAAGAAGCACTATTCACTTGCAAATGTAATCGTGACCAATGACTGTGTTGAATTAACAGAAAACAAAGTTCATCTCTGGAAAACTGGTCATAGTTTCTGTAAAGATGAAGGCGAGAATGATGAAGCTTCCTTTGCTAGAGAGAGACAAACTCAGTCCCAGAGATTGTCTATACCAGCCGTACTAGATAGTGGAGAAACTTATCGAATCTATGGAGACAAAACTTGCAATCAATATCAGCTCTCATCTTTTGTTCATCTTCAACATCTAGATGATCTTAATTTAGATAAAATGAATACTCAACAGTTCTGCCAAAAATGGATAACAGACTTAAGAAGTTTATAAATGAGTAGTTTTAATCAGCAAGTTTATCAGCTTCTCAAACAAGTTCCTTTAGGAAGAGTCACCACCTACAAATCTCTTGCTCAAGCACTTAATACCAAAGCTTATCAAGCTGTCGGAAATGCTTTGAGAAATAATCCCAATGCTCCTCATATACCTTGTCATCGAGTAGTAAAGAGCAGTGGTACTATTGGTGGTTTTAATGGAAAAATAAAGGGTCAAGAGATTCAAAGAAAGATTAAGCTGCTTAATAGAGAAGGGGTGAGAATTGAGAGAGGAAAAATACTAAACTTTGAGAAGATATTTTTTAACTGCTCGTAGAACTTTTTTACTTGCTGAAAAAGTAATTTTATCTAAAGCATCCTTATACTCGAACCAACCATAATCAGCTACTTCTTCTTCTTGGACTTTGACTTGTTTATCACTCACCCAAGCTGGGTAGTAAATCACAGTTTTATGTAGAATTTCCCCATCTTTCTTTGGATAGTACTCTTCACTAAAAGTAGTAGTCTCATCAACTTGATATTGTCTAATCCCAGTTTCTTCTTCAAATTCACGTTGAGCTGATTCTAAAGGAATTTCATTACCCTCAGCATGACCCTTAGGGAAAGCCCAATGACCTTCAATATGTTGAGTTAGCAGGAACTCAACTCGATCTTCATCTTTATACATCGGAATCAAACCAAAGGAAGCATCTTTTTTCATAAGTACATTCTATGCTATACATTGAGATACATAAAGAAGTTATAAGGAGCCTTATGTCAGACCAACCTTTAGTCCATTTAGTCACTGATGATGAAGTTAAGGGACAAGCTAAAGAAATTTTTGAACAAATAAAAGCTAAAACTGGGAAAGTTCCTAAGTGGATGAGAGTTATGGCTAATTGCGAAGATGTTTTTGTAGGATTTTTTGGTCTTTTTAAAGCTTCAATGGATGATGCCCCACTTGATTCTAAGCTTAAATGGAAAGTAGCATACTATGTTTCAGAACTTAACAAATGTGAGTTTTGCGTGAGTGTCTCTAAGATGCAGCTCATGGGCCTAGGTATGGCAGAGAGTGAAGTATCTGATCTAGAGAATACTTACAATGAAAGAGAAAAAATCGCCATTGAGTACTCAGAAGCTGCAACAGATCATGCATATAATATTGATCCTGAAGTTATGAGTAAAGCCAAGGCTGAGTTTAATGACGAAGAGTTGGTTGAACTAACCAGTGTAGTGGGATTATTTAACTTCATTAACCGCTTTAATGACTCTCTTGGTGTCTTACCCGACTCAGAATAGCTCTTAACTAAACATTAACCATTCTGGTTTTAAGATTAGTAAAATACCAATTGCTAACATTAGTAGCCCACCTATCAACCTAGAAAAGTGAGCATACTTACTTTCAATGCCAGTCATTTTTAGAGTAATCATTGCTGCAATGAATACAAACAAATCATCAATCATGAAGATGATGATATAGAACACTAAATACAAGTAATACTGCCAAGTTGGTAGGTTTGATAAAGACAAAATTTGAGTATAGATTGCTGGCAAACCAGCGCTACAAAAAAGCTCAACAATATTAACTGTAAAAGCCAAGAGGGTAATCCCTAATAAGGCTAATCCTAGTTTTTGTTGACTAACTAACTTCTTTAGTTTAGAAAAAACCTGCTGCCTCTTTTCAGTATCAGTAACTTTACACGCAGCATTCTTATTAGTGAAGTAATCATAAAGACTATAGATTCCTGCACCTAAAGCCACCAAAGCAATAGTTAATCTTACCCAGAAAACTAAACCTAAAAATAAGAATAAGTTAAGCCAAGCAGAAAGAAACAAAAAGTAAACTAATCCAGAAGCCAAGATAAAAGTAATCCCTAAGATCCACATTCTTTTTCTATCCTTCATTCCCAATAATAAGCTAATTAAAAAGACTAGAGTCCACATCGCACACGGATTAAAACCATCTAATAGGGCAACAATAAAAGTGATTGCAGGGAGTGATAAATCTTTTAGATTAATTTTCCCAAAAATAGGCAAGCTTAATTGTCTATCTATCTCTAAAGGGACTTCTTTTTCATTGATACTAGAAGACACTTCAGCTTCATCATTTTTTTCAGTTGGCTTGGATTCTATAAACTCTGCCACCTGATCTTCACAAGAACTATCCCAGCTATCTACACATTTTATTACTAAAGATTTAATTTCTCTTCCAGTTGTTTCTTCACTCAAATAACCAGTAATCGCTTGATTACCAATTAGTGTAAAAGGAACACCGCCCACTTGTAGACCTAGCTTCTCCCCAACCATCCTAAAAAGATTAGCATTTGCTCTGTTTTCAGAAACTTCAAAAGCTCTCAACTCCACTTGATCATACTCCTCAGACAAACCAAGTACTAATGAAGCAGCTTGAGAACAATGAGGACAAGTCTTTGAATGAAAGAAATTAATTATCACCTTATTCTCAACTTGAGCTGAGACTGGTGAAACCAGAACAAACAAAAAAGTAAAAACTAGCAATAAATATTTAATGAATTTCACTCACCAAGTTTACCACCAGAAATAAATTACGATAATGAGTAGTAGTTAGTCTGCTTTAGCAGGTTTAATCTTAAGCTTCTTTTTCCAACCTAAATCAAGAGCAGACTCTATTTTTTTCTCAGCCTCTTCTAAATCCAAGCCCAACACGTGTGCTGTTTCTTGTTTAAATCGATTCATCACCATATAAAAAGTATTGCGCTTGCTGATTGTGAAATTCTTATCTTCATCTCTTTTCTCTTCCCAAAGTGTTTTAAGAACTTCAGATAATTCATGGAGAACATTATCACTGATAGTTCTCTTGACCTTCAATTGATTGAACTGGGCCTTAGTGTACTCACCTTGTCTTAAAAACTTTAGCTCTTCTTTCAAGGTAGTTTTATTGACTGGGAGCCTAATAGTGGTCTTATCAATATTTCCTAAGGGAATAGAGAGTTTAAGAGTTTCATTACGTCTAGTTTTGTAAAGAGGCTCAAAATAAATAATCTTATCTTTATCTCCATCGCTATTCTCAAACTTCTCTACTTTAGAAATTTTATGAACAACTCCAAACCTAATGATTACATCTCCTCTTTTTAGATCTTTTAATTCTTCAACCATAGATGGACATTCTAACATAGCCTGTCCAGAGGAGTAAGTATGTCATGCAATAAACTTGCACAGAATTACTAATGAGACTACAATCTGTAGTATGTCAAATGATATGAGTTGCTGCTTAGGACCTCTAGAGAGAGAGATACTGGAAATTTCATGGGAAAAAGATTGTCCTAGTGTTAAGTGTGTTTTAGTTGAGCTTAATAAATCAAGAAAAAAAACTGACAAACTTGCCTATACTACAGTTATGACCATCATGAAGAGATTGGTTAAGAAGAAAATTTTAGTCAGAAAGAAAGATGGTCGCTGTTATCGTTATGAAACAAAAGAGACGAAAGAAGAGTTTGTCAGAAGAGTCAGTAGTTGCACTATCCAAAGTCTAAAAAGCAAATTTGGAGATGTTGCAATTGAAGCCTTGAGAAAAGAACTAAAATAATATATTTCCAATGGTTGACAACCATTGCTTGGAGACACTACACTCCGTAGTACTCTTACACGAAAGGATTTTCTAATGTCTAACAGTTATTCACCTAATAGTACAAAAAATTTTGTAATAGATAATTTTGGTCTCATCTTTTTAGCGGTGGCCTTTTTTGTGGGGGGCTTCTTTACAGGTTCCATGTGGACCGAAAATAAAATGATGAAATCTGATACTGTTGTTCAAGTAGAAAAAGAAGCTGATCAGAAACCAACAGAAGAAAAAAATAATCTTGACCAAATGCCACAAATTAATGGTGATGATCATTTCAGAGGAGCAAAAAATCCAAAGATCTACTTAGTTGAGTACTCAGATTATGAATGCCCATTCTGTCAGAAGTTCCACCCCACTATGGAACAAGTTGTGGAGAAATATGGTGATCAAGTAGCTTGGGTCTTTAGACACTACCCACTTAGTTTTCATCCTAATGCTCAACCATCGGCTGAAGCTGCTGAGTGTATTGCTGACAGAAATGGAAATGATGCATTCTGGTCATTTACTGATGAAATATTCGCTCAAAATGAAAAATTGGGTGGCAAGCTAAGTTCCGAAGCCATAGATGCAGCCATTACTGCTAGTGGGGCTGATCTCCAGGAGATAAAAACATGTATTGATAATGGTGAAATGACCGATATTGTTTCAGCACACCAAACTGGTGGAGCCGCAGCAGGAGTTTCTGGTACTCCAGGAACTGTATTGGTAACAACCGATGGCCAATATGAGCTAATTGGTGGAGCTTTACCATTCGCACAAGTTGAACAAATAATTCAAAAATACTTGTAAAAATGCCTGATCTAAGCCTGCTAGATGGTTCTGAAGTTAATTTATTGATAGCTTTTTTAGCGGGAGTCATCACTTTCTTTGCAAGTTGCCTACTACCCTTAGTTCCAACTTATTTAGCTTACCTATCTGGAGTCTCATTGAATGATGCTGATAATGGGCAACAAAGATGGAGAATATTTCAAACAGGTTTACTATTTGTAATTGGTTTCATCTCCACTTTTGTTCTACTGGGACTGGCTGCAAGTCAGTTCGGAGGACTAATCAACTCTTATAGAGATATCGTAGAAAAAGTTGCTGGCGTTTTATTTGTCTTGCTTGGATTATTCATGCTGGGAGTTTTTAAAAGTTCTTTTTTAAGTAAAGAAAGGAAGTTCAACCTCCATGGAAGATTTCAACAATACAAATCTTTACATGCAATATTAACAGGAGTAGCCTTTGGGTTTGGCTGGACACCATGCATTGGTCCTGTATTGGCTGTAATCTTATTTTGGGCTGCCCAAGCAGACTCATCTCTAAAAGGAGCCCTTCTACTAACTGTCTACGGGATTGGGTTGGGGATACCCTTTTTGATAATTTCACTTGGATTTGAGAAAATTATTCCCTGGTTAAAGAGAAATGCTCATATCTCTAAAGTAACTAATCTTATTTCTGGAATTATTATTCTGCTCGCTGGAATTTTACTAATCAAAGGTGACTTCCAAGAGCTTTCACTTTTTATCTTAAGACTCTTCAACCTAGAGGGACTATCCATCTAACAAGCATTGCTCATGCTAGAATAGCTCTTTATGACTTGGAAAAGAGAACATACTATTATCGGAGCGATTAAGGTCACTGAAGTTCTCGGTTTTTCTCTTATTCTTCCATTCTTACCCTTCTATGCTCAAAGCTTGGGTGCTAACCCTTTTCAAGTAGGATTGGTACTAATGACCTTTTCTCTATTTCAGTTTATCTCTGCACCAATCATGGGAAAGCTAAGTGATGCCTATGGAAGAAGACCTCTGTTAATAATTTCTCAAATCTCTACTTTCGTAAGTTTCATTATTCTAGGTTTTGCTAATAACCTTTGGATGCTTTTTCTATCAAGAATAATAGATGGTTTGTTTGGGAGTAATTTTACAATTGCTCAGGCATACCTAAGTGATATCACTCCCAAGAATGATCGCACTAAAATCTACAGTCTTACTGGAATCTCATTTAGTATTGGCTTTTTTATTGGTCCAGCATTAGGAGGTTACTTATCAAAATTTAGTTTCTCTTTGCCTTCATTTCTAGCTGCAGCGATGGCTCTGATAACTATCATCACTACTTATGTTTATTTGCCAGAAACAGTGACTCGTAAAAAAAGATTTGTTTGGTCATGGGAAATTTTGAAACTCAAAAGATTTTCTCTTTTAAGAGAAAAGCCAGCAATATCTTTACCTCTATGGGAGTTCTTTCTCTATGTACTAACTCATGGTTTATGGGTGAGTAGTTTTGCCCTCTATGCTGAGAGGCAGCTAGGATTTGACTCAGAGGCTACCGGGTATCTATTTGCAGTAATTGGTGGAGTTAGTATCTTTATTAAGGGACTAATTCTCCCACAACTACTTAAAAGATTTAATGAGGACAAACTCCGTATCTGGGGAGCAATCTTAATTGTACTTTCTTTAGTAATAACTCCTTTTATCCAATTTGGATACCTATTAACAATCTCAACAATCATGTTTACTTTTGGCGCCAGTATTCTTAGACCAAGCTTAACAGCTCACATTTCTAGAAATGCTCCAGAGAAAAAACAAGGTGAGATGATGGGAATCACTGATTCGTTAGGAAGTATTTCTCAGATAATTGGACCATTTGTTGGAGGATTCTTGATCAAAAATTTCTTTCCTGGAAGTCTAGGAATAGCAGCAGCTAGTATTATGATGATCGGTCTAGTTATCTTAATAATGGATAAAAGAATAATTTCTAAAAGTTAGCTTACAAAATCATACTTTCATTCTCAAATTTTGATTCATCTTTATTTAAGATATATACATCTTGGTTATATTCATTAACTCCGACCTTCTCAGCTTCACCAGCAACAACTTTTTCTAAGGATCTACAGTGAAAACAACCTCCGTCTCCTTGTGGACATTTAAATCTTTCTAGCTTGCGAGCTAACTTAATCTGCTTAGCAATTGCTAATACTTCATCATGGGCTTCCACTAAGTCAGGTAAAACCTGTTCTTTAGGTTCATCATATATGCCTAGATACCAATAGCTGGCTTTGCTGACTTTTCTCTGCTGTGTATTGTGAACTAACAAGTGATAAATTGGCAGCTGAAGTGATCCATTTTGGTCTTCTTTTTTACTGGTTTTAAAATCGATAATGTGAACTGAGTCAGAATCAGGTAAGTACTCTAACCAATCTACCTTTCCACACAAAATAATTTCATCTTCTTCTGACAACCAATATTGAGGTAAGTCTTCTTTAATCTTCACTGCCAAGTTATCTAAAGGACCGTGATTATTTATCACTCGACGTAACATCTCCTCACCACGATCTTTATATATTTTTTCCTGACTTTCACTATTAAACCCACCCTTTTTACCCTGATATTTTTTCCAAACCTCATCAAACTTTTCTATCAAAGATTCTTTGAACCGTTCAGTTGTAGGAATAACAGATAAATTTTCTACTACTTCATGAACTGCAGCTCCTAAAGCTAGAGGAGCACTCATTAACTGAATTTTTCTTCCAGTTTCTGGATTCTTATAAACATTATTTAAGTAATAAGCTCGAGGACATTTTATAAAATCGCTAATAGAACTATGAGAAACCCAGGTTGCAGTAAACTTATCAGGCATAATCATATTCTAAAGCAAAGATCTAACTTTCTCTACGATAGCTTGAGCATCAATTTGAGCTAACTCTAACAACTCTGTTGGCTGACCACTTCGAGGTTGTTCTTTAACAAATAGCGAATACACAGGGGTACTTTGATTCACTAAAGCCGCCATGACTGCTTCTCCAATTCCACCTGCTTGATAATGATCTTCTACTGTGATGATCGCTTGAGTTTCTTGAGCAGCTTTATTTAATGAAATTAAATCTAAAGGCTTGATACTATAAAGATCAATTACTCTAATGTTTATTTGATGCTTACGAAGCTGCTTATAAGCTCTGACAGCCTCGTGCAGAGTTACCCCAGCTCCAACAACAGTCACTTTATCTCTACTAGATTTATAGATAGTTTTGCTTCCACCAATTTCGAACTTATCATCATCTTTATAAATAATAGGGGTATCCATTCTAGTAGTCCGCAAATAAAAGATTCCTTTGTTTTTAGCCATGACATCAACAAGTTTCTCTATACTGATGGCATCACTTGGATAAAAAACAACACTTTTATCAATTGATCTCATCATCGAGATATCTTCCAAACCCATCTGTGAGAAACCATCTTCCCCTATAGAAACCCCAGCATGTGAGCCAACTACCTTCAAATTAGCTTGAGAATAAGCTGCCATTCTAATTTGATCAAATGTTCTAGTAAAAAAGGCACTGAAAGTAGAAACGAAAGGAATCTTACCCATCTTAGATAGACCTACTCCAACACTAACCATATTCTGCTCAGCAATAAACATCTCAAAGAATCTATCTGGAAAAACTTTTTTAAACAATTCTGAGTAAGTGGAGTTACTTACTTCAGCATCAAGAGCAACAATCTTTTCATTTTCAGCTCCCAATTTCAATAGAGCATTCCCATAAGCTTTACGAGTTGCTAATTTCTTTTTCTGAGGTTTAATAAGTTCTTTTTTTAGATCAGTCTTCTCAGACTTCATCCTAGAAATTTTGGCCTTTTCAGGGAGCTTAACTTCTCCTTTTAAGCTAATATCTATATCTCCCAACTCAATTAGAGCTTGTTGTAATTTATCTTCAGTTAGAGCTTTTCCATGCCAATTATCTTGATCAGCTAAAAAAGAAATTCCTTGACCTTTGATTGTCTTGGCGACAATCATTACCGGTGAGTTTTTTACTTGGTTAGCTTTTTGATAAGCTTTTTTTATCTCAGATAGATCATGTCCATTGATGACTATTGTTTCCCAACCAAAAGCTCGAGCTTTATATGCGTAATCGTTAACATCATGCCCTTGCTGGGTTTCCCCTCTCTGACCTAAACGATTTACGTCAATAATCGCAATTAAATCATCTAGTTTATAGTGTGCGGCCAGCTGCATCGCCTCCCAGATCTGTCCTTCTGCCATCTCACTATCACCTAATAAAACATAAGTTTTATAAGAAAGATTGTCCAAATACTTTGCATTTAAGGCTATTCCTACTCCCACAGACAAACCTTGACCCAATGAGCCGGTTGCCGCCTCAGTATAGGGAAAACGCATGCTGGGATGACCTTCTAATGGGCTATCTATTCTTCTTAATTTCTTTATCTCAGACTCTGTCAACTTTCCTGCGACAGCATAAAGGGAATAAAACAAAGGTGAGGCATGACCTTTAGAAAAAATCAGTCGATCATTATTATGATAATTAGGATTTTCCAAAGAAAATCTAAAAAAACCACCAAAAAACAATGTCCCCATTAACTCAACTGCGGATAAAGATGAAGTAAGATGCCCAGATTTGGCTGCTGAAGTTGAGATCAGACAATAATAACGCAGCAACTTAAACAACTGGGACAGATTAGCCATAATTTAAGGGTATCACAAGGCTCAGCTTTTAGCGTGAGACACTAATAGTCTCACTGTTCTCAGCATCATCAGCTGTCACAGTGACAATATTATTTGAATCTACCTCAATACTGTAACCAGTATTGGCAGCAGTTCCATTTTCTGGATCTAAAGGCATGGTTTTAAGATAAGGTGCTAAAGGAGTACTTAGATCATCACACCCAGTACAACTTCCAAGCTCTGTTGATGCTTGACCCGTAGCCAAACCAGTAGGCAGATTGCCATCATTATCAACAATGTATTCATGGGTAGCCGTCAGGATACTATTAACATCATTCCAGCGCCGAGAGTTGCGAGCATCACCAAAGCGAGTAACTGGATCAAGCGCCACAAATACTACTGCTGCCAGCAAGGCGATAATAGCAATAACAACTAAGATTTCAATTAGGGTAAAACCTTTTTGGAATGTTTTTTTCATTTATTCTGTCTCCTTATTTTTTCCAACTACCACTATCACATCATAGTCAGCATCACTGGTCAAGACTTCTTGACTAAGAACTATCTCATAGTCGCTATTTAATGCTCTTTCTAGATCATCAAAAATTTGATCTGGAATACTCTCTTTTAACTGAATCTCTGTCTCTTCATAATCATAGTTATCTGCATTGCCTGTTTCAAAATTCTCAAAGCCTTCTGCTGCTAGAATGTCTTCCACTACTCCTGCTTCTCCACTAATTCCACTCCCATTTAAAATTTGAACGAAATACTGAGCTAAATCAACTGATTCAGATGAGGGTGAGGGGTATACTTCTTCTTCAATAAGCACTTCTGTTTCTTCTATAACTACTGGCATTTCTTCTTGATTTTTTTCACTTGGTTGAAGAACATTAAAACTCTCCGGCAACCAGCCTCTAAAACTTAATAAAGCTAGGAGCAATATACCCAATGCTGGAATGAGCGCTAACATTTTTACATTTTTACTGAGAGATTTCCTCTCTTTATCATCATTATTTTCTCTAATCCTAGGCTTTGCTTTTTTTTCAATCACTTCATTCTTATCTTGCATTTTTACAATTCCCACCATGGGATGAAGATCTCTTTGTTTGAGATCTTTTACCTCCATGTCATATCTTTCCCTAACAAAAATCATTAGAGATCCAATCTCTTTTTTAGGTTCAGAAGTATTCAAAGATTCTGAGCCAATTACTGCAGATTGATTTACCACAACTGCCAAATTCCTATAACCTTGATAAATTAAAAGAATTGACTCTTTTTTAAACTTTATCTGACTAGCTAAAGCTAAACTTAAAGGTTCAACTCTATTTACCTTAATATCTACTTCTTTAAAAGCTGCCATTATTTTTTCATATCTTTCTGTCACAAAAGCTGAAACTTGAATGGTAGTTTTATCCTCAGTCTTATTCAAAATACGATGATGCCAATTTAAACCAGAAATATCTTCTGGAATTCTCTCTATAACTAGTTGTTTGAGAGCATCTACTAATAACTCATCCTTTTTCAGAGAAATCTGCTCATAGAGTACATATGAAAGATCATCACCTAAAATCACATAGGCTGATCTTCCAAAGGTTGATTTAATTTCTTTAAAGATAGGCTCGAAATCTTCTTCTTTCCAAGATTCAGCTAGTAACTGCTCATTCTTGACCTGATCTCCCACAACCTGCCCGACTCGGATAGTCTCTCTATCTAGATAGATAACAGTTTTTTTTTGATTAAACATTTATATTTCTTGCCAGGTTAAAATATTTATACTTTGACCGGTTCTTTTTACAGTCAACTGTAATTGACGAACAAACTGAGGAGGACCACTGATTGTTCCCGTCACATCAATAGTTCTATCACTGCCTGCCCCAATCACATTAATAGTACAAGAACCATTACCTACCTGCAACGATCCACCTGAATAATTTACGTCATCACGTAAACGCAACAATGACTCTTCGACACAACTTTCAGCTACTTTAAGAACCTCTGCTCCTTTTTTATAAGTGAGTGAGTTTTGAGCTTCACCTATTCCAATCATACTGATCGAAACTGCTATTGCTAAAGCTACTGCAGAAATAATCAATAAGCTTGAAATTGCCATTAATCCAGCTTGTTTTTTATTAGTGTTTTTCATAGTTTATGGTGCACAGCAACATGTATCAGACTTACTACCTCCCGTACAAAGATAATTTCCTCCTGATAAGTTTGTCTCTCCATTATTTCTACAGGTTCTAGCATTTTTTCTACATGTTCCTCCAGTGTAACTATTCTGCTGACAGTATTCAGTACATGAAGTCGGGCTAGGTGTCGAAGTAGGACTTGGTTGGGGCGTACCACTAGGAAGAGGTGAGGAAGATGGCGTGGGACTTGGAACTGGAGCACAACAACAAGTATCAGCCTTTCTCCCCCCTGTACAAAACACACTCCCACTGGTTTCACGTGTTTCTCCATTATTGTCGCATTGATTTTTATTTGCTCTACAAATACCGTCACCATATCCCAAAGACTGACAAATTTCTGGACATGAGCTAGGTGATGGACTTGGAGAAGGAGATGAGGATGGACTTGGTGTTGGAGTTGGAGATGGTTGGCCCCCAGATTCTTCAATATAAAACTCAGCTTTAGCTACAGCTCCATCACCCAAAATAAACTCTAATGAAAATGTTCCACCATCTATCCTGCTATCAAAATCTAAACTATCTAAGTTTACTATTCCTGCTGTGGGAGAAAGTATATAGTTAGTAAGATCTAGGTTTGATCCTGATCCTTGACTTCCAGACCAGATGCTATTTCCATCTAAAACTACTTGAGTAATATTTTCTCCACCAGCTGTACCCATCCAACTAATTGTTAGTTGATTAATTGTAAGATCAATATTACCCGTATTTTCTATAGTTATGCCCTCAATACTTCTGTTATTTGCAGAAGCAACCACACCACTTAAATCAATTAATAAGCTGCGACTTTGATTAAATGCAGAGTTAAGCTCAATAGACTCAGCCAAGGAAATACTAGCATCATAAGCGGCAGCTCCATCTTGAGCCTGATCAATACTTAGCTCAATATTCAATTGTTTACTATCAGTATTACTACTACTAAATTCACTAAAGTTTAAGTTCGAAACTATGACTTTATCATTAGTCAAATCATACGGACCACCACCTGGAGTAGTAATTTGAAGAGTATTCCCGTTCAATAATAAAGAAGTAGTGCCATCAGGATTAGTTAATTGAAGCTCAGTACTACTAATTACATTAAAATTAGCTGCTCTTCTAAGCTCATAATTAATTCTTCCCATAGCCACTCTAGCTGATTGCTCAACCACTTGTTGTGCATGAGCCTTTTGCCGACCATAAATGATGTCCCAAATAAAATTGGTCATCCCCACCAAAAATATTGACACAATTGCTACATAAAGAATTAACTCTATTAAAGAAAAGCCGCCAGTAGTTTTTATAAGTATCTTCTTCATGGTGCACAACAGCAAGTATCTGCTCCTCCACCTCCAGTACAATAAGTGTCACCAACTGATTCGTATGTTTCCCCATTATTATTACATTGATTCGCATTAGCTCTGCATGTACCAGTAGAATAACTTTGGCTTACACAATAATCACTACAGGTAGTAACTCCTCCCGTTCCACCCCCACCTGACCCTGCTCCTACTGAAAGCTGCCAATCAGTTAGATATTGATTTAACTCGACCATGTTATTTCTAGTTGGTGTAAAATCCCAGCTTACATTAACATTAATCAAATAGGTCTGATCATCTACCGTTCCCCCTGTGGAAATCACATCACCATTGCCATCTCTCTCCACCTGACTAACTGTAATTGTCCGAGTGTATCTACCACTGGGATCTACATCACTACTTCCACTAAAAACCCAATTTCCACCACTATTACTCAATCCATAGGTGCCTACACTCAGGTTATTCCAATCTTGATTTCTAATCGACTGAACTGCTTCTAGTCCCTCTTCCGCAATTAGAGTTGCTTTCACCTCTTCTTTAGCCAAACGAGTTGAGGAGAAGGAACCTAAGACAACAATGGTAGTGCTTCCAGCGATAATGACAAATAAAGCTACAGCAATAATAACTTCAATGATGCTCATCCCTGACTGAGACTTAATTGACATTCACTACTCCCACTTCATTAACTGTCACCGTAGAGCTACTACCATCATTAGCTGTCAGAATATAAGTGGCTACAACATCCGGCTCACCAACAACTCTACTAAAAACTACTTCATCATTAGTAATACTGATGCTCCCAGGAATATTAAAGCTTGTATCAAAACTAGGATCACGAGTGATATAGCTATTGCCCTTGAAAAGAGTCATTTGATTACCACTCACACTCACTCCCCACTGGCTATTTTCTTTACCACTCATTGAGTTAAGTTGGGCTGTAATTAAAATAGAAGCTAATTCATTAGTCTTATTTTCTAAATAATTAGTAACTAAAAATCTCTGCCCAATAGCAGACCCAGAAACTCCAATAATCGAAACTATAGCGACTACTAAAAGTAACTCAATAAGAGTAAACCCATTTTTTCTCTTCATGGATTTGACAGGGAGATAAAAACTAATCCAACAACGATAGCCCACACAACAATAACTCCCAATCCAAGGAAGAATGGCAGAGGGCTAGTTGGGTCATAATTTTTTACACTCATCCTACCTCCTAATACTACCTGTTAACTCATAGATTGGACTGATAATAGCCATAGCAACAAATGCCACCATCAGCCCCACACCTAATAAAAGGAATGGTTCTAAAATTGTAGTCAGATTTTTACTGATATTATCAATTTCTTCTTCATAGTAGTCGCCTAAATATAATAACGTCTCATCAACTTTTCCTGTTCTCTCGCCAATTGAGATCATTCTTGAAACAAGTTGTGGAAAACAAGTTTGATTAACTTTCTCAATTGCCTCTCCAATTGGCTGCCCTTTCTGAAGAGATTGCTCAACCTTCTGAATGTCTTGCTGCAGTTTTACATTAGAAACTGTCTCTGACACTACTGCTAAACTCTGAGCAATTGGAACTCCACTTTGAATAAGAACCCCTAGATTTCTAGAAAATCTAGCAAACTGAGCACTACTAATCATCTGCCCAATCAGGGGCAATTTAAACTTAGCTCCATCCCACTTTGGTTTAACACTGGGCAAATGAGTAATGAAGTATGAGAGCCCAAATAATCCAATTAATCCTAAAATTATCCATAATCCATAATCCCTGATACCAATCGCTATGAACAACAAGATCTTAGTTGCAAAAGGAAGATCAATGTCGAAAGCAGTAAAGAGATCAATTAACTGCGGCAGAATAAAAAATGAAATTACTCCTCCCATAATTAGAGTCGCAAATAAAATCAAACTTGGATAGAGCATTGCTCCTTGAACTTTTTTCTTAAGCTGTAGATCTTTAGCTAACTGCTTGGCTAAGAAGGATAGGTTCTCTTCTAGTGTTCCTGATTCTTCTCCAATTGAGACTAGACTAGTGTATAAACCATCAAAAACACGAGGGTGGCTCTTCAAGGAATTAGCTAAAGACTTACCATTCTCTACATCAGAAACTACTTTTTTTAATATTTCTTTTAACCCTGAGTCATGAGTTTGGTTTTTAGCAATATCTAAAGCCTCAGCCAAAGGAATTCCCGCCTTAATCATCGTTGCAAGATGCTTGGTGAAAATTAGTTTTTCGTTAGCTTTTACTGGAGAGAGTAATTTCATGGGCAGTAGTGATTTAATTAATTAAACTTATTCCTTAGTAACTCTTAATATTTCTTCTAAAGTAGTTATTCCTTTTTTAATCTTATCTAGACCATCCTCAAAGATGGTGGTCATACCCTCTTCAACAGCAATTTGATGAATAATACTGGCATCTTTTTGCTCAGTGATTGCTTCTCTGATTTTTTCTGAAACTTCTAATACCTCAAACACACCTACTCTTCCCACATAACCACTCCCATGACAGACATCACACCCTTTCCCTTTATAGAAAGAAGATACAGCACCTAAGTGTTTGTCCAGAATTTCTGGCTTCACAGCTGAATCTTTCAAATACTCTTCCTTAGTAACTGAAACTCGACAGCTTTGACAAATCTTTCTAACCAAACGCTGAGCAATTACCACATTCACTGTAGAAGCGAGAAGGTATGGCTCAACATCCATATCAATTAATCTTGGGAAAGCAGTTGCCGCATCATTAGTATGCAATGTAGACAATACTAAGTGCCCAGTCATAGCTGAATTGATTGCAATTCCAGCTGTCTCTTCATCACGTATTTCACCAACTAAAATAATATCTGGATCTTGGCGAACAATAGAGCGTAATCCCTTAGCAAAAGTCAGCTCTGTCTTAACATTGACTTGAATTTGGTTGACTCTCTCCAGGTCATACTCCACTGGATCCTCAATGGTCATGATGTTGACATCTTTACGATTTAAAATTTTTAAGATTGCATATAAAGAAGTTGTCTTACCAGAACCAGTTGGCCCGGTGGAAAGAATCATCCCATGTGGACGCTCATAAGCTGCGGTGACTCTTTTCAAACCATCAGCTTGCATTCCTAGATCTTGTAGAGATAATTGTCGAGAGCGTTCTGACAAAAGGCGCATTACTATTTTTTCACCTTCTGTAACTGGAACTATAGAAACACGCAAATCTAACTCTTCTTGATCTGTCTGAAACTGAAGTTTTCCATCTTGTGCAGTTTGGTGTTCATCAATTCTTAAACGGGCCATAACCTTAATCCTCATAACAATTTGAGGATGTAAATCCCTAGGAAGTGAAGTCACATCATGAAGCACCCCATCAATTCTGAATCGAACTAATGCTTCATTATCTAAAGGCTCTAAATGAACATCAGAAGCTTTATTTTGATATGCATACCAGATAATGGTATCAACTATTTTAATAATTGGTGGTTCTGCCTTTTCAGTTTTTTTAGCTTTTTCTACATTCTCACTAATAATTTCTTCAAAGGCTGATGATACATCCTGAACGTATAAGCTTAAGACATCCATAATATCTGACTTGAGAGCCAAATATGCTTTTACTGGCAGACCAGTCTTCTTTTCTACGAATTCACGTATCTGTGAATCATGAGGGTTCGCCATTGCCAGGTGCAATCCAGACTCATCCTTCTTGAAAGCAATTACGAGCTGCTTTCGAGCAACTATCTCTGGAACAACTTTTAACACCTCTTCATGGATATGAGTTTTACCTAGTACTATGTGGGGAACATCAATTAGATCAGCAACTAATCTAACCAAATCTTTTTGATCAATTAAGTTTTTTTCTAAAAGAATATCTCCTAGAGATTTCTTTTGAAGATCAGCCTCTTCAAAGGCAGCCTTAAGCTTATCAACGGGAATAACCTTTAACTCTGCTAAAGACTTAAGTAGTTGTTTGTTGTCATACAAAGACATATTTTCATCCTAAAGATCTATTCAGATTTATAAGTTTCAACCTTCTTTACCAGATCTTCTAGCTCCATATCTGCTTTGACCACATAATCATCAGCTCCCAATTCTTTTGCTTTATCAATATCCTCTTTTTGACCTAAGTTTGAGGCTACGATAACTGGAATACTTTTATATGATTCATTTGTTTTTATCTCTTCCAGAGTGGTAAAACCATCTTTATTCGGCATGATCAAATCAAGCAAGATTACTTCTGGAGTAAACTCTTCTAAAATTTTTAAGGCCTCAACTCCATCACCAGCAATTTGAACATCAAAGCCAACTTTTGTCAGCTTTACTCGATAAGCATTGGCCAAAAACTTGTCATCTTCAGCAATTAAAATTTTCATTTTACTTCTCCTTTTTATCACTGGTAATAAACTCATCAAATGTCTTGACAATCTCATCTAAACGATGTTCTGCCTTCAAGAGGTACTTCTTTGCTCCTAGAGCTAACATGCTATGGATTTTGTCATCACTGGCAGAGTTACTTACTACCACCACCGGAATATTGCTCCACTTATCATTAGATTTAAACTGATTCATCAAATCTAAACCATTTAAATCCTCCCCTAAGTAATAATCCAACCAAATAGCATCAGGTAGTTCTGGTAAATTTTTCAAGTAATCTATAGCCTGATCACCTGTAGTAGCAGTGATGGCTTCATAGCCACTTGCCTCTAGCTTCTTGGCAATGGCCTGAAGCAATAGAGCCTCGTCTTCAATTACTAAAATTGTTCTTTTATAAGTAGCTACCATTAGGAGTCACCTTTCTGTGGTTTATCTTCTTTTGTATCACTTTGAGGCTCTTTTTTCACCTCTGCTTTTTTTTCCTGAGACTTAAGATGACCCTCACCCAAACGAACCTCACCTTCCTTAGCTTTCATTCCACTCAAAGGTAGAGAAAACCAAAAAGTAGTACCATCACCTTCTTTACTCTCAAACCAAATTTTGCCATGTGAAGACTCAACAATTGCCTTAGTTAGATAGAGACCCAATCCTGTACCATCAGTCTCAGTCTTGGTAACATTTGAAGCCCGATGGAATTTTTCAAACATTTTTTCTTGATCTTTTACAGGGATGCCTAATCCATTATCACTTATCTGTGAAATAACATTTTCTTTATCTTTAGAAATAAGAACTGTAATCTCTCCCTTTTTGGGAGTGTATTTAATGGCATTGGTAAGAAGATTGCGATACACTTCTATAGTTAAATTTGGATCTACACTAATCTTGCCCATTCTCTCATTTTTGCTGCAGATTACACTTAACTCTTTTTCCTTAATTTTTGGCTCTAACTCAATTAACAACTCGTTAACTAACTCATTCAGATCCGTTGGTTTTGGCTCAACAATGATCCGACCAGACTCTATTCTGGAGATATTCAGTAATCCATTTACTAAGGCGATCATCCTTTGATTTGATTGATCAACATTTTCAACCATCTCTTTTTGTTCTTTAGAAAGCTCTCCTGCATCTCCTGCTAGGAGCATCTCTAAGAACCATTTCATAGCAGACAAAGGCGTGCGAAGTTGATGTGACGCAAGTGAAATAAACTCTGTTTTCATTCGATCTATTTCTTTTTCACGAGTCACATCACGTTCTATCCCCACAAAGAAAACAACTTCATCTTTGTCATTTAGGACAGGAGAAATATTTGCGATTGCAATATATTCTTGACCATTTTTTCTCTTATTTTTTATTTCACCTACAAAATTTTCACCACTTTTTATTGTGTTCCAAAGTTTTTTATATGTATCAAGATCAGCTAGCCCTCCCCACAATTCCTTTGATCCAGCCTTTTTCCCAATTACTTCTTGATTGCTAAAGCCAGTAATTCTCTCAACGGCTGAGTTGGCATATAGAACTATTCCTTCTGCATCTGTGATTACAATATGATCTGAGGCATGCTCAACAGCTAATTGGAACTTTTCTAACTCTTTAGACTGCTTTTCAGCAAATTGCTTTTCGTCTGCCACATCTTCAAGAACATTTAAGATGGCCTTGCGCTGATTACTAACATCCTTTGATGTCTGTTGAATTTTTTCTGTCTGCTCATATACTTTCTGGTCAATTTCCGCTCTGGACTGTTTAATAGCTAGTGTCATCTCATCAAAGGCACGAGAAAGCATTCCTACTTCGTCTTTGGATTTAGTGCCAACTTTATGATCAAGATCACCTCTTTTTATTTTCTCTACTCCAATCTGTAATTTGTGAATAGGTCGTGTAATTTTTCTAGAAAATCTCAGGATTAAAAATACAAAAAACACATAAGCAATAACAATCATTACTATTCTTAGTCTTAACAAACTATCAAGTGAAGCAAAAGCTTCTTTATGATCAATTTTCGCCACTAGGCCTAAGTCAAAGTCATCCAAGTATTTACTCACAGCAATCACCTCTTCACCTCTATAATCTAAATGGCCGTTAATTCTTTTCTGTTCACCATGCAAGGCATCTTTCATTGGCTTTGCTACTTGAGAATCATGGTCATCAATTTCTGAAGATTTTGCTGAAAACTTTCTTTCACTAATATATGTAATGTGGTGATTGTCATCTTCAAAAGCGAGCAGCACTTCACCTGTCTCACCAATTCCTGTGTCTTCACTTAGAATTAATGAAAGTGACTCTATATTAACAACAGAAATTGCTACCCCAATTAACTCATCATTTAAGATCAAAGGACCTGAAACATAAATCTTTAACTGCCCACGATCTTCTACAAAAAAAACATCCTCTTTCTCTTTCCCTCTTAGATAAAAATCTTTTCCTTCACATTCTGTTCCTAAATAGCTCTGGTCAGTGGAGATTATTACTTTACCCTCTAAGTTGATAATACAAATTCTTTCTAAACTGGGTATTGGAGCAGCAGCATCCTCAATAATGCTTAAAACTGTTTCTAAATGCTCTTCTTTTGGATTATCGTTATACTCAGCAAGAGTTTGGCGAAGTTTTGTTCTACTAGTAATTAGTTTCAATCTTTCAATCTGTTGCTCAAAATATGTCTCAACATGGTTTTTTCTGGATTCAGCAGTTGTTTCCAAGTGCTTAAATACCTGATTATGAAACTCAATGGAAGTGTATTTAGCAATTGAAAGGCTAATGAAACCAATAATCAAAAATGATGGTAGTAAAACAGCTAATAATAGCTTTGATTTAATTTTCATTTTTCTTTTTTATCTCTTTTTTAAGCTCAACCATTTTTAATTCCCTCCCCACCATAGATTGATTAAGCTTCTCTAACTCCTCAGTTCTCTCTTTTACTTGCTCTTCAACGTGTTCTCTTGAAGAAACCAATTGGTTAATCATCTCATTAAAGGCCTCCGCCAACTTTCCAATTTCATCTTCAGATCTTATCTCAACCCTTGTTTTTAGATTGCCGGCAGAAATATCTTCAGCTGCCTGAGTTAAATCAGATAAAGGACGTGATAATCTTGTGATCAGCAGCGAAATTATTACTCCAGCAAAGATGGCCGCAAATACAACAAATGCGGTAATTGTATGAGCGCTTTTTGTGGCAAAAGATTCAACAATTTCTAAATCCATTTCTCCAACGATATAAAAGTCTAAATCTCCTATCCTCGCTACACTAAGGAGCTCTTCTTCATTATCAATCTTGTCACTAACTTCAAATGTCTTTGAACCGTCTAAAGAATCTAGCTCATCAAGAACCTCAGAATAATCAAGAGCTCTAATTTCTTCATTTGCGTAGCGTTTATTCTCAGTTATTTCAGACAAAACTGATTCTGGAAGCTGACCCAAACTGCAAAAAAGCTTCTTTTCATCATTAGAGAAAATAACTACTCCATAGCTATCAACCAACATAATTTTTCTATTATCCAAAACTTGGTCAGATATTGTTTCATGTATTGCTTCTGGCTTAAGCTTAGCAACAGCCACCCCAATTATTTGACCATCAGAGGATAAAATGGGATGCGAGAAATAGTATCCAAGTTTCCCACTAGTTACTCCAACTGCAACATCAGTAAATGATTCTCCACTAACAGCCTCTTTAAAATAATCTCTAAATGAATAATTTTTTCCTATAAACCTCTCATCAGTTGATGCAACAGTCAAACCATCTTTATCCATCAGATAAATGGCTGAGTACATATCTGCAATATTAAAATCATAAAGCAAACCATGATTAATTACGTGATCTAGATCATCTCCAGTAGGATCCTCTAACATCCCCACCACATTGTGTTGAGTTGCAATTGTTTTAACCAAATCCTGAGAATGATTAAAGACTTGCTTTGTCTCATGTGCTTGGATAGTTGTTGCCACTAAAGCATCATCCTTTGTTACCTCACTCATAATGTTTTTTGAAATAAAATAAGTAGCTACTGATGCAAAAGCTCCAAAGAAAATAATTATTCCTAAAATTGAACCAATGACCTTTGTTTTTACAGACCTAAGTTTAAGCATTACTACCTTTTAAGGTTTCATCGTTAAGATGACCTGTTTTACGAGCTAATTTCTTTAAAGCTTCTTTAAGCTCAATCATCTTCAACTCCCTATTTACCATTAATTTATTAAATTTTTCTAATTCTTCGAGATTTTCTCGGAGTTTCTCTTCAATATTCATCCTTTTAGAAACATCGTTATAAACTGCCATAATTTCTCCCGATGGCAATTTATAAATATGGTTTTCTCTCCAGAAAACTTTTTCTCCATCCTCATATTTAGTTGGTTCAAGATATTTTTCTTTCCCTGTTTTATAAACTTCCTGGAATGATTTTAATAAACCCATTTCTTCTACTCCAGGAAAGACGCTCTTCAAATCTTTTCCAATGACATCTTTCTTTTTTAAACCCTCAATCTTTTCTGCAGCATGATTAAAATCCTTAAAAATAAATTTTTTACCTCTCTCTTTGACTTCATAAACGGCTATTCCACTGGGAACATTATTAAATAAAGACTCATAAAGAAGCTCATGTTCGGCGGATGATAGAGAAGATTTTTTTCTAACCGTTTTTTTAGTAGTAGTGGTTTTCTTTTTGGCAGGCATACAAAACAATTAATAACTCCTAAATAGGATAACAGTTTTCAGATGTCTACTACAATGGGTAAGACACGATTTATAGGATTAAATTAAGTCTATTTAGAATACTTTTTAGAAAGCCAAAATAGTTTGAGAAGTTCCACCACAATTAATAGGAGAACACTCATTCCCACTACTAATCCCCATTGAGACCAATTCAGAGCTGTTAAACCAAAAAGATTTTGTAAGTGAGGGACATGGACTGCTGCAATAGTTAATAAAACCCCAACTCCGCATGCTTCTAATAACCACTTATTTCTCCAAGGGGGATCATGAATAATACTCGTACTCAAACTTCTACTAGAGAGCACATACATCAACGAATCAAGAGAAAGTGTAGCAAAGACAATTGACCTGGCTGTTTCTACTCCCAGCCTTGGATAAAGCCACATGAACAAAATTAATAACCCTCCACCCGTTAGCAATGAAATCATTGCAATTAAGATCCTAACTTCATTATCGATGATTGGAGCATCATGACTAATAGGTTTTCTTTTAAGCTCATCACCGTCAGGAGGATCAAGAGTGAGAGCTAAATTAGGCAGACCATCATCTACTAAGTTGATCCATAGAATTTGAGCAGCAGTAATAGGCAGAGGGAGTTTTAGAATTAAGCTTCCAATAACCAGGATTAACTCTGAAAAAGTATCACTTAATAAATAAAGGGCTATCTTTCGCAGGTTATTGAAAATCAACCTTCCTTCTTCAATCGCAGAGAGAACAGTGCTGAAATCATTCTTCAATAAAACTAAATCTGAAGCTTCTCTAGCAACTTCAGAAGCTTCATCTACTACGATCCCGATATCAGCCGCACTTAAGGCAGGAGCATCATTAACTCCATCACCCATCATTCCAACAACTTGGTTATTTTCTTGAAGGGTTTTTACAATCTGTAGCTTTTGAGAAGGTTTTGTCCGAGCAAACAACTTAATCTGGTCAATCTTTTTCTTAAGTTGTGTGGGGGTAATCTTCTCTAGTTCTTCACCAGTCATAATCTCATCTTTATTTACCTCTAAACCAATCTGTTTCATGATTGCTTGTGCAGTAGCAGCATAGTCACCGGTTACTACAATTGGTCTAATCCCAGCTTCTCCAGCAGTTTTTAGAGCTTCTGCAATTCCAGATCGAATAGGATCACTGAATGCCATTAATCCTAAAAATTCTATTTTATGCTGAGGAATTTTATTTTTTCTTAAACTGGTAAATGCCTTCTCAGCTTGCTGACGCTGATTGTGATGACTACTAGCCAAACCAATTACTCTCCAACCTTGCTCAGTCCATTCTTTGATTGTCTGCTGATAATGTTTCTGTTTCGCTGCTGAAATCTTACAAAATCCCATCACTACTTCAGGTGCACCCACCATAAACAACTCAAACTTAGACTGAGCTGCAACAAACCTTCTCTCTGTAGAGAATGAGAGAAGTTGTAAGTTCTTATATCTAGAAAGTATTTTCTCTGGATCAACTAGATGAGAGTTCTCTTTTTCTTGCTCTCGTGCCCAGTTCATTCGGGCTAGGTCTAAGGGATCACGGCGATCATTAGCTAAAACTGCAGCTACTTGAGCTCGACCTGGGTCAGTGAAATCAGTCTTAACCGTCTTAAGCTTTCCTTCCGTTAATGTCCCAGTCTTATCTAAACAAATCGTATTAATACTACCTAATGTCTCTGCTGCCATTAGATGCTTTACTACTGCTTTACGTTTAAGAATCCGATGCATCCCGAGTGCCAATACAGCCGTAAGAGAAACCACTAACCCCTCCGGAATTGCTGCCACAGCCAATGCCACTGTGATAGTAAACATCTCAATCCAGTCTTTCCCTGTTGATAATCCAAGTAAAAATACAGCTACAGAAAGAATTAAGACTAGAATGGTAAGCCACTTAGCCAACCTAGCAAGCCTCTTTGCCAGGGGTGTCTCAGTATGTCCTTGCTGTTGAACTTGATGAGCAATCTTACCCAGCATGGTGTTGGCTCCAGTATGAGTCACAATCATGGTCGCCGAACCTGTAGAAACTATTGTGCCCATAAAAGCCTGAGAATTTTCAGGCTTTTTTTCAAGATCTCGCAAACAATTAGTGAAATCAGCAATGGTTCTGATTTTTTTCTTTGGAAAATAAGTTTCCTTCTGCACTGGCTCGCTCTCACCAGTAACAACCGCTTCATTTATCCAACAATCTAGTTCATTGATAATAATTCCATCAGCAGGAACTTTGTCTCCTTGTTTTAGCAATACCACATCTCCAGGAACAATTTTCTCTACTTCAATTTCTTTTTCCTGATGATCACGAATTACCCAAGCATGAGGAGTAAGTACCGTCTTGAGAGACTCTAAAGTCTTATAAGCATTCCTCTCCTGAACAAAACCTAGAATTGTATTAACAATAACTGCTAGACCAATCACGACACTATCAGTTACCTCATGAAGAAAAATGGTTATCACCATCGCCACTAACAAAACAATTACTAAAGGATTCTTAAATTGAGTCAAAAAGAAATATAGATCACTGGGAGGTGGTTTATGAGGAATAGAATTAGGACCAAACTCCTGGCGTTGTTGCGCCACGTGTTTTGTTGTTAATCCTGACTGCCAGAAATCAGCTAGCTTGGGCATGTAAGACTAATTGTACTAAACTAGTTGTTCCCAAGGAAACTCTAGTTTTCCGAAGTGTCCATAGGCAGCTGTCGGAAGATAAATTGGACGTCGCAGATCAAAAGCTTCAATGATTCCCTTAACTGAAGTATCTAGTAACTCATCTACAAAGGTCTCTATCTCTTCCAAATTTTTCTTTTCTGTTCCAAAAGTATTGATTGTTTTCATGACTGGCTGAGGATGACCAATGCAGTAAGCTAAGCCAATCTCTATCTGATCAGCAAAACCCTGATTAACTAAATTCTTAGCAATATACCTAGCGGCATATGCTCCTGATCGATCAACTTTAGTAGGGTCTTTTCCGGAAAATGCTCCACCACCTACACGAGCGTAGCCACCATAACCATCTACAATTATTTTTCTACCAGTCATGCCAGTATCACTAGCTGGTCCTCCGATATGCCACACACCAGTCCCGTTGACTGTAAGCTGATCTGGTTCAAGACTGAAACTATATTCTTTTAAGACTGGTAACACTACTTGTTCAAATAAATCTTGTTTTACTTGATCTAGAGAAATTTCCTCATCATGAGGCACAGCCAACACTACTGTTTCAACTTCGACTGGCTTACCTTTTTCATACTTCACCGTCACCTGAGACTTTCCATCTGGTCTAAGATAAGACAGTTCCTTCTCACGAACTTGATCAATTCTTTTGACTAATTTATGAGATAAAACTATCGGTAAAGGCATTAACTCTGGGGTATCATTATTTGCAAAACCAAACATCATTCCTTGGTCACCTGCTCCATCATCATCTACTCCTGTGGCAATTTCTGGTGACTGTTGGTGAATATAAACAGAGATTGGAGATTGGTGGGTAAAACCAAACTTCTTATCATTGTAACCAAGCCTTTTTATTTGTTGTCTAGCAATCTCATCATAATCAAGTTTGGCAGTAGTAGTAATTTCACCAGCCAGAACTGTTCTATCAGCTGTCACTAAAGCTTCAACGGCAACTCTGCCGTTGGAATCCCTTTGCAGGACTGCGTCTAGAATTGCATCAGAGATTTGATCAGCAACTTTATCTGGATGCCCAGCACAAACTGATTCTGAAGTAAAATGAGTGGTTAAAAACATAAAAGCCTCCCTTTTTAATTGAGAGGCTCTAAAATTAATACATCTGTCCACTCAAGGCCGGAAGTAGCACCTTTTTGTCCTAAACAAACGGTTGCTGGATGGATTATCGAGCCGGATCTCTACCCATCTCTCTGGATGTAAAAAGAATTATAAACGATTAAAGAGTAAAAAAAAACTACGCTTGTCCAGCCGCACTTAGCTTGAGTACAAACCGATCAAGAGTAAATGGTGACAAGATTGCTATCAGCTCAAACGTAAAGATAGAGAGCTCAAAAGCTGATGGAATCAAGTTAGTAATGAAGAAAGCCCCCAAGCCAATTAAGGTAGCATTAAATAAGTTGGTTTTAAACATCTCATTCTGAGTTAAGTCCACTACCTCATCAGAAATACCTTCTTGTTTGGCTAATTTCCCCTGACGAATAATATCTTGCAAACCAAACCAAATCACCATAATAAAAGTCGCAATTGCTGTAACAGTATTTAAAGTTCTATTAGGAATAGAGACATCACCTGAGAAGATTCTCATCTCCCAAGAAAGAGGGAAGCTTCTTACCAAGAAGTAAGTAATGATAAATAAAACTATCGTGGAGCTACCCAAAAGACTCAAAGTTTGTTTAGATTTTTGTTGAGATTCTAACTGCGGTGATGATAATGAAGGACTAATCTCCTGTTCTTCTTTTTGCTCTTCTTTCGCTTCTGCTTGGGCCTTCTTTTCTGCCAAGACAGCAAATCTATTTCTCATCCTTTTAGCAACATAAATAAAGACATGCGACAACAAAATAAGGATCCATACTAAGATCACAACCCACCCCCCTAAGTCTTTAGAATCAGTCACTACTGGATAAGGAAGCTTAAACCACAAACCTTGCAGTGGATATTCTGGATAAGGGACGAACTTCCAAAAAATATTGGGGTCAATTTTATTAGCATAAAAATCTGTTAAAAATAATCGTCCAATAGAAATAAAGAGAGTTAACTGAATCATGAAATCAACAATATAGAAAAGAAAAGTTAGGTTACCTTGTCTGAATGACTTTTTAACCCTAGCAATCTGCTGTTCTTCTTGCTTGAGTTCATCAACCTTGTCCTGAAACTTTCTGATGTTTTGTGCTTGCATTACCCTAATAGTACGAAAAGGAATCATCAAGATTGTTTGAGTGACTCCTAATAGGACCACTGAAACCCATATTTTCTTAGTTAAACCATAAAAACCAAATAAAATATTTGCATAAAAATTAAAAGTCCAACCTTTGAAAAAAGCGACCACTAAGAAAACTAAGATAGCTGCAGCTAAACCACTCATAACTGGCAACAGAACCCCTGAAGAGGTAATCTTCGTATCTTTCATCAACATGGGGTTGCTTTGACTATCCGTCATATCATTTGATTATACATGAAGTTAAATAACGAAAACGATCTCTATGAAAATTTTTTATGAGTAACAAAGCTTCCAATCACTCCAACAATAAAACCAATTGGGCTGATCACCATTGCTAAAAAGAAAAATAGAACATGAGCTGCGCCCATCAATTTAGACAACCAACCAATATGTTCAAGCTTAATTCCCAAAGCATAAAAGAGATTATGAAACAGAACTCCGACCATGACTCCAGCTGCAGAGAAACCAACCATCAGCAAATATTTTCGATGTTTTTTTCTTAATTTTGATTTTGAAACCAAGAATACTAAAATAGCTCCTAGAATTGAAAAAAGAATAAATGGCAATAATCCTTGATAAACATCGCTCACGGTGGGGACAAATATAGTCAAAATTATCCAGATAAAAGTTAAAATTAAGCTCAAAAAAGTAAATCGACGTAGTTTAGAGATCATCTGTTTCTAATTTTAGTTTAATTGAGTCAGATTCTGAAGCACTAGCTGTTGCCTCTAGATTGACTTTTAACTTAGATTCTGAGGTTGATTCAAGTTCTGGTTTATCTTCTATTTTATTCATCTCTAGCATGATTGGCTCTTCTAAGATTATTTCCTTGGTAATTATTTCTTCGATAGGCATGATGTAGGTAATAGTTTTATTAGGAACATCATATATCTCAACTGCATAACCATATCCTGGATAACCTTTTTCTTGCCAGAACACTCCCATCTCCCGATAAACTTTGGCTGGAGCGATCATGTAGCTAAGCATGTTTCTAATTGGAAACTCAACTATCACTGATTTTTGGTGGGGAACTTTCTTAACTTTAAAAGTTTCTTCAATTTGATCTACCTTATCAAGGTCAGTAATTTCTAAGATACTCCCTACCTCGCTTCTGAGTTGATCTGCTGGAACTTCTTGAGGATCATCAAAGTAAAGACCTACTCCACGATATGTTTCTATCCCCATTTCTAATAGACCTTCATAGACCTCATCCATAGCAGGCTTGACCTTATGATAGGCACCTAGATGCTCTTTATAGACAATAGTATATGGACCAGTCTCTCGCTCAACGATAGTAATTGATTCAAATAACCCAGCATGAGCCAGAACAGCCACCACCAACAGGAATATAGCTAAGAAAATAACACCTAAAATTTTGAGAACTTTTTTCATATACCTTGAGTTTAATTTAACAAACCAAACCCAAAAAGTTATACATTTATTGTATCACAACACACTCTAAAAATTACTTGATATCAATCAATCTCCAATGATTTTCCTGTATGAATTCTAACTAGTTTTTCTGCTAAAAATTCAGCAATGTTAAACACCCTTATTTTCCCACCTGTAACCTTAGGATCAAAAATATCTGGAGATTGCCTGATAGAGTTACTTATCCAGACCTCATCTACTTCTGAATCTCTTATTTTTTCTAAAGCTCCATCCAATAACAATCCGTGTGGGGCAACTACTATTACTCTTGATGCACCTTTTTCTTTAAGAATTCTAGCTGCATCAATAATTGTTCCACCCCCAGCAATCATGTCATCAACTAGCACTACAGTCTTCCCTTCTACAGAAGGCCCATTGTAATCAAGTGCTTCTGATTTTCCGCTATCTTTTTCCCTAAACTTAGTAACTTTTCCATTATTAGGATGACCTAACAAGCGTTTACACCAACCATTTGCCATAGAATCAGAACCATCAGGCGATGCTACAACTGTGTTCTCTAAATCAAGCACCCGTTTCAAAATAGGAATAAAAAACTCACTACTGTAGATGATGTCAAAAACATCAGCAAAACCAGCTATTTGATCTTTGTGAACATCCATAGCTACAAATCTATCTGCCCCATTTGCTTCAAGAGAAGAAAGAATAGCTTTAGCCGCAATCCCCACTCTGGGCATATCTTTTCTATCCGATCGAGCGTAAGACATATAAGGCATAAAGACTGTTGTTTCTGCAGAGGAAGCTCGGCGAGCATTCTCGCATGCAATAATTAGCTCTACTAGCTGATCATTAATATCAGACTCTCCCTCAGTTCTTTCAGGAGCAAAAGATTGGAAAATGATGGTATGCTTTTTCCTCAAACTATTCCTAAAGATAGGTCTGCGCTCTCCATCATTAAAAACCCTAACAGCATCAGTTTCATCTTTCTGCTCCATAATTGGGTCTATTATTTTCCCAACCTCCATACTTACTAACTCTGCTAACTCTGGGTTTCCAGAGCCAGTGGCTATCTCTAAATTTTTGAGTTGAAAACAGTTCTTTATTGCTGATTCCAATTTTTTGAATAGAAGTCTTAAGTGATTTGACAATAAAAAATCTTGTTTTAAAAATTTGGTTGTTTCTCCAGTAATAATCTCAGGAGTTATGGCCATTAAAAAACTTTCTAGGCAGAAAAAAGATGTCTATTCAGACATCATCATATTTTTTACTATATAAGACATGGTTTGAAATTTAAAGAAGCTGTTTTTATTACTTTCAAATCACCAGATGCTACAATACTAAGCAATGAATCATTTTTTTCAGAAGTTAATTCATAAGCAAACTGTAGAAAAAAAAGCAGTCCTCTTTGTAGTTATCTTATTGATAATCACCATTTCTGCCACGATTACCTATCTATCTTCACAAAAAAGTCCAACCCCCCAAGCAGAAGAGTTTCCACCTGTACTAGCAGCTCAGACTGATCTGGGAGAAGAACCTGAAGACCTAAAGACTCTGGCAGTTGTTTTACTTGGATATGGTGGAGCTGGTCATCAAGGTGGTTTTCTAACCGACGTTATCCAAATACTGCACGTAGATTTTGAAAAATCTAAAGTGAGCATGATCTCTGTCCCTCGTGATCTTTGGGTCCAACTTCCTAATGGTAGACAGGCTAAGATCAATACCGCTTTTACTCTAGGGGAAGACCCCAACCAACCTGTCGCCAGTGGCGGGCAGGTAGCTAAACAAATGGCAGCCAACGTAACTGGACTTCCAGTTAATTACTTTATCGCCATTGATTTTGTCGGCTTTAAACGCTTAATTGGAGAAGAGCTAAAAGGTATTACCGTTAACGTTCCTGAGACATTAGACGATCCTTGGTATCCAATAAAGGGTGAAGAACTTAACCCTTGCGGGATGACTCCTCAGGAAGTAGCTGATTTAACAGCTAGCTATTCAGGATTTGAACTAGAAAAGCAATTTGAGTGTCGTTATGAGCACCTCCATTTTCAAAAAGGTTTGGTTTATATGGAAGGAAAAGATGCCTTAGCCTATGTCCGATCTCGCCATGGATCCACAGGTGGTGACTTCTCTAGGAGTGAGAGACAACATGCCTTACTAAAAGCTATAAGAAACAAACTTTTATCAATTGAAGTCTTTGAAAAAGCTCCAAAAATATTTGAACAGGTTGATCAACATGTTACTTCTGATATAGATCTAGAAATTGTAAAGTATTTACTACCTGCATTAAAAAGTGCTACGGAATTTGAGACTCAAAGTGTGGTGCTAAGTACTGCTAATGTTTTTACTTCTTCAAAGTCATCTAGTGGCGCGTTTATTATTACCCCAAAAGTAAGCTGGGAAAACGTCCATGATTACATTCAACAGCAACTGAATTAATCTGATAGGCCTCTGGACCGACCCAAATCAATTTCTTCCTGACAAAACTCTTCAATTGGTTTTTCTACTCTTATTGGTTTGATAATTTTATTAATTAAATCAGCTGAACCATTTACATTAAACTGTTCAAAAAAGAAAATGAATCTTTCTTTAAGAGCTTCTCGTAATTGAGATTTGTTTTTTTCTTCAATACCCCAGGCAGCTTGCTTAAATGGCTTCCATGCTTTTTTACGGAGCTTGTAATGAAACTGCTCATCATTATCTGTCTGTTTACGTTCATCTTGTTTATTCTTGTCCAACCAAGCATACATCTCAGCTAAAAGTTCTTCAGGAAAAGCAGGATGATCAAAAATCAAGTTCTGTAAGCCTGTTGCCAAATGAATCTCAACTGTCCCAGTTTGAGAAAAGTCATCAAATAACTCCTCACTGATAGTAGAAGCTCCATGCTGAACTGCACCACCGATTTGATACTCATCTCTCGCAACCTGTGAAATGTCTCTCAAAACAGAAAAGTCTACATCAACATCAGCCAGGGAACCATCTCCCAACATTACTCCACCATGGCTAGTTCCAGTCTGAACACTAACCTTGCTGATTCCAACTACATCTGGATTCAACCCTGAACTCAGTCCATCCATATAAGCTCTAAAATCAGCAACAGTACTATTTTTTCCACCAATATGCCCAATCTCACCTCCAATAGAGATAGTCACTGCATCTGGTTCCAGATCTCGAATAAAATTAATCATCTCTAATGAGTACTTCACATTGGATTGTTGTTGTTCAGCTTCGTTAGCCTTTCCCAAATCAACTAGAGTCGACATATCAATATCAATATTATAAAAACCAGCCGTAATAGCTTCTTTGATTAAGTTCTTAATATTCTCAATCTCTCCTTCGTTGGGAATACCAGCTTGCTCAGCTTTTGCTTGAAAATGATCTCCTTGAACAAAAAGTGGACCAGACCAACCCTCTCTGAGAGCTGCTGCCATTAAAACAACTGTGTACTCTTCAGGACGTTGATCGGTATAGATCATCTCTGAGCGGGCTATTTCAAAAATCAAAGCTCCAACCTGTTTTTCTTTTGCAGCTTGAAAAGAAGCGCGTGCAGTGTCGTAAGCTATCCCTCGAATATTAAATGCAGGCACAGTTAAGTTGGCTGAAACCTCACCAGTGGCTTTTGCTAAATAAAAGTCATGAATTGAGGCAGGGATAATACCTTGAGCATTAGCTTGCTGCCAAATAGAGAATCGGGCATTCTTTTTTTCAAGATTTTCCCCAAAAACAGCCTGATAAACCAGTTCATCTATTGGATGATCAAAATTATTACGCTTCATAACTGAAAAACCCCCTTATCGGCTCATTATACACAAGCTGACTAAGGGGGTTTAAGAGACTAAATAATTAGTTGCCAAACCATCTTCCTAAGATACTTTGAACAAAATCATCAACTCTTTCTCTCAAAGAAGATGCTTGAGTTTCATCAAGTTCATGTCTCTCTACTATATGATCGACTTTTTCATTAGCTCTCTGAGTTAAGAAAGTCTCTGCGTCTTCCTGAGTTTTTCCATTTTCTAGCAACACGTCACCCATGGTCTCTCCATTTTGATGTGCCTCTCTCATTTCTTCACGAGTTACACCGGTAAACTCTTCCATCTCTGCTTTCTTTTCATCGCGCATTGATCTGTGTTCTTCCCTCATTTGAGCACGTTCTTCTTCACTCAAGTTTTGATGTTCTTCTCTAAACTGCTCTCTCATCTCTGCAGGGATCAAACCTTCACCCCGTCTTTCCTTAAAAGATCTTCTCATTCCTTGACCATCACCATTTCCTTCTCCTTTGCCAAAACCCATGAAGGCTTCTGCTGATTGAGGAGCAATCATAACTCCAGTTACAGCAACTAGTGTACTTAATGTAAGTAGACGTTTTTTATTCATAATTTAAGTTCCTTTCTACTTGTATAGGTAATACAAGCAAAAAGAAAATTTTATTTCACGGAGTTAAATCTTCCACACTAAGTGAGTAATGTTGAGTCCACCTTGAAGTAGCTTGAGGGCTTTTTTCATCTCATACTGACTCAAGCCCTCATCATAGGGTTCACGTTTTGGGATATCACCAGTGTAGTACTTCTCAATCACTCCCATAGCCCTATCATCACCAATTTGCCCCAATGACCAAATAGCAAAGTTTCTTTCCCGAAAACTATTACTTTCATCATCAAGGACTTTGGATAATGCTTCGACACAATCTCCTTCGTGCTTACTTTGAGCCATTAAACATCGCTCTCTGACATCTACTCCGATCCAAGTGCTTGTAATTAAAAAAATTAAAATAAAGAAACCAGTTCCGAGAACTATCCAGTATAAGAACCATTGAGACAGCTTCTCTTTATGGCAACTCTATCGTTGCTTTTTTGGCGATTAGTTTATACATGGGTTTAGTTTCATTACTTCGAACCAGAGTAAAAGGAATACTAGCTGATGAACGTCAACAAAAAGTGTCAGAAAAAGCTGCTCAAGTTGCCTTCAGAATACTTTTGCCGATGTTGCTTCTCACTTCTGTGGGTTTGATGGTTGGTGGTGGAAATGAGGAATTTCATTATGTCAACATGATTATTAGCGAAGATCAATTTCATCTTCATGTGTGTGTTCTTGGTCA
>CAZHLX010000003.1:0-1175 GCA_964533345.1 uncultured Pseudomonadales bacterium
ACAATTTCTGAAGTGTTTTCAATTTGTGAATTGATGGATTTTTTGATGCTGTCAACGTCTTGGAAAACTTTGTAAGCTCCAAAGATTGCAAGTGCTAGGATTACGATTGATAGTAGTTTCTTCATGTTTAAGATCTCCAAGAGGTATCTAAAACATTCGTAAAGACGCCGACGGACTCTTGACATTTCTCATGTAGTTCTTGAATGTGCTCATCCAAAGAGAAGCAATCATTCCAGTCAAGTGAAGCCCCATAGGTGTTTAAGCCTTCAGAATCAGCCCAGATATCGAATACATGATATTCGCCATTTTGGTCTTGAATCTCAAAACATTTGATTAGAGAGATGTTGTTGAATTGATTAATTAAGTCGTGCATGTTTTACCCTTGTTTAGGTTTTGAAGTTTTAGAGTCTTGTTTAACTCTCTTGATAATACAAGTATACCTAATTAATTATCTATTGTCAATATGAAAAGAGTATTTTTTTTCAATTTGAAAGCATTTTTTTGAAGAAATGTTTATCCATATATATAATACGTATGTTTTTTAAGGATTTAGGGGATTTAATAGATATCAATGGAAAATTAAAGAAAGTCAATGAAAGTCAATGAAATCATACTTTTCTCCACAAATAGACCTCTATATATAAGAGATAGCCTTCTCATGCCTCACTATATATAATAGGTACAATCTATATATTACTGATTATCTCACTGGGAGTATCATTTAGTAGGTGAAAATTAGGTAATAGGTATTTTTTGGCCTGAAGGATTTTAGTTTGAGGGAATGGTAGACTTTTTAACCTACCCCTAGCCTTTGGGGTTGGGGCCTTTGTAGAGAGGTATAGTTGTATATCCCACCACAAGCCAGAGCCTAAAATCACAAAATAAGGTCTATGTTTTAACCTACCCCTGAACCTATATTATATAAGTCTTTGTTTTATATAAAGTTATATATATCTCATATGCTTGTAGCATTACTTGTAGCATAAAATATCTCATAACTCTAAGTAAATCATCCAATTAGAGTAACTGAGTTCAGTATGAGTTCAGTTGCTATAAGTATAAACAGTTAAAGACTTATTGTTAGGATAGTCCAAAAACTAGGTAAAAAGAATATGTACTCTATCATAAGTCAATGAAAATGACTCAGCGATACAGGCGCAAGAAAGAAGTCGTTA
>CAZHLX010000003.1:1185-40339 GCA_964533345.1 uncultured Pseudomonadales bacterium
TGAAAATGAAAAGGTTAAGTAATATTAGAGAACACTTATTTAAATAAGAGTACACCCAATCCCCAAAATTAGTGGTATATTTAAGGGAGAAAAAAAGAGGGATTGAAAATGGTAGTTATATCCCTTAAGCCTTTTAGCCTTACATATTTGGTCTAAGAGGTAACCGTTTCCCAATAGCTTACTAACGTAACCCATCAGGAAACTTATATAGGGAAAGTCAATAGATACATTGGAGGTATAATGACTGAGCATGATTGGATTTATTCAACACTAGATGAAGAAGATACTCCATTTGGGTTAGTTGTTAATACTGCTGAAATTCCTAAAAGTAAACTGAGTTCATTCTTAGGTGATATTGATGAAAGAGTCCGTAAGTATAAACTTCGTATTGATAATGCTAAGAGGAAGTATTTTGTAGGGATTGTTAAAAGTCCTTATGAGTTGGAGGGTTCCTGATGGCTGGTTATAGAAAAGACTCTGTTGGTTTTAGTAAAGAAGGTTCAAAGGGTTCAGATCCTTTACCTGAGTTGACTAACTTTAAGAATGGTGTTTTAGAGGCTTGGCTTACGGAATTAGAGTCTAAGATTGTTAAGTCTGAGTTTGGTGAAGGTTATCGTAAGACTCTTGATTTAAGAGACCTTGATGATACTTTAGGCTCTTGATGGCTTAGTATGTAAGACTAACAATCATATACTGGAATTTTGCCCCTTGAGCTTTTGTTCTTGGGGTTTTTTTGTTTATAATTAAATTTTATCAAAGCCATAGGAGAATATTATGGAAAACTATATCGGACTAAAATCAGTAAAAGCAAGGCCAATGACTAGAGGAGAGTATAATGACTATCGCTTTTGGGAGCTTCCAGAGGATGAGAAGCATTTAGCTGATGAAGATGGGATGCTTGTTGAAGATCCAGATGTGGGGAGAACTAATGATGCAAGGCATAATGGCTATATCTCTTGGTTGCCACTAGATGTTTTTGAAAAGTCTTACAAGAGTGCTGGTGAGTTTAAAATTACCATAGACTAGTGATAAGCTCCTTCGAGGGCTTTTTTTTGTTTATACCCTTTTTATTTCTTTATTTTTAGAATAGGTCTAAGATAAAGGAGTTTACATGGCTAAGGGTTTTACAACTGATCCGCTACAGGTTGATAACAGTAGCAATCAGAGTAGCGGTTCTAATCAAGGTGGGAATAACCAGTTTACTAAAGTTGGTATGACATCACCTTCTATACCTAAAATTCAAGCACCTACTAGTGGTTTTGGTATGGAAGTCTTGCAGAATAAGATGGGTACTGATAGGAATCCACTTGGTATGAGTACAGGTCAACGTAGTTCTGGGGCTGATTTGCGTAACATGGGCCAAGGTGCAAATAAGACTACATCCCCTGGGCTTGGCTTTACTAGTGGGCTTCTTGAACAACAAAAAGCAGAGGCTGTAAACCCTCAAGCTAAAACAACTCAAACACAAGCTAAAGCACCAAAAACAAATTCTCAAGCGGGTTTTGAGTCTATTGAGTCAGTAGTCCCACAAATAGATCAAAGTAAATCTTCATTAGCGGCTATTGATGATGTCACGAATGACTATTACAATATGCAATCTACAGAACTTGTAGAAAGGCTTAGTGCTACTCAACAAGCTAATAATGATAGGATGATGTCACAGCTTCTTGCTTCTGGTATGAGTCCAACTACTGCTTCTGCTATAGTGAATAAAAACATGCAAGCTGATGCTTCCAGAAATGCCAATGCTTTACAAGATATTGCTTTTCAAGCTCAAAGAGAAGGTATTGAGACTGCTAGACTTACTGAACAAAGAGACTATAATAAAGGTTTAGAAGAGAGAAACAATCTCATTAATCTTTATAGTGCTAATCTCGCTGATGATGTGGCTAGAGAAAATCTGGCTAATACACTTATGACAATGTATCCAGATGATGCGACTGTTATGGCTTTGACTGACCCAGAAATCATGAGTTATTCTATAGATCAGGCTAAGAACCAGAGGAATATTACTAATAAAAATCAAGCAAATAATCTTATTCTTGAAGAAGTTGATTTTTTAGACCAGTCATCCGTTAATGGACTTTTTAACCGCTGGATGGAGTCTCGTTATGGTGGTATGGATTCATATGTTGAAAGACTTGCCCAGTTGCAACCCGCTAGTGATGAAACTGTTGCCGAGTTTGCTGAGAAGTTTGGTTATCAACCTGATTCTGCTACTGCATGGATGTATGATCAGTATAAGAAGGATATAAAGGCCGCTTCTTCTGGTGAAATCTTTACCTCAATTGAAAATTCACTGCTTAGTGGCGATCCTTCACTCCTTGACCCTACTATGTTGGAGCAAGTGCAGGGAATAAGCGATCAATTAGCGAACACGCTTGATGGACAAGACGTTCAATTGGGTGGATTATCTGGTCAATTTGATGGTGATTTGGAGAATGGTGCATTTTCTATACATTTTACTGGTTGGGATGGAGAAGATTACACTCCAGAAACTTATAATCAGATAAAATCAGAGCCAATGACTCAGAATCTTGACAAAGCTTGGGCAGATTACGTGAAAAGAGCACAAGAAAGAGGTTCAGAAATTGTCACTAGAGACCAGTTTAGAAATGCTATAGAAGAAGAGGCTAAAAATCAACAATATATGTTTACAGTAAATGAGCTTCCCGATGCGGATATTGATATCCTTGTGGATAATGTATTTGGCAACCTTGATCGTCTTGCCCTTGGTGATTTTATGGTAGATGCGGCTAATATGAGTGATTCTGATTTTGATAGAGTTATGGCTAGTGAGCTTGGTGAGCCAGAGTATCAGCTTAAAGAAGCTTTGCTTGATAGTGGGTTTACTGATTTGACTGAGGCAGAGCTTTTTGCCAATATTGATGCTGATGCTAGTAAGCAATCACTTAGTCAGTCTGGCATTGTTCCAGGTAGGACTATTTATAGAGGTTCAGATGGTCAGTTTTATTTAGTGACAGCCGCAACTAAAGCTACTGATGCTGGTGGATGGGGTACTGGTGGTGAAAATATGTTAAGAATCTATGGTGCTCCATTGGATTCTAGTGGAAAGCCTGGCCGTTCTCAGATTATTCTAAACGAAAGAGAGCGTGGTTTTGATGAAGATGAAAAAAGAGTTGATTGGATAATTGGCGATGAATGGGATATCTATCAAGGAGATACAAATGGCAACTGATATGGATATATTTGGTGGGGGAATGGGTTCTGTTCAAAACCAATTGGGGAATTCGAGAGGAAACACTTTGAGCACTCAGGGTTCTGGCATGGATGTTTTTGGTGGAGGAATGGCAAATGTCCAACGCCAATTAGCTTCTAGTGGAAGCTATTTACCTGCTTTTGGTGATTATGCTCCTTCTTCTTATACTCTTGATACTTCTGGGTCTCCTTCAAGTTCACCTACTGCTTCTGCTACTAGTAGTGCTCCAATTGCAGGGGATATTTCCAGTTTGGATAAGCTTTTACAGTTTTATCAAAACCAACAAAGTGATAATAATATCCTTAATGCCTCTAGTGCTGTAAATAGGGGTTTTTCTTCTGGTGGTGGCTTTGGTTCTTTAGGCTCAAACATTGGTAGTGGTGCTGGTATGGCTATGGGTGGTCCTGCTGGTGGCATGGTTGGTGGTTTAATTGGTGGTACTGCTGGCAGTGCTATTGATATGTATTTGCAGTATCAAGCAAATAAGGAAGCAGAAAATAGGGCTAACGATCAGGAGAGAGAAGCTAGGAAATGGCAGAATTTAAAGATGCAATCTGATAGAAAGGCTCAGAGAGAGTCAGATTTGCTTTTTAATCAACAACAAGACGATAGAATGGAACAAAAAAAGATGCTCAGGCAAAGAAAGGCTATGGCTATTCGTGATGCACTTAGGCAAGAAGATGCTAAAAGGGCCGCAAAACGTGGATTTAACAACCCTGCTCCTGTTGGGTTTATGGGGGCTATGTAATGGCTGGTTTTAGAGATTTTTCTGGTGATATAGTTAGAATGACTGGCAGACCTGAGACTGCTGATGTAGAAGCTATTGCTGGTTTTGGTGGTGCTTTGGGTCAAGGTTTTTCTCAATTTGGTGAGGCCATGAATCAAAATGCTCAAGCTAACAGGCAGATGGAAAAGTTTGTAATGGACAAGAATTTCATTAATCAGCTTGGTCAAGAAGCTGGTGTTGACCCTTCAATGATTGCTACAGCTAACCAGTTTGCTAATGACCCTAAGATGATGGCAACTTTTGCCTCAAGCTTTGCTAATCAGGGAAAAAATAGGCGTATTGAGGAAAAGGGTCTTCTTGAGCTTCAAGGTATTAGTGAAAGAGTGAGTTCTGCTGTGGAAAAGGCTAAAAATGAGGTTGACCAAGGAATTGTTCAATCAAATCCCAATGCAGTTCGTGAAGCTATGGAAAGTGCTTATAATCAAGCTATGGAAGAAGAGAAGCGTAGAGCACAAATGGAACTTGACAATGAAACTCTTGATTATATTGGCCCTAGGATTGGTTTAAATGTCAGAAGCGACTTAAAAGACCAGATTGCTTTAAGAAGACTTGAACTTCAACAAGCAGATATGGATAGAAAAAGTGAAGCCGCTGAACTTCGTCGTAAGAAAGATGAAAAACTACGTATTGATAAGCTAATTAAAGATGCTGATAAGTATTTGACTTTAGAAGTTAAAGAAGGTGCAAGTGCTATCAAGAGTTCTGTTAATGCGATTGAACGTCTGGAATCACAAATTAAAGACCTTGCTTTTAAGCCTTTGTCTAACTCAAACCTTGGCAATATGGCTCAATGGTTCACGAATAACTTAAGAGCTGATCCAAGTAAGATGGATAAAAATAGCATTGCTAAATGGTCTAGTTCTAAGAACAAAGTTAATGCTGTAATCAACCAGTTTGTTTCTGCTTATCAGAAAGCTGTTTCTGGCCTTACAGTGTCAGAGGGTGAACGTAGGTTTATCATGCAATCTCTTAACCTTGGCAATAACGCTTCTTTTGGTGACTTTGCTTTTGCAATGAATACTCTAATTGAGCGTACTGAGGATATGATTAAGGATAGGCTTGCTGAATACAATGTACTTACTTATGAAGATAAAGATGAAGAAAGAATTTCTCTTTTAAGGGAGAGATTGGGTGAGCTTTCTAATTTGGGTCGTGTCATGGGTGGCGAAGTTCCAGAAGATTCTTTGACTGATGCTTCCAAAGCTATTCAAAACTTTGATTTTAATGGATTCTCTACTGACAGAACTTATGACCTTGCTAACCTTAAGAATGACCTTGGCGATTGGGTAAGTAATCTTGGTACTGGAAGTATAAAAGATATCGTAAAACCTGAGAAGCCAAAAACAGATAAAAAACCTTCAAAGGCTGGGAATAAATACAATTGGGGTCTTGTCCCAAAAAATGAATCTACAGGAGGTAATTAGATGGCAAAGTCTTTATTTGACTCAATGGTTTCAAAAGCTAAAAGCTATATGGATACTACTACTCATAGAGATCCAGATAAAGCTAGAAGGGAAATAGCCTCTTTATTTGATGAAGAAGAAATGGATTTTTTCATGAGTGATGGTCAACTTAGGGATGACCTTGGTGACCAGATTGAACGTGCATTTGAATCTATGCCTCTTGTTAAAAAAGACCCTCAAAAGCCTTTTATTCCCATGACTGAAGGTATGCAAGGCGTTCTTGATGCAAGGGAGAAGGGTAGAGCACCAATTAATACTGAAGTGCCAAAACCTCCAGTAGTAGATGCTTTTGATCGTGATATTTCCAAAATAGACCTTCCTACTGCTTTTGCAGAATCTACAAATCAACCTCAAAGAGTTCGTGAGGCTCCAGATTTTGACAACAGAGAAGATGCACTTAAGGCTATTAGAACTTATATGCCTATGAAATTTGATGCGGCTGTTTTTGCTAATTCTGAAGAAGCTCCAACATTGGGCCAGATGAAGGTCAATATGCAAAAAAGCCTTGCTGAAGCGATAAAGCTTAATGATAAAGAAAACATTGATAAGCTAAATCAAGCTATAGACCAAGTTGATTTAATGAGGATTATTGAAAACAATCCTGACATAATCAACAAAGATGGTAGTATCAATGAAGAAGAATTAGATAAAATCAACAACAGAGGTGTAGTTAGTCTTTTAAGAGGTGTTTACAAGAGGTCTAAAAGGCTTCCACTTCTTTCGATGGATGCTTCTGTTGGTGAAGCTATAGCTCCTGAATTTAGTACTGGTAGAAAAGCTGACTCTAAGCTTCAAGCTGGCGTTGGTGCGGCTGTAGATGTGTTTAGCTCTCCAGGTAGGATTCTTTCTGCTATTGATGATATGTGGAACTATGGAGATAGAAAAGATTTATCTGGTCGTTGGCAAACTTTCTTAAACTCTCTTGCTATAAATAGCGAAGATAGAACTCTTGGAGAAAGAGCTTTATTTGAAGCTACAACTCTCGGAAGGGTCACTCCTTTAAAGCAATTTGGTAATGCTTTGGTATCTAAGGGTGTTGGAAAACTTGGTCAAACGGGTCGTTCCATTCAAAAAGGTATGACTGGAACTCGTGCCGCAAGTATTAAAGATCCATTATTTAGAGCTGAAGAGTTGGCTTTATCAAAAGCAGGTAAGAAAGGTTATTTTAAGTGGCAAGCTGAAAGGGCTAAACAATACGCTAAAGAATTTGGCACTACCCAATTACCGAAAGAAATTGGCGATAATTTAGTCAATGATGGTGCAAACATTCTTCTTGCTGGCCTTAAAAACGAAGGTGCTCTTAGTGATGAAATTATTGGTGCCATGACTGGTAATTTCCTTGGTGCTTTTTTCCGATCAATGACTTTGGACAAAAGCCTTAAAAGGTCTTTAGGTAACAAGATTAGGGAAAGTGGTGTAATACATGAAGGTGACTTGGAGGACTTTAACTATATCTGGAACACTAGAAAAGGTACTACTAGCTCTTTCAATGACAATTTAAAAGACCTTTATGAAATTTCTGATTTTTTAGAAAAAGTTTCCTTGATGGAACTTAGGGAGATTGAAAAGCTTCTTAAGAATAAAACTATTAGCCTCAAGGACATTGAAAAATCTTTAGGTGCTCTTGAGAAGAATTTTAAATCATCAGCAGAAAAGGATATGGCTAAGAAGGCTAAACAAGTAACTAAGAAAATTATTGATTTTGCTAAGTCCGAACGTGGTTATAAATACGTTTATAACCCAGAATACTTTACAGGTCCTACTTCTAAAAAGCGTGAGCAAGATATTCTCGCTCAAAAACGTAGTATTAGCCGTAAGATTCAAGAAGAATTAAGGTCTTTAAGGGAGGATCTTGGTACTCGATTTGATCAGTATAAGAAGGAAGTTGGTGAAGTATCACAAGCTGAAGAAAATCTTAGAAGTAGAATTGCATCACAAAAATCCTTAAATCCAGGCACCTCTCGTTCAGGTCTTGAAGCTGAATTGGAAGCTATTGAATACCCTCAAAGGCCAACTCTAGATAAATCCCAAGTTTCAGACATTAGAAGTAGAGGAACCCTTGAAGGTTCTACTCCTAAAGTTCCAGCTAGGCAAATCAAGGAATATGATCCTGATATTCCTGCTGAGAAGGTTTATGACGAAAAGGTGGCTCAAGGCAGATACGGCTATAAAAGTCAAGTTCAAGATGCCAATGATTTAGTTCAAGAAAGGCGAATGGCCTCAACTAAACTAAACAATCTTCTTAAAGAACAGATACCTGGATATAGTGAGCAAATTGACGAACTTTCATCTGCTATAGAAGAATCAGGTCTTCTTCAAAGTGCTAATAGATTGAGGCAGGGTGTAGCTCCAGCTAAAGAAATTGAAGAACTTCAAAGGCTTGCTGAAGCAGGTGCATTTACCAAAGGTGGAGCTATGAAACCTAAAGGTGAGTATATAAAAAGGGTTTCCGATCTTGTCACTAAAGCCAAGCAAAAAGTTTCAGACGATATATTTAAAAAGCTATCTCCCTTTATAAAGAGCAAAGATCTTACAAAAGAGGAATTTAAGGAAATTGTAGAAGCTTTTAATCTTGATAAGATTTTTGATATAAAAAATGTAGATAGTGCTTTTAACAAGCTTAGATCTTCTGAGACAAAAGACGGCCTTATACTTGTAAAAAGAAGTGATATCAAAAAAGTCAGAAAAGATATTGATGGTTTTTTTAAGAAAGAAATAAACAATATTGATAGATGGAAAGGAGATTTAATCACTAAGTACGTGATTGACCAAGCATTTAAAAATCCAAATAATATCTCAGGTATGGATAAAAGTTTTAAGCGTGGTGTTAAAAATATGCTTGTTGGAATAACTGCTGGAAATAGTTCAGCTTTCAGTAGAGGTGCTGGTGATGCTTCAAGAGGTGTCGTTAATAAGAGTAAAAGATTTGCTTTAAGTACCGCTATAAATAGCATTTCTGAACTTTTAGGTTATGGTACTATTGTTCCTATGACATCTGATAGAGATGTCTTCCTTGAAGATGAAGAGTCTTTAGAAGATGGCCCACCACCTAAATCTTTTCAATGGGAAAAAGAGTGGGGTGATGAAGGGTATATACAAAGTATCCCAGACACTCTTTCTAGGAAGAAATTTAACTGATGCAGAATAACATATTTGACACTCGTGATAGAGATTTTACCCTTAAAAGAGTCATGAATCTTATGCTTTTGGAGCTAAACGCCGCAAATCAAGATTATGACTTAGAGGATAGGATTGTCTACAAGAAGTTTCTTGAATGTGTTTGCGATGGTGTACAGTCTGTTTCTCAAGGAGATATGATTAAGTATCTATCAAAATTTGATAAGAACTTTGCTGATGTTATTGTTCAAAACTTTACAGGAACTACAAGAAGTAGTTACAAAATGAAAGGATTTAAATTACCTTTAGAATAGCGAGAAATAGAATCCTTTTTTGACAACTGCTTTTCTCACTAGCCCTAGTCTTCGGACTGGGGTTTTTCTTTTTCTAAGGTAATCGGATTAAACTGTACAAGCAAAGGATCTACAATGGGCTCTTTTACCCTAAGTAAGCTATTTGGTTCAGTTTTCTTTGCTTTTGACATAAAAAGGGCATATCCACCATTGATTTCTTTTACTCCATAGCAGTAATATTCAAAAAACTCAACATCAACAAAAGCTCTTTTGTTTGGCTCCAATACTGATATCATTGTTGGTACAGGTTGCTTGAAATAGCTCATTGTCATGGCTATATAGACCTTTATAGGAAAGCCTCTTGAGTACCTAATCAACTTAGTGTAAGCGTCCATTTTATAAGAGATTAAGCCTTTTTCGATTAGCTTTTCTTCTCCAATTCCAATCTTTTCTAGGTCATGTTCTGATATAAAATTTTCAATCATCACATAGCCTGCCATGAATTAAGTGATTGGGACTCAGATGTAGATGTATCAGCAAATACAGAGTGTTTTTTCTGTAGTCTTCTTTTTTCTTTTGAGTATGGTAGTACAGGTTTAAATGCTGAAGATGGGTTTCCTTTTTTAAGTTCTGCACATATATAGCGTAGTACGTCAATAGAGTCATCTTCTATGTCTACAGGCTTTTCGCCTTTTTTCTTGTCATCCCATTTCCATGTAGCAAGCTGTTCTACTGTCTGGTAGCAACTTGGGTGGATAGTGATACGATTATGTGTAAATCTTTCTGATAGCATTGCAAGTGAGCCGTCAATGATTGATAGCCCATTGTACTTTTCTGATTTACTGAAGTGGACTTTATACTTCTTGAAAAGGTCACTAATTGGGACTGCCCCAGTCTTATTGAATATTGATGCATCTGCTACTGCTTTACTGTAAGGTCTTCCTATTGATATCATTTCTGTATAAACTTGTGGGGCGATAATTTCTACTGGTGTTGCTCTCCAGAAGTTTTCATTGTGTATGTAAAGGTGGTCATTTAGCCTATCCCAGTAAGCTGTTAGAAGCACTGCTGGGTGGATATATCCGTGGTCATAGCCAAATATGGGTTGCCAATGTTTCATAGGTGTAAACTCGTTTACATGAGCATCACCTTCTTTTGGTTCAAATTGAGGAAATACAAGACCTTCTCTTACGCAGAAGAAATCATCCATTGTTTCAGGGTACTGTGAAAGGAAATCTGCTTCTGTAGGGAATTTTAGAAGTTCTTTTTCTCTCCACTCTTCTGTTCTTTTAGGGTCTCCAGAAGAAGGAATGAAAGCCATATCTACATCATCAATTTTGTTTGTATGGACTTTTTTGACAAACTCATTGTAGTAAGAACCTGGTTCTGATGTACCAATAATCATTATCCAGCCATTTTTACCAGCTTTTTCAACTACAGGTTTTACGTTCCTGTACAGTTTAGCAAAGTCTCCATTTGGATGATCGTCAATGCCTCCAGCTTCATCAAAGATTACCCAGTTCACTGTTTTACCAGCACCAGCTACAGCAGAAGGAGCTAGTGACCAAACCCTACTTCCGTTTGATAACTCTATGTGGTCTTTAGACCTAGCTACTATTGTTGGCCAAGTAATTCCAGGTATTTTAGGTAAGTTGTTTATTTTTTCAATAAGTCTAAACTCAAGAAAATATTCTGCATCATCTTTGGTTTTAGAGAAGACAAGTCCTTGGTCTCTTGGGAATCTAAGTATTGAAAACAGTGCTCTTTCAGCCGCAATCTCTGATATTCCAGTTTGCCTTGCTTTTGGAGCTAAAGATTCTTGAGAGTCTTGAAATATTTCAATTGCTTTTACTTGTGCTGGCCAAGGTTCAAAGCTTACCGATTGGTGTGATTCTCTGTTGAATACAGTACCAAAAAGATTTATGTACTGAAGCAGAGTCATATCGCTTAGGAATTCATTCAGCTTCATCTTTACCCGCCAATTTCTCAATCATGTATGCTTTCAATGCGGCTCCAGCTCCTTCGGTTATTTCACCTTCTGGTGCTGGCCCAGCTTGTATAGAGACAGGTTTTTTCTCAAAGATATTGTCCTTCATTATCTTAAGAAACTCCATGCCTTCTTTTCTAGCATAAGGATCTTGTGACATCATTCCAGTTACTATGGTTTCCATAGCAAGTTCACCAATAACAGATTCATACTTGGCAAAAATGTTTTTAGCACTTTTTCTGTCTTTTTCTGTCAGTTCTGGAAGTTGTACTTTAAAATCTTTAGGATCTATGACTTCTCCACCTAAAACTTCATGAATTTTAGGTTCTTTAGTGATTTTGTATCTATTGGAACTCATATAATTTCCCTTTTTGATATTACTTTTTTATATAAAGTAAAATAAATTGTTGATATATTTATGATATAAGGGCAAAAGTGAGGCCATCATGCAAAGAATAACTTGTAAACACACCACTATGAAAGGTGGAAAAGAGATGCTCTGCAATAGGTATCTTGGAAATGACACTGGGCTAGAGGTTGTAATAAGATGTCCTTTGTGTGGTAAAGAGACTTTAATTAGCAAATTTAGAGGTGAAACAGACCTGTCTAATTTAGTTTCTGCTATAAATGGCACACTGATAACTAAGGAGATTTAGAATGGGCCAAACAAATACTGGAAAATATGTATCTGCAAGAGTTTTACCTTCATCTGAAGGTGTAATCACTTCAACCAAACTTTTAGTCCCAGATGGTGACTCAACAACTGACCTTTCTGCTTTTAAAGCGTTGACTGGCATGGCTGATGCTGGTGGCTTATCTGTACAGATTAATGGGCAAGAGTTTGTCATTCCTATCTTAAAACCTTAATTTAACTGAACTGGTGGGCTATGTCTAACAAACCTGTTGAATATCCAATTGATAAGAATTCATCTATAAACGTGATGAATTTTTATCTAGAATACCGAAATTATGTAGAAAGAAATGAGTCTGATGGGACTCGTTACAGGGAAATCCGTAACTACAGAGCGTATTCTGGAGTCAATCACGGCCAATGGGATAAAGAAAGCCTTCAAATCCTAAAAGATTCTGGAAGGCCAGCCCACCAGTTCAACTTTATTCAAACGACTATTGATGCTGTTCAAGGTAACTTAGCTCAGGAACCAATAGATGTAAAATTTGTCCCTCATGGAGAAAACCCTGAAATGGGTGAAAAATCCAATGATATTCAAGATATGTATGAGTATGACTACAACTTGAATAACTGGGAAAATGAAAAAGAAAAAGCTAAAAGGGACTCTTTGATATTTAAAGGAGTTCTTCAGATGTATGTTGACTATGGTTGTAATCCACTGGGAAACATAGCTATAAGAGCTTTAAATCCTAATTATATCCAGCTAGACCCTTACTGGCAGACTGATGATATAAGGGATTGCCGTGGCATCTTTCGTGAAAACTGGATGACTGCTGACCAAATCAAAAAGATGTACAGAACTAAATCTCAAGAAGTAAACGATGCTATTAGGCAGTATCAGTTTCAGACTGAGCAAAGTTCAAATAGTAATGTCAATAATTATTATGGTGGTATGTATCAGGATAGAAGCCCTGAATATTACGATCAAGATGGTGGAAGATTCAAAGTAATTGAATTTACTTGGATGGAGATGCAACAAAAGCGTAAAGTCATAAACTCTGAAGATTTGACTTATGATGAATCCATTGAAGATGATGATTCAATTGATGAAGTTTTTGAGGCTAAGGCAAAGCTTAAAAATCCCAACAATCGTGTAAAGTATGAGAAAAAACAGGTGTGCAGGGTGTTTACCTTTGCACCTGGTCTTTCTATGCACTTAGTTCTTGCTCAAGGTGATTATCCAATCCAAATAGGCCAACTACCTTATTCTATAAAGTCTTATAAGAATCTTTATGGTGAAAGGCAAGGCATGGTAGATTTGTTCTATGATGCCAACATGATTTTAAACAAAAGACAATCAAACATTTCTTCTATCATTGGCACTATTGGCAACAATAACTGGCAAGTTGAAAAAGGTGCTTTTGATGACCAAGCTGGCCTTAATGACTTTAAGCGTAGAGCATCGGCTACTGGTCAAGTCTTTGAAGTAGAGGATGGTACAAACAGGGAAGATAAGATTAAACCTGTTGATAGAGCACAAATTCCTCAAGAAATTTTCCAAACGTCAAATGACATGATGGAAATGCTTAGAAGTCTCAGTTCTATGGTTCCAGGTCAACAGTCTGGTAAATCTGGTGAATCTGGAGACCTTTTTAACTCTAAGGTTAATCAACAACTTGTAGCAATGGAATCTTTAGCTGATACTTATAATGCTTGGGATAAAGAAATTGCTGAGATGTACTTCAAGGCTATTCAAGATTGGTACACTGAGCCACGTAAGTTTGAGATGAAGGGTGGCAAGGTTATTTGGATTAACGTACCTGGAATTGATGCAAATGGTCAATATGAGAAGGCTAAAAGCATTAAAGATATGACTCGCTATGATGTTGAAGTAGTTAAGCGTAAGATGGGTAATGGTAGAAGGCAAGAACTTTTAAGTCGTTATGCAGAAGTTTCTCGTTATATCCAAAACCCTATGATTCGATCAGGTATGGAAATTCAACTTATTGAATACATGAATTTACCTGAAAAAGAAAAACAAGCAATCAAAGAAGCTGGTCTTGTTTATCTTCAAAATCAGATGAAGCAGTTAGAGAATCAAACAGTGCAAAGTGATGCTCAAACTCAGCAACTTGTAGCTCAAACTCAACAAGCTAACGATCCATCCCAAGCATTAGGGCAAATGCAAGAAGGACAGAAACAAATATCACAAGGCCAACCGCAACCCTAAAAAGCTCTATAATTAGTATTAAAATCATGAAAAACCTGACTTTTTTTGTTGGGTTTTTTTTGTTTGTTGACAAAAAGTAGCTTATTAGGATAATTTTAGACTAGGGCAAGCCTTTGCTTGCAACCTTAAACTGAGGACTAAAGGAGAGTCGTGATGACCACAGAAGAATATCTGTCGGGATTTGATGAAGGTACTATCACTTGGGAAGAGATTCCTGAAGAGGTACGTCAGATAATTTTAAATGCCAAAGAAGGTGATGAAATCAACATTGAAGAGAAATCTTCTAATGAAGAACCTGAACCTGAAAAAGAACAACAAGAAGAGCCGAAGGTAGAGGAAACAAAGCCAGAGGAAGTTGATGAAAAAGTTGAGGAAGATTCTTCTACTGTAACTCCTGAAAAGGAAGCAGATAAAGTGAAGGATGATTATGCACAACTTGCTTATCAAAGAGCTAATGAGATAAACACTCTTAAGCAGAAACAGCAGTCACATGAGCGTAAGCTTGCTAGTGATCCTATTTACCGCAAAGAGTATTTTGAAAAGATTGGTTTAAAAGAAGAAAAGCCTAATGACTACTTTGATGAAGAATATCAGAAAAAGCAGTTTGAAGAGTTTCAAGCTTTAAAAGCCAAAGTGGAGGCTCAAGAGGAAAGTCTTAACAACTACAGAAAGATTGAACAAGATAATGCAATCTTCAAGGGTGTTGCAGACTTCCAAAAGACAATTCCACAGCTCAAAACAGATAAGTCTATAAAAGATATTGACTTAGTGTACAACCAACTTCATAGTCAAGGTATTAACCAAACTAATGAAGAAATGGAAAAGCATGGAGTTAGTAGCGAAGACTTTGATAATTACAAGATTCTTCTTGAGGTTCAAAGAGCCAAAGCATCTAACAATTATCCATCATACAGATCGGCTTTCGCTGATACTCCTTATTTTGAGTCTGTAATGAGAAGGCAGGTATCATCTCCTGTTACTTCAAATAAAACAGAACCAGCCCTTGATCCTAATCAAAATCAAAAGAAATTGGATAGGATTGAAAAAACGCCTGAAATTATGGATCAAACAGAGTCTACAACTTCTACTCAAGAAGGAAGTGGTCTTACTGATGACTTTATTAATAAGTTTTTAGCTGACCATCCAGACCCTTATAATGAAGGTGAAGAAGTACGTAAAACATGGATTCGGGTGCAACAGCACCTTGGAATGACACGATAGGAGATGCAACATGGCTTATAGAGTCACAGGCACGAGTATGCAAAAAAAGGCTTGGGATGCCAAACTAAGAGAAGATTCCCAAGCGGCTGACCCATTTATGAACCTTTCTGGAACTTACTCTCAAGAGTTAAAGACTGTTCCAGATGCTCACTGTGTTAAAGTAAACTCTGAAAAGGGTGAAGCTGAACGCACTATTGGATTACTTAAAGACCTTCAGGGTGCTGGTATTGAGGGTCGTACCCGTATGCCAGGTAATGAAGAAGAGCAAGTAATCCGCAATTTGACAATTACTGCTAACTCTTGGGCACACGCTGTACCAGTAGAAATGTTTGGTGTTGATGCACATCGCACTGATTATCTTAGTGTAGTACAGAAAGCTCAACCTCAGCTTTCTAAGTGGCTTAAAGAAAAGAAGGGTGAAAAAATTCGCCAAGCTTTGATTGAAAAGTTCTCTTACGAGCAACTAGCCGATCCTACATCAAAAACTCTTGGATTGAACTCTAACTTTTTCCTTCCTGGTGTTGGTGGAGTGAATTACGAGCCTGCCATTAATGATTATACTGCAAACATTGTTTCTGCGGCTAATAACACATCTGCTTCAACTCTTAACGTAGAAGCTCTTGATGCTTTGATTGAAGAAGCCACTGCTAACAAGTACATTGAGCCAGTAGCTATGAATGGTGAGATGATGTACACTTATGTGATTTCTTCTCGTCAAAAACGCCTTCTTATGGCTCCTGGTACTGAGAACTACTTCGAGCTTCTTAAAGATGGTGATGTTCGTGGTGCTAATAACCAACGTCTTCAATACAAAATGTACAAGTATGGTTGCTTGATGCTAGTAGAAGATCCCCGTTCTCCTACTATGGTTGTCAATGGTTCTAACTTGGAGTTTGGTTATCAAGGTGCTGGTGGTTCTGATACTCGTACCAGAGCGGCTGGCAATGCCAACTTTGACGTAGGTATGCTTCTTGGTCGTGGTGCTTTCTATGAGTACATTGCTGAAGATTCACACTTTGAAGATGAGTGGGCTAACTACAATCAGGACAAAGGTATCGGTATCTTTAACACTATGGGTTATACCCTTGGTGAGTTTGATGATGATACTCCTACTGATGATACAATTCACAACAAATCATCAATCATTACGCCACTTAGGTCACAAATCTACGTTGCACCATAATTTTTGATGTTAAACTTGGAGGGGGCCACAAGCCCTTTCCTTTTATTTAGATTAAGGGTATTAGAGACCACAAGGAGATAAAATGGATATCACAATTGAATACACTGGGAAAATCCATGCTGGAAGCAGAATAGGTCGTATTGTTCGTCTATCAAAGCAGATAAAAGTTATAACTGAAAAGCGTATTACTGATGAAAAAAATCGCCAAAGAACAAGAAAAATTGAAAGTTACTTGCCTTACATAGAAGTAGATGGTCAAGGTTATTCTAAGGTTTATCTTTGTAGAGAAAATGCTTTAGTTATAAAAAGTTTGATTGAGGGGGAAAACTCTCTTTTTGAACTTTTGGAGCCAGAGCACATGAATTTACTTGATTCTATGCTTAAACCTACTGCTGATGACTTGGAAGCTGAAATGAACTCTAATCTTACCAAACAGCAAAAAGCGGCTCAAACTAGAAGGGCTAATGCGGCTAAAAAGCTTGCTTTAGCTGACAAGGTTTCAGAGGATTAAAAAATGAATACGACACGTTTTATTGACAATATGCTAAGGGCTTCAAATGGCGGTTATTCCCGACAGGAGATGTTGGGTATTGTGAATGATGCACAGAATAAGCTTTTAGATGTTGACACAATGCTTACTCGCAGACTTCCAGAATATCAACTTACGACTGTTAAGGGTCAGCTAGAGTATTTGTTGCCATTAGGTATTAGGTCGGCAAGACGTGTGTATTTTGAAACGGATACCTCATATAAAGATGTGGGGTATCCCTCAAGATACGATTCTTGGAGAACTAGAACTGAAGATGTTCAAGTTATTAATTGTGGCATACAGCAAAGTCATGAGCCTGATTCACAAGTAAAGATTGTTTTCCAAGATGACCCTGGAGATACTTCAGGTGTTTATTTAATTGAGTGTTATAATTGGCAACCTCAGCTTGATACTGAAGCAGTACCTTTGACCATTCCAGATGCTTATCAGATGACAGCACTTAGAAGTCAGGCTATGGTTTGGATAGAAGAAGAGAATTATGGCAATTCTACTTACTGGGTTCAGAAGTTAGATAAGGATCTTCCTGATTTTATTAGAGGTATTCAAAGAGGTAAGGATTACACTAGTGACCAGCTTACTTATAATCCTGCAATTGGAGGTTAAATGTCAAGCCGTTTAAGAAGGATGACACAGGCCCAAGGCGATAGGGAGATTGTCAGGGGTCAAGAAGGTTTTGGAAGTGGTATGTCAATAGACAAGCCAAGGAAGAAGATGGGGGAGCAAGAAGTTCCCTTTTTGCTTAACTACTTACCAAAAGTATCTTACTTAAGAGCTAGACCAGCCATATCCAACACGTTTGCAAGTATGGATAGAAATGATGGTAAAATACTTGCATATATCCGTTATGGAGATAGCAACTCAATTGCTTACACTACTACTAATGGATTTTGGCTTGGCACTCCAGGTTTAGGTGTTGCTCCTTCTGTGGTCGGGCCTGAGTTCGGTTCTTTGTGTTATGGTATGGAGACTTACCAAAGTGGGTTTATATCTTCAACAAATACAGGTATTTACTGGGATAAATTTTTACCTGAATCTATAAACAGACCTGCTCCTACTGATTATTTTACAACAATTAGCAAGACTGATTCTGCTACTGGGAATTTAGACTTTAAGTATAGGTTCTACTATACTATTGGTACTTATCAAGGTGATTTGAACTTAGATGATGGTGTATTGGTAAAAGAGAGTTTGCCATGTGATTTAAGTGCTTCTACCAATAATTCAACTCCTTACTTTTCTGTTGCTTTTAACACTGCTTTAGGTGAGACTTTTGGCGTATCTAACACTAAGGCTAGTCTAACCCTTGGTCTACCTATTACTGATGGTCAACAGAGTGGGTTTTACTATAAGATTAGACTTTATAGGACTTTAGATATAGGTAACACAGACAATGCGAATAATCCTATCAATGATCCAACGCAGTATGTTTTCATTGGTGACTATATCACATCACTTGGTACTACGGATTATGTCATTGATGAATCCGACTCCGAACTTGCTGATCGCTTTGCTGGCAGTTACACTTACCTTTCTAATATCGGTTATCAGCCTTTGCCTAATGGTATTTTCGCCATCACTCCTGCTTATCTCTTTGTTGCAGAAGGTACTAAAGTTTACTATTCAGCCCTTGGAAGAATCGACACAGTTGGATTTTGGGGAACGGGAATAGCTGGGCCACAATTTTTTGATTTTGATACTAATGTTACATCTTTAACTGCTGGGAGTGGCTATGTCATTGTTACAACAGCTTCCAAAACTTATCGTTGGTCACTTGAAATGCTTGCAGATGGAGGTGTTGAATCTTCAGGAGAATCTATCCCCGTACTTCAAGACCCATATACTGCCAGTGAGTCTATTGGGATTCGGGCCTCTAATTTTAGGACTGTTGTTCCTGCAAGTAATGGTGTAGTTATGGCTCTCACCTCTGATGGTGGGATTCGTGGTTTTAGTGGTTTTGATTGGTCTGAGAATTTTGCTGAAAACAAAGTATCTATAGAGACTGAAACCATAAATGGAGCTGTAGCTGTATTCTCTGATGAAGACTATTATATGCTTTTTTATGGTGACAATGGATCTTTAAAAAATGACAAGTGTTTAAGGCTTGAATTTTCTCCCAATGAAAAACGTGGTTGGTGCTTCATAGAAGGGGATGATTGGTTTGATGGCGATAGAGACGATTCTGGCTTAGATTCTGTTCCTGCTTGTTCTGTATCAGATGGTAGCAGTTTATTTGATATAAACGTATCTAACGCTGGTATTATCATGCTTAGAGACAATGGTGACATCTATGATATGCTTTATTACAATGAACGTGAAAATGCTGGTACTTATCAAGGTGTTTGTAAGGTTGAGTTTCCTGAGTACACTGGTGAGCTTAAGCACTATATAGCTCTTCATCAGGAGTCTCATTTGTATGTTCAATCTGATGTTCAGAATGGAGATATCCCAAGTGATTTGTCTTTTAATGCTGAATATAAGTCTCAAGATTCTAACAAGATATCAATGCAAAGCAATTCTCCTATAGATGGAGATGTGTCTTTTTATGACAGAATTTTGTTTGTAAGAAGTGTTGGAGTTTCTTTTACTGCTTCTGTTGGTGGTCATAGAATCATTGGTACTGACACTCACATGAGAGTTCAAGATAGACCTCTTAGGCGGTTTTCTAATAGTCAGGATAATCAAAACTTATACAACGAACTTTCTTCTTCAATTTTGTTTTGGATATCAAGAAACTACTCATTGCAAAACAGTGCTGTAACTAGAAGCAACTCAGCTAGATACAAACAAAACGCTTACACTCCATCTTTAGGTTTAGATGCTAGTGACAAGATTGGTTCTTTAGAGCTTACTAATTTTATAACATATTCTTATGATTCTGGACAAACGTATAGCAATGCTACTATTTCTTTTTGGATTAAAAATTTTAGCTCTCCTACTGCTTTAGAGATTATTTCAACAGGCTCAAACACTTCTTTGAGTTTGAGTGATAATGAAATATTGATATCAGTTGATGGGTTTATAGATGCTTTTACTTTAAATAGCCCTTTATCTGGTTGGGATCATTTTGTTTTTACTTACAATGGTTCTGACTGGGTAGCTTATCAAAACAAAGAAGAGCTTGTTGTTTCGTTTACTAGTAATGCTGGCAATATGTTCTTTCAAGATGTTGTTTTAAATCCTGATATTTCCAGTTTTTCTTTATCTGATGTTAGAATATATTCAAGTATTTTAAGTGAAGAAGCTATTGGTTTGCTTAATTCCGATATGCTTCAGAACGGAGGAGTTAGTACAATTGGCTGATATAGTTACTAAAACTTTTGTTCCTGACTATGATGTCATGGAATCTCCAGCTAGGATTAGTGGTGATAAGAACATAAGAAGCTTGGCAAAAGGTGTTAATTGGAACTTTGAAAAGATAGCTGGTTCTATATCTAATCTTAACAATGCTGTAAGAGTTCTTGAAAAAAGAGTATCAGATAATGAGCTTAATGATTTAGAAGAAGCTCCACAATTGTTTGATGGTGGTGTTGGTGCTGATTTGAATATAAATGACTATGTATTTCAAGATGATACTTTTCCTTTAAAAGATACTGAAATAGCAGGTGGTATTCCTGATGGTGGTATTGGAGTGGTTGACCCTTCAAACTATACTTTACTTAATGGCCAGATAGGAGACGGTGGACTCGGCCTAGTAAATCCGTGGAATCCTAGTGTGATTCTGTATAAGAGGTAAAATAATGGCTGGTAGAGAAAATCTATTTGTTTCTTGGAATGAGTGTGATACTGATGCAGAAAGTTTACAGGTTATAAACCTTGCGGCTGGTGTTCCTTCTCTTTCAAAAGAAAGTCAAACTGTTTTTGTTAAATCTAAAATTGATGGTTCAATTTATAGCCTTAGTGCAAATTTAGCTCAGACTCCGATTTTTGTAGATCAAGGAGCTTGGTCAAATACTCAACCTTATCAGTTTGGGAATATTGTTGAATATGATGGGTATCGTTGGATTTGTAAGCAAGACCACACTGGTCAACAACCTGTAGACTTTGGTAGTTATTGGGCTAGGATAGATACTATCTCTCAAGCTGATGTTGATAACAAATTAGATAAAGTAGACACTGCTTCTCAAAGTGTGGTTTCAGCAGTAGACCTTCTTAATGGTGTTAAAGTGCTTGATGGTTATGCTGGTACAGGTACACCTCAAGTTATCATAGGGTCTAACAATGATACGTTTTTGTGGAAAAATTCTAGCGGTGATTTTGTTATAAGAAACACTTTTGGCAGTAATGACGGCACCTTGTCAATTAGAGATTTTGGTGGAGGTATTGTACAGTGTGAACTAGCGGCTGGTCTATCCTATTTCAATATTAGAGAGGGTGATGCTACTACTCAGGCTGTGATAGAATTTGTAAACCCCGATGGTGGTGCTGGTGCAAGGTTCTTTTTACCTAACTCAATACCTAGTGACAACAGTCCTACCAAATTGTACGGAAAAGACGGCTCTGGTCAGGTTGTTGAGGTTGATGTTAGTGCTGTAGGTTCAGTAGTTTGGGGAGATATAACGGGTAACATCGCCAACCAACCTGATGTAAATCTGCAAAATGTCACCAACAATGGCCCAACAACTACAAATGATTTAACCACTGGCTATCTAACTGTCACAAATTATGGGCCAAATGGCGAAAGCGTTGTTTTACCTAACGGCTCTTGGATTAGGCCAACTAATGCTAATTCATCTATTTATTTGACAAATGGGCTTGATCCTGATGATACCAAGTATTCAACATTACACCTGGACGGAAATTCTGCTTTATACTCTGGAGATGGTACAGCAAACAGGTCTGAGATTAAGGCAAATTCAAATGGTGTTGTTTTTCTAGCATCAAAAGATACCTCTGGTACAATAGAATCTAGTCTTCAGTTAGATGGCAATGATATACAGATTTTAACAGGTGGGCTTGCTCAAATATTAGCAAACGCAACCAACCTAACTTTACAAGGGCCATCTACACAAGCGTTGGTATTTAATTCGAGTTCTCAAGCGTTTTTGTTGGATATTCCCACAGGTACACCAATACAAGACCCTGTGGAGTCATATTATTACTATGAGGACCCAGTAGCAGGGGAATTGAAAAAGACCACGTTTGGGGTGTTTAAAAACTTGGTTCAAGCAAGTGACCAAAGTCAAACTAATTTCATTGCTATGAGTTTTACTGGTGGCTCTGGTGGTACAGGTTCACTAATTAGCTCTGATAAAATGGACATACAGAGTTTTGGTGTGATGAATATCCTGCCTGGCAATGTAACCCCGCTTGATGGTCAGGTCTTGGTATACCGCACGGCTACTGGTGGCCTAGTCTATGAGGCTCAGTCTAGTGGTAGCACACAGGATTTGCAGGATGTTACTAATAACGGCTTTGAGACTGACAACCCTATTTACATAAAGAGGAATCCCACAGGTTTGGCAGGGGGTTTTTTAATTGAGAGATTGGATAACGGCTTAGGTTTGGGTATGTCCGTAACTACTGCTGATGGTGCGGTGTTATCGGGTTTATCTGCTAGTACATCTAGTCCCATTACGATAAAAGCGGCCAATTCAAGTGGGGTAGAGCAAGATTCAGCAAAGTTTCATAGTGACTATGTTGAGGTTTTTAATCGCCTTTTGGTGGGAGGTGCTACTGACAACCTGACAGATGCTTTACAAGTTGATGGCAGTGTAATAGCTGATTCAATGACTTTAGGGGATACTTCTTCTACTGTTGGAAGTCTTACAGTCCTATCCCCAGGCACTAATGAAAGTGTCATTTCTGCGTATGGTGGGAACCAAGGAACAGGACGAATTTATGTAGGTCAAGACACTTCATTTGGTGGGGGTATTGAGTACAACGGAGACCAAACGCCACCGTCCAGTGGTGCTGGTGCAGACTATATTACTTTATTTAGAAAGGATGCTGGCACTCTTGAATGGACAGCTAGGAATAGCTACAACTCTAACAACTGGGAATTTAGAGGCGATCTAACAGCTAATCAAGATTTGATTTCTTTGGGTGATGTTGAAGTAGGTAGTGAACTAAATATGATGGGGGGAACTTCATCAAGGATTTGGCATTGGGGTATTAATGCTAACAAACTGAGATTAGCTGAATCGGGTGTTGCTGAACGCATGATTTTTAGTCCAGGTGGGTTACTAGAATACAATGGTGTTGCTGATTTTAATGAAAGAGTTCTTATTGGCGGCGCTACTGACAACCTGACAGATGCGTTACAAGTTGATGGAAACACAGAACTTGATGGAACAGTTGTAATAAATTCACAATCTACATTAAACGGACTGCTTGACCTGAAAGGCAACGGCTTAAGACTTGCCACAACACCCGCAAGCATCGGATGGAGTTTTGGGCCTTATCCAACGTACCTGAGAGAAGAAAACGGAGTCCTTAGAAGCTACGAGCTTACTAGCTCTAGTGGGGGAGACTTTCAGTTTCATATTCACAATACGGGTGCTGGCGACTTTAATGTACTTGTTGATGGTGAGCTAGAGGTCACAAACGGCATAGAGACACCTAAACTCTTAAACGTACCAGCTGGCACTATAGAGAATGTTTATGGGGAGGACTCTAGCGGAAACCTTGTTAAAGGTAGTGGTGGAGGTGGTTCTTCCAAGAAGTTTAACAATGTAACCTACACTAAAGCGGGGCTTATCAATGGGGCAAATGTGGCATTTACTACTGATGCGGCATTTACTAACCCTCATTTTTACACTACTGATGGATCAGTTAATTGGAATTTGAAAAAAGTCAGCCTAAACAGTGCTTTTGGTTTGTTTAGTTCTGCTAGTTTTGATTTGATTATAGAATACGCTCCAGTTGATACGGCGTGGTCTATTGGTTCTGGTACTATCCTACACACAGAATCGTTTACAGGAGTCACTAAAAACGTGCCAAACAACGTCATACAGGGTTCGGCTATTACTGTTGCTGTACCCAACAATGTCAATATTTTTGCCTATTTTAAATTAAATCTTGGCATCTATTCTATGACTGATGCCGTTATAAAACTCAGCCTAGAGGAGCAGTAATGTCAACATACGAGATAAAAAATATATCAGCCTCTAACCAATCTTGGAGTAGCCTAACTATACCACCAAACAATTCTATAACTATAAACTATCAGAATTTGTATGATGGTACAGCAAGCCTTTCCAGCTTTAGTGACGCTTCTGATGTTAGCATTTTAGCTCAAGAAGATAAAATCATTTTGCTAATTGATGCTGTTCAAAAAACTAAAAATGAGACTCTTGATTTTATCACTGATATTTTCAATGGTAAATCACAAGAAGAGATTCCCAGCCAATTTATAGCACCTCTGCAAACACAGAACGGGTTTATTGACTATAACGATACCACTGGATCGTTTTCTATCACTGCCGACACATGGACAGATTTACCCAATAATGGCCTAGGACCTTTCACCAATAAAAACGAGTTACCTACTGGCGTTACTGAGTTGATGGATACCACTACTGGTTATCTTGATGTTACTCAGCTAACATTAGGTGACGCTATAGATATCAGAAATGACTATACAATTTACCCAAACACTAACAATGCTCAATTAAAATTTAGGTACGTTTTAGGCTCTGGTGCTGGTGAGTACACCCTAGAGAAAATTATTGGTAGGTTGGATAGTGGTTCGGGTAGGCCATACCGATACAGCCTAAGCCCTGACTTGATTTACATGGGGGATACTAATACCCGTGACAATCCAATAAAATTGCAAATTTTTTGTTCGTCAAACGCAACCGTGACTAATGCTGGCTCAGTTATCAGAGTTGTTAAGAGGTAAAAATGTCAATCAAAGTTTATAAAGATGATTCAGCCAATTCGATTTTTTTAGAGGATGCAAATGGGGCACAATTTATCAATTCACTATTGGCATCCGTTCCTGATGGTACTGTGACTATTACAGACCTAGCTAGACAAATAGACATTGTGTCAAACGCTAATCATGCTGATTTTGTTGATGAAAATGACAACTCATACCCAGGTGATGCTATAGCTGTTTGTAACGCTTTAAACGCTATTTTTCAAAGCTCTGGCACATCTACTACTAACCTACCTGTAATTACTAGCTCACTAGGGGTTAGCTTGGTACAGGGGCAGATACTAAACTATGAACTGACTGCTGATTTTGGGGTTGGTTATGAGTGGGATTTGAGCAACGTGCCTGGAATAACTACTGTAGACGGCAATGTGAGGAAACTAATTGGCGGTAGCTCTTTGGCTACTGGTGAGTATGCTATCCCCGTAAAGGCCATCAATTATAATGGTGAGGACTCGCAAATTATTGAGTTAACAGTAGGTAATCCAGCGTTTGCAAACTCAAAATCTACTCTATTCAATAATCAGCAGTATTGTGCTGGTAATGCTGGTATTCTACAGAATGTTTTAGGCCGTTCGGGTAATGGTTCTGGGGCCTCTGATGCTTGGAGTGTGTCCCTTTGGTTTAAAGGTAGTACTGCCAATCAGGGACAGACTATATTTTATTTTGGTGATGGTGATATAGCTAACAATGGGTATATCCAGCTCATGCAAATAAACTCAAGTGGTAATAAACTGTTAAGACTCAGGTATGGTAGTAATAACAATAATTTAAGGCTACAAACCCCAGTGGGTAGTATTGTGGCTGGCACTTGGCACCATATACTAATCACCTATGATGGTGGCACTACAGGTTCCTCTAGCGGTAGCTTAAACGATTACTATTCTAGGTTTAAAATCTTTATTGATGGATCACAGGTTACAACTAATAATTCACACAGTAATTATGGTTGGAGTGGGGCTATTAACCCTGTAAATTTCCGTTTTGGAAGGACGTCTGGCATCTATATGAGAGGGTGTAATTTAGATGAATTTGCTCTATGGGATTCAGACCAAAGTTCAAACTCAGCAAATATCTATAACAATGGAACAGTTTTTGACTATATGAACCTATCTCAAGCACCTCTGCACTGGTGGAGAATGGGAGACGGTGATACTTTTCCTTATCTTTTTGATAACGGCACAGAGGCTAATTTAATAATGGTCATGTCCAATATGACCTCAGCTAATTTTGTAAACGACGTACCATAAACACAAAGGATAAGTACATGTCAAACATGAGAAAATACAGAATCAAAGATCTTCAATTTAAGAAGACTATAATCATACCAGTTGCTCAATGTCATGTTGAAAGGATATTGACTGACGATGCTGGCATTACTGCTAGAGTATCTTACTATGAAGAAAGTGGTGAAGGTGTTGACTTAGAGGCTATTAAAAAGGATATAATTGGGCCAGTGCCAGAAGTTTTGCAACAAAGTCAACATGCTACAGTTGAACAAGCTTTGATGTCTTTTTTTCCTCAAGCTGAAAGGATTATGGATTGATGGATGGCTTTGATGTGTTTGTTGAAAAGTCTTTTGAATATATCATTGAAGGAAACTGGAAAGGTTTTGTGGGTTTATTCGTGACTTTTGCTACTGTGATAGGGTTCTCTCTTTACAAGAGAAACAAGCTTTTTGCTTTTATGGAAAAGAAACTGTCTGGCTTTCTTGATGGAGTAGTTGATGATATATCTAGGGCTAACTCTAAAGCCTTGTTTAATCATTTTTCAAACTACTATATAACATCATGGAAGTTAAAGCTTTACGAGCTTAAGTATTACTATGGCGATAATTATGATAGTGATATAAAGAAGAAAATAACAGAAGAGATTGAGAGTCATAGTCATATTTTGTTTGGTGAGCTTCATGAGCATTTGGATATGTTCACCAATGACAAGAAAAGGCTTGGCAAATTCATAAAGCAAAACAGATTGTTTTTTGTTGATATGAAGCTTCACTTTATAAATGAGTTCTTTGATGGATCTAGAGATACTATTATTCCATATATCAGAAGAAGTCTTAAGTTAAAACAAAGTTCTTTCGTAGAGTTCTTAGATGGAGAAGAAAAGGAAGATAAAAATGTTTCACCTGATTCGTGATGTATTTACTAAAGATGCTACTCATGGCAAGCTTTATTGGAATGGGGATTTTGTTTGCTACACTCTTGAAGATGTAGCTAGGCCCAAAGGAATAAAGGTCAAAAGAGAGACTGCTATTCCAGAAGGTCTTTATGAAATAACCATATCAATATCGAATAGATTTAAAACAGAATTACCGGAAATCCTAGATGTACCACAGTTTACAGGTATTCGTATGCATGGTGGTAATACCATTGAAAATACAGAAGGTTGCCCTCTTGTGGCTCATAACCGCATTTTAGGTGATGACAAGATATATAAGAAAGCTACTGCTGAAGTGTTAGCTGTTCTTAGGTCTGCTGGTGGAAAGTCTTACATCAAAGTGGAGAACCTTACTCAAAATGGTTAGAAGTTTAGATAAGTATTTTCCTGTTTTTCTTGATGTTAGAGTTGTTGAGGGTAAAGCAAACGGTATTCCAGGTAGAATATTACTTGAAGATTTCCTTTATAATAGCGAAATGCTTGGCGAGACTATAGTTGTTCCAGCCATGTTTAAGAGTGATTTAGTTAGCACTCCTAGAAGCACTTGGAAGATTATACCTCCCTTTGAGTACCCTGCTGTGTATGCGGCTATTATTCATGATATTCTTTATGATGGTGAAATCTTTGATAGAAAGAAGTGTGATGCTATTTTCTATGAAGCATTAAAAGCTTCTGGTGAAGATGCTTGGAAGTGTTGGATCATGTACAAGGCTGTCCGTTTAGGTGGGTGGGTATCTTGGAATGGTCATGATAGAGATTCTGTGGAAGATACTAGATTAGATTTTGCAGATGCTAACCCTTGGTACAAGGAATTAATTAACAAAGGAGAATAGTATGCCTAGAGAGCGTATTAGAGTAGCTGGTAAACCACTAGAAGAAAAGATTGATTTGTTTCTAAGGGAGCTTGTGCCTGGTCACATGACTTTAGATAATTATGATGTCATCAGTGATTTCATAAAGAAGCAAATTGATAAATCGTGGAACGACAGCGATACTGTAGTGGAATAGTTCTTGGTTTCGTGTATTTATACACTGACTTAGGTTTAATCCCACAGATAGTAATAAGGGAGGTATAGCACCTCCCCTTTTTATTTCCCTTTTCTCTTTTTCAGGAATACTAAGATTAGTTTAGCTAATCCTAAACATGCAAGAAAAATGACTAGAACAACAAGTCCTCCCCAGAATGGAAGAGTAACCCACCACCATGACCAATCAATAACTCCAGTTAGTTTAAGGGCTACAAATAGGATTCCAAGTAGTGTAAAGCCTAAATTGGATATATTAGTTTGAACTGAACTATCACTCATTACTTAATCCCTTTGTTATCAGCTTCATCTTTGTTTGCTTTACTGTAGCCTTTCCTTTGTCTTTCTTTATTCACTTCATACTTTTGGTTGTAGATTCTCTCTACATCCTGGCTGTCCATACCAGAAGCATTGACCAGAGATAGCCAAAAGTGAAAAATGTCAATAAGCTCCACTTTAATGTTTTGAGTGTCAAGTTCATCTTTTGACCACCATTTCCAGAGTAGTTCTTCATCTAATTCTCTTAATTCATCTCTCATGGCCTTAGAGAAGTTCCCTAGCCATTGATTCTTTATTCCGTTTGGTGTTAAGTCTTTGTCATCTTTTAGAATCTTAGAGTTCAGTATAACGGGCCTTCCATCATCGTACCTATCTATGTAGATTCGTTTCATCTCAAAGATCATGTCATTGAGTTCATTTTGTTTATTCAGGTATTCTTGTAGGTCAAAGTTCATTTCTTCTCCAGCTTGGCTTTGATTTTCTCTAGTGACTTGATGTAGTTATCGTCTGCTTTGTTTAAATCTTCCAAGGATTCTTTGTTTTCAAAAAAGAATTTGTTGATTTTTGTTTTTTTTATGATTTCGTTGATTTGTTGTAAGTCTTGACTCTGCATTTTTCACCCTTTCTTTAAAGTATGCAAGTTCTTCTTCTAGCTTTTCTAGAAGTTTTATATCACTTAGGTTTTCATCATTGTACGATGCTTTTATCTGCCCGTTGTTTATGGTGCATAGAAATCCAATCATTTTCCAACCGCTATCAAAAACGCTATACCAGCCATTGCTCCAGAGGTGATAAAAGATAAGAAGAACCATATAGAGGTTTTGATTCTTCTTTCTACCACTTCTTTTTCTGCTTTAGTTAGCTTAGTCACAGACATCCTCTATTGTTTCGTAGTGATTTCCTAAAAAGCTCATTCATATCCTTTTGTAGACTCTTCTAGGTATCTCTTTATTGATTTTAGGCTACCGTTTTTACTACACCCATTAACCGCAGGGCTGTATTGGGTATAGAGTTCATCAATTTTTGATGATAAATCCAAACCATTGTCAGAGAGTTTAAATTCATCAGTCATGTAATCCTCAAGGCTTAATACACTACGAGAAAGATTAGCTATACACTCAATCAACTTTTCTATTACTTCTCTTTCCTCACTCATTCCTCTACCTCTAGTTTATGCCATGTTTTGCCTAGGTCTAGCATACATCTTCCGCCTTTACCCCGTATATACCGCCATTTAGAGGGCATTGGACTAATAAGGTGCGGGTTTCTTCGATGTTAATATCCCCTATTACGTTGTATTGGCCAGAGATAAGCGTACCTTGGAAGGATTCAATGTAGCCAGAAAGGTTTACTTGGCTTGGCCCTCTTAGCTGTTCTTTTATGACTCTTTTCACATACTTAGAGCTTGCTCCTGATTCTTCCTCGATTTGCTCAGGGGTTTTTCCTTGTAGGTATAGGCTAATAATTTTTTCTTTTTTATTCATTTTATTCTCTTTGGTTAAGTAAAAAAGGGGTGCCTAGTAGTTATTGGTTGATTTAGAAACTCGAACTAAAAACTTAGGTAAATAAGGCACCCCTTAATTTCACATGATTTTCTTTAAATTATTGACTTGTTTATCATCATATTTAATGCCGATTGACTTTAAAACTGGCTTAAACTGGGGGCCGACCCTAGCGATAACTGCACTGCCATACAATTTGTGACTTATGGATTCTCGCTTGGAAATTCTTATCCATTTACCACTAGCAATTATCAGCTCTTTTATTGCTTCACTATGAGCCTTGCTAAGATCGACCTTAGCCAGATTTTTTAAAGTTTTTTTCAGTTTAGAAGTTCGGGTGTACCCTTGGTATTGAGACTTCTTCTGCTTCATAGGAAACTCCATAGTAGGTTATTCCTAGTTCGTAATTGTAGCACCTGGAGCATATTTCTCCCTTTTTTGCTTTGTTTTTGTCTTTTTCTGGGAGGTCTTTGCAGATAGCTCCACTACAGTATTCAAATGTATGATCGTATATAGTTTGTTTTTTACTCATAACTTGGCTTTACAATTGTCATCTTGTAGAAGGTGATTTTTGCTTCTGGATGTGAATATCCGTTATCTGGGTTTATTCCTTGGTATAGGGGCATGATTAGTACATCATTCTCTCTAGCTGATATCCTGTTTCTTTCAAATGGTAAATCCATGTTTGATATTTTATTTATCCACTCATGAACTTTCTCATTGCTTGATGTGTGCTCTGTTATTTCTTGTGCTAGTTCTACAAATTCATCTTGACTAATGATATCTGTTTGGATATCAAACTTCTCCATCTTGTACACCATAGCTGGTGAGAAATTAGGTATTAAAAAAATCATTTTTCCTTCTTTCTTTTCGTTCGTTTATTTGTTTTTCCTTATAAGACTGAGGCAGGAGTCGAACCTGCATGGCCGTGCACAGCCTTTTTCCCCAAGTTGCGACTTGGGAGCGTCTTACCAATGACTTTCGGTCGCCGTGTACGTAAGAAACCTAATTGCCAATTCCGCCACTCAGTCATGTTTATTTGGGTGAATATGTCTTGCAGTTAGCGGTCATTGTTTTCTAAGTGCTTCCAATTTTCATAACACTTATCACAAACATCATCTCCGTTTATTTTCTTTGTTGGCTTTTCTGGGCAGTGTTCACCGTTTTTGCTAGTTACAGCACATTTAGCGATAAACGAACCGCTAACATCATATTTTTTACTCATTTTATTCTCCAAAGTATTGCAAGGGTAGGGATTTGCACCCTACATGGTGGACCATCTCACGAATTTGAGGGTCATAGGTCACCTCACCCCTTAGCGTCTACCTATTCCGCCACCTTGCTATTTCAAGTAGTTATGGATTACATATTGGGATTGAAATTGTTCCCATCCTGTAGCAAATCTTCTTCTACTACCTCTTCTTCTACTATATCACCATCAACAAACTCTTCTTCCTCTTCATCGCCAGAAGGGACCAAAGCTGAAAGTATCTCATTGATGTAATCAAGAGCTTCTTCAATAGCACTAACCCTTTTGTCTAGATTGAGGCTTGTGTTCTTCTTACTTAGAAAGTCATTGCCAAGTGACTCAACATTCTGCTTCAAATTCTCTAGACTACTCAGGGTTTCTTTTATCTCGTTCATCTTCTTTTTCCTTTATGGTGAACATTAATGCTGGTGATGTAACTGGCTTTTGATTAGGCCATACTTCCATCGTTGATCTTATTTTGCTTATGTACTCTTCATTGATAGCACCTCCTTCTTTAGCTTGTGAGTACATAGTGTATCTCCCAACATAAACGCCAAAGAAAAAGAATAATATCGCACTGCTACTTAATAGATAATGTCGGATTTCTTTTGATTGTTGCAAAACCTAGCTCCTTGCCATCTTTCAAATCCTTTAAAATCATTTTCTTATCTGGTTCCGTCTTGGTAGTGACTCTTTGGTAGACTTGAGGTACTTCATTGATTATATGTACTATCTCTCTACCTTTATTTTTTTTCATCACAACCTCAACATCTTCAATGCTTTCTTTTTCATCTAGAGAAGAGATAGCCCTTTCTTTAAGCCACTCCATCTTCTTAGTTTTAGCTTTGATTCGATCATCAATAGAAGTCTTGTGCTCCTTGAGGGCCTTAACTTCAGCTTCTAAGTTTTTGATGTACTTAGCATATCCAAGTAATTTAGCTTCTCTGGTAAGCTCAAGCTCTTTAAGGTTATCTTCATCAAACAGGATTTCTCCAGATTCAATATCTACAGAGAAACCATTGTCTAGTACTTCTTTTAGGGTCTTGTCAATTTCAATCAAATTCATGAGTTCATCCTATCTTCACAAAGGGCTAAGTCTTTTTCTTGTTTAGCAGTTAAGGTAAAACGGTCTCTAAGGGTTTTAGGAATACTCTTATCACCTTCTGCTAGTTTGGTTAGTGCTCCTTTAAATCTTTCATCATTGATAGCTGGAAGTCCTTGTACAACCTCACCTGGATTAGTAGCATCAGCATCAGGAAACTCTTCAGTAGGGATACAGAAGGTTTGAAACATAAAATATTTGTAAGCAGCACTCATCGCCTTAGAGGTGGCTTTATCTTGTGAATCTCTTCCTTCTCCTACAGCAGTGCCATCAATAGAGCTTCCATCTGGAGCATACATGGTGTACTGAACAGTAACAACAGATGTGAACTGAAGCTTACCTTTGTCGTTTGGATGAACTTCTCTGATAATGTCCATAACTCTAGGGATCACTGTAAGCTCATGCTTTGCCAAGAGAGTTGAGAATGTGTTGTAGATATCATCAATACCACGAAAGTTGTAGTTTCCATGAGCATTTCTTTGCCCTTTAGATATACCCATGTTGGAAATATCTTTTTGAACTGCTTTTACGGCAAAGTGAACATTGTGAGTTCCAAGTTCGTCAGATGTAGGGAGGTCTTCACTTAGTAGTGAATCTTGCATAATTTATTCCTTGTTGTTTGTTGCACCTATTCTAGCAGTGCTCCTTAAATATACTATTTATCCTGAAGAAGTGCAATGATTTTGTAGAATGATTCCTTTGACATAATAGCTAATTCTCCTTTATTATTTCGTTTCCACATACATATATTCATATTTTCATCCTTTGGCATTTCCTTAAGGATTAAGCTAAACCAGTCACATCCTCTTTCTACTGCTTTGGCTTGGATACTAAATGGTGGTGTATTGGTTAAATCTACCTTAGCATCATCTAAAGCTCTGGACTCATACCTAGATGTTTTACAGTCTGGGTAGAACTCTCTTAGCTCAGTTGCCAGCTTTCTCTCATAGGCATGGCCTTTCTGTCTTGCATTTGTCATAATTCACCTCTAGGGCCTGCCATTGTAGCCAACTTTTTTCCAAGTTGCTTCCATGATTCCTTTAGTCTTTTGAAATGTTCAAGATCGTCTTCACTTAGGCTAATTCTCATTTCTACAACACTACAGTTGTGTTTATGGTTAAAAAAATTTTCCATCCTGAGTTTTGAAACGTGTTCTTTGTGGTTACTCTCTATTGCTTTGCATATCTTTTCTCTTGCTGTTTCATTTTCATGTTCTAGAATCATCGTGGCAGACTCTGTAAAGAACGCAAGAACATCATCATAATTAATTTTTGTCATGTTAATCCTAGCTCCTTTCTTGCTAGAAGCATCTCAGCTTCACTGTATTTCTTGTTTGAATTGATTTCATCAAATAACCCTTTAACTTCTTTGGCTTCTTTAGATATAGTTAGTCTTCGCTCTTCTTTCATTCCTCTCAGCATTAACATCAATTGAGATTCTTTTTTAATCTCTAGTCGTTGTTGAATGAATATGAGTAACTGGCTCTTGTTTAAACCGCTATTATCGCCTTCTTCTTTCCAAACTAAACCATACGCTGTGGGTCTTTTGTTGTTTGAACAAGCCTTGATTACAGAGGCAAATCCTGATAATCCTGGGTCAAAACCTCTATCACAAACAAATAAAAACGCTTCTTTAGATGTAAATGGCCCGTGCTTCTCAAGATCACCATCAATAGCTATATACCTAATTTTCCGTCTCATAAACCTCTAAGACCTTTATAAGTTTTTTCTCTAACAGGAACATGACAGCTTCCTCTTCAATCGTAAGACCTGTATCGCCTTTGTTAAGGCAAGCACTTCCCACCAATACACCATCATCTAGAGACTCAATCAGATACTTTACCATCTAGCCAGTCCTCCAATTCTTTTTGTAGTGAAAGTAAATTCAACTCTTCTAGGTTTTTCTTGAGAATATCTTTAGATTTTGTATGAAGCACTACTAACATTTTATTATGAGATTGAGCACTAATCCTTAACATCTTTTCAGTGCTGTTTCCTTTCAAGGAATCAAACTTTTCTAGTTTTATCCAAACAGAATCTTTGATTATTACAATTTCATATTCATCTCTAAGAATCATTATCTCTCTCCTCAATTGCTTGTCTTAGGTACTGCACCATATCTAAAGCTTCCTCATAGGCATCCCAAAGGGCATCTCTGCCGTTATTGGCTTTGAGTGGTTCGCCATACTCCTTGATGCCTTTCTCAGTTCGTTTTTTTAGATCCTCAATCACTAGAGGCATGATTTCTTTATTCCCAATATTCATCCTCTTGTTAAACTTTTCCTCGGTAAGTATTTCATCGTTTAGATACCATCCTTTAGAACCATCATCAAATTCAATAGCTGGTCCATCTTCTCTATGGAGTTTGCCGTTTAAATACCAAAATTTATCACCATTAGGACATTCAATAGCTGGCCCATCTTTTCTATGCCATTTACCGTCTACCCACCATTCCTTTTTTCCGTCAGCACATTCAATCGCAGGCCCATTATCCCGATGGAGTTTACCATTTTTAAACCAATATTCATCTCCAAAGAAATTTATTATAGCAGGCCCATCTATTCGATGTAGCTCATCGTTTAGATACCATCTTTTAGTTCCGTCTTCATCAATTTCTAGTTTAGGCTCGTTCATTTTCTTTACATACTTTCAATCTATGATAAGATTTTTGGTTTTTCTTTACTGAGATGGGCGGTAGGGTAGGGGTTTCCATGGTGCTTGATATACTTCTGAATGTCGCACAATGTACCTTCTTCAAATACAGAGCAATGATTCATAAGCGGTAGCTCATTCCAAACAGAAACATCGCCTTTAAATACTCTCTTGCTTCCATTGGCAAACTCTACCTTCATAACCTCATCAATTTCATTGTAGGTGGCTTTGGTTATCTTAGATGGTAAAAAAGCCTCCATAATTCTTCTAAATATTTTCATTCTTAATTTCCTTTAAAGAGCTTTAATAGCTCCTTTGCTTCGTCTCTTGTTTGCCAAGTTAAATCTCCAACCTCAGTTTCTTCTACAACTTTTTCTAAAAAACTCTTAAATAGTTCACGTTGTTGGCAAACATCTTTATCAATGCCTTTTGATATTTCTCTTATTTTTTCAATCATAATAATTCAGTCATTAAAGGCTTGCCCATATGTTAAAGCCTTTACTTTTTGTTGTTTCAAAAATTTTAGGCTCTTCTTTCAACTCTTCTATTAGTCCGCTGTAAGCTCCATAGGTTTCCTCTTTAAAAAATTCTTCTTCATTTTCATAATCATTTTTTTTAACAAGCTCCTGTTCGCAAAGTGACATATTGAAGTGATTTTTAAGATAATTAGTCTTAAATTCTTTAATAATTAAATCTTTAGCCTCTTGTAGGCTCTCAGCTATTGCAAAAGACGCTCCATCGTGGTAGCCTGTTTTTTCCCAATAATATATTTTCAAGATTTTCATAGATTTACCTCAAAAGGGAGGGAGGCCCTTAACCTCCGTCTCTATTTCTAGTGTTTTATGCATCGTTAAACTACTCCCCTCGCCCTGTCTGGGCTAAAATGGTAAATGGTTATGGGTGGATTTCTGGTGGGCAGTAATGGTCAAACAGATAGGTATAGTAAGAACCGCTAGGTGCTCTATAAACCCCTTTGTAAACATTCTTGTAAAGGTCTTGATTGTACTCAAGTTGACATGTAACCAAGAAAAAGATGTTAGCTTGAGAGGCAACAACTAGGCCCAAGATTAGAATAAGTGCTTTTTTCATAGTTTCTCCTTAAAATGGAAGGTCATCTGCTGGTGCTGGTGCTGGTCTTCTAGTAGGTTTTTGAGGTGCTGAACCACCACTAGAAGCCCCAATAACTGTAGGGAATCCCTCAACAATGAAATTTAGCTGTGGTTTATCTTGGTAGAATCCAACTGTAAGCCTTCCTTGAATAATGGCCTTAGTTCCCTTCTTGAACATTTGCTCTATAGTATCGCCAATCTTGCCAAAAGCTACCCCATTTGCAAACATTGATTTTTCTTGGTCTCTATCCTTCTTGGGCCACAAAAATGAGAATCTGACATTTGAGCCATTTCCTCTTTCTGCATCACTAGTTACATAGATTTCAATTGTTGTGTTGTTGATCATAATGTCCTCCTATTTGACATCTTGTTTGTAAAAATCATCAGCTTCTTTTTCTGCTTTGTAATTTCTCATTGGTACTTTGATTTCTGGTCTGCCACCATTATATTGAACATCAGTAGCTAAGAGTTTAGCATCTTTCCGCACGTAAACATCTTTAAACTGCTTGCCGTAAGGATCGTGAGAAGTTATGAACAAAATATCTTTGCTGTCAAACTTCTTCTTGTCCTTTATGTAGTAGTTTTTAAGCTGTCGTTTCTTCCCCATAATCCTCATATATAGGTCTATGTGAATCCACTCTGGAAGATTCTCAAACTCTTGATACCCAGCATTTATATGGCGTTTCCTGTATTTGTTCTTGTCAATCATCTGTATCTCATACAAAGAGTTTCAAATTGTAGTGGGAAGCTTCCAGTAGGCCCATTTCTGTATTTAAGGACAATACATTCTGCGTCTTCTTGAGCTGTAGGAACCTTGTCATAGTAGTTTTGCCTGTGTGGGCATAAAACTATATCGGCTGAAGCTTCAATACCTCCTGAACCTCTTAAATCCTTTAGTTGTGGCTTCTTATCTTGTGACCTTTCAGCTTCTCTAGAGACTTGAGCCAAGATTATTATTGGGATTTTTAGTTTTTTAGCCATTTTTTTGAATCTTTTGCAAAGAGAATCAATAGCTCCAACATCTGAATGGCTTTTTTCATGTGGTTCAACTTCAGTAAGGTAATCTACGTAAACCATTGGACTTCTACCTGGATTCTTTCTTTTCCATGACGCTACTATTGACTCCATTTTGGGGATAGTTAGACTAGCATCGGTATTTATGTGTATTCTCGACTCCTTAAACCAAGCGGTACTTTCTAGGAGAAGTTTGTTTTCTTTTGGTGATAGTTTTTCTGTTTCTAATATTCTACTGTATGGAATTGAGCTTTTCACAGAGTTAAATCTACGAGCTACAGCAATTTCATCCATCTCAAAACTAAAAAAAATTGAGTCTTGTTCGTGATATTTTGCGTTAAAAACCATCATAGAAAGTGCTAAAGCTGTTTTTCCCATGCCTGATCGTCCACCAATATAAATCAACTCTCCTGAATAAACGGCATTGAAATATTTCTGCAAAGAAGGTACTCCAAGTGGAAAAGGCTTTCCAAGTGATTGAGGATTTAACATGTCCATAATTAATTGCTCCTTATTGTGAAAGTCTCTAGAAGAACTCTCCGATATAGTAGAATCGACTAAAACTTCTTTAAGTGAATCTAGTGGTTGATTGTTTATTTGCTCTAAAACATGCTTGCAAGCTTCTCCTACAAGCCTCTTAGACCTCTCTTCCATCTTCCTAGACTTAAATTCCTCATATTTATCTGGTTCTGCCTCTAAAGGGAATATTTCAAGGCATTTTGTTGAGTGTGGGAAGTCCTTAGCTACCCGATTAATGATTAACTCATAGCTAGGCTCCTTATCCTCCTTTATCAAGGATTTTATAGCTTCTGGAATTGGCCTAAGAAATGGGTGAAAATCTAAAGGGTCTAAAGTTGTTAAAACATCTTGAGCTATTGAAGAATCATTCAACATTGACTGCGTAAGACTAAACCCAAACTGATCTTCTGGAAAGTTTTGTAAATCGTTCTGTATCATAATGCCTGTAATTGGTGTTCTTTTGCTTCTACTCTTGTGTTGGTTTGTTGCACTGGCGTAAGGTTCTCAAATTTGATTTTATTTGATATCCACGTATTGAAAGCTCTTGACCAATCAGCAAATTGATTTCCCTTGCTAGAGTGATAATCAAGAAATTCTTGGATTAGATTTATATGGTCTATTCCGTATCTCTTGCATTTCACTATTTGGTTTTCTGTAGCCTCTAGAATACTAGGTGCATCTTTTTTTCTCTTTTTTGGTTTTTCTTTTTCCTTATATATATTCTTACTCTTACTCTTTACTCTTATATCTGCATTGCTTGGAGCATTGCTTGGAGCATCCCATCTAGCCTTTGCTGCTTTCTTTGCTTTATCACTTGCAAGTTTCCGTTTTTCAAGGCTTTGTGTGACTTCTTCCTTTATCTCTTTAATGAAAATCTTGCTTCTAGTAGTTGACAAAACATGCGAACTCTCATTGACAAAACGTCGACAATCACTCGACAAAATACCCAACTTTCTTGACAAAATGTCGATATCTTTAGGTAGTGAACCACCTTCAAGAATTGATAAGTCTATGAATCTCTTAATGAAGCCCTCTTGTTCTAAGGTCATGCCCCTACATATTGAAAGCATAAAATGCACGTGATACTTTACCCAATTTTGCATACGAAAACCCCTTGAACTCTTAATCTAGGGATTCATATATAGTAGTTTTGACTTCTTTTATAGAACCTTTGTGCTTGTGTTCTACTATATGCCTCATAAGGCATTTTTTAGCTCTTGTAAGTCCTATTCCCTCTTTTGGTTTATAGTCACAGTCCAAGCATTTTACTTCTATAGAATCATGGGATACGCTTTTTTTTGTCCTTTTATATCTAAAGGCTTTGTTTTCTTCAATGCGTATAGTCTCTAGTTTTAGTCTATGTTTTAACTCTTTGTGGTATTGATTCAGACTTTTTATCTCTTTATATCTCTCCAAGAAAGAATTTAAGTTTTGTGTTACCTGATCATTTTCTTTTTGACCTTGTAGAAAGCTTTGTAATATTACATGATTGTCTGAAACTTCCAAAACCTTTGCGGTTCTTTGTGGGTTTATTCTATGTACATAGTATTTTCTTTTCATAGTATTATCTCTATTAATTGAGTTAAAAAAATGCCTAGAATGGTATAGACTAGGCATAGGGTTATTAATTGGTATGTTGTTTTAATCTCTTGTTTCAATTTTGGTTATTTTATCCTCAGCTTTGAAGGCATCTATAATGCCAAAAAATTCTTCAATAGTTCCGCATAGTTCAAATTCTTCTTTTAGTGTATCATAGGGTATTTCAGTGTCTTCTAGGGAAACCCCACCTTGACACGGACAGCCTAAATAGTTGCAACATTGGTATAACCTTGCTCCATGTTCTAAAAGTTGTTCTTCAGGTATTTCTACTTCTAGCTCTAGAAATACTTTCATGAATACACCTCATTTTCTATTTGTTCAGCTCGATTAGTCACAAATTGGAGCTTTCTTTTAAAGAATTGATTCAAGAGCTAAAAAAGCATG
>CAZHLX010000004.1:0-36537 GCA_964533345.1 uncultured Pseudomonadales bacterium
GCTCTAGCTTGATCAGATATTCCGATTACTTTCGCTTCGGCTCTTGCTAAATTTTTCTCTATCAAATCGATCTCAACTGATTTTCTAGTAATATCTAACTTCTCAGCAGAACCAAGATCTGTTGTTTTAGACAGGTCAGATAGCTCTTGAGCCAAAGTTGCTTTTCTTTGATTTAAATCACTAATTTCTCTTAGGGCTAACATTGCATCGTCATACTCATCTACTCCTTTATCGGAATTAGAGCCACCCGTTAGCCTTTGCCAAAGGTTGGGTGAGTCACCTGGGGCCTGAGGAGTGATTTTGTCTATATCTTTGTTTGCAGCTGCAAGCTTTTGATTGAGATCAGCTAGTTGTCCTTCTAAAGTTTTAATAAAGGGATCTTCTGCATCGATCTGTCTATAAGCAGCTATGTCACTTTCAAGTTGGGTTCTTTGGAGATTGAGATCGTCAACTTCTTGGATTCTTGTTTGGAGGGTAAATAAGTCTAAGGCTTTGTTTTGCTCTGAAGAACCTGGTAAAAACCTTGCTAAACCAGTTTTTTTCTTAACATCACTTCCTGGGGGAGGCAGGTTTAATCTCTCAGCATTAGCAAATTGATCTTTAGCTAATTGTAGATCGTCATAAGACTTGAATGCTTCATTAAGCCTAGCGGCAACTAATAGTTGCTGATTATCTTGATCTATATTTGCAGCTTTTAAATCAGGATTATTAATCCTAGTATCCAAACTATCCACTAAGCTGTCACGCTCTCCTCGTAAGCTTTCTATCTCAAGATCAGACATTGCACTAGACTCTCGGTTAATCTTACGATCAACTTCTGCAATTTGATCATTGATCTTCAATATCTCTTGCTGGTTTTCTAGAGCATCAACTGCCTGTTGTCTCAATTGATCAGCTTGAGCATCATCGCTTCCAACCAATTCGCTTGCTCTAGTTATCAATTCGTCATAGTTTCTCTGGGCCTGATCAGAGATCCTCTGAGTATCAAAATCAGTTATAGTTACAGCTTTTACAGCCTGAGGAATCACCAATCTTGGGTCTAGTTTTAAAGCTTCAGCTGCTAACTCTTGACGATAAATTTTAAGATCTAATAAATCTAAGTTTTGATCTAAAGATCTACTACTTACACTATCTAAATCAATGATGCTCTTATCTAAGAGAGCTATTTTCTGCATGTAGTCATCTACTGAGCCACTTCCAATAGAGACAGTTGGATTAGCCTGGTAGTCACGATAGGCTTGCCTGCTAGCACTAACTTGGGATACATCCTGAGTTAAGCTTAGAGCTAGACCAATCCAAGCATCACGACAATCATTTTCTCCCGCAGGATAGCTAGAGTTGAAACAGGATTGACTTACATTCTGCGCATCAACTGCAGTTCCGACAGGAACACTAGCAATATCAATCCATAAATCTGCAGTCGTTTTGATTTGAGAGTTGCTAAAGAAACCTAGAGTATTTCCAGCTGCACCAAAACTAGCTGCAGTTGCACTCAGACCACTCATCCAAACTTGCCCACTGAGATTACCTCTCATGGAGTCTGCCTCAGCCTGAGTCATATCTCCATTAGCGACTGCCTGATCTAGCCCTGATAAGGTTTGTGCAGCACTAATTGCTTGCTGTCCAGAATTAACCGCATTGTAGCCACTTAAAGCTGCTCCTCCCCCTCGTCCTATGGTGCTCATCCCTTGACTGACATTCATTGCAATCTGAGTACCTCTAGAGACTGTCCCTCCAGTCGCAATTGCTGCCTGAGCACCTTGCGTAAAGCCATTAATTATTCCGGCTCCACTAGTAACAGCAGCCACGGCAGAGCTAGCTACCATAATATTTCCCTGTTTGTTCAATGCAGACACTTGCTCATCAACTGTCTCCATTGCCTCTTCATAAGAAATTTCCTCATCTACAGAAGAATCTATGATTGCCAGAGCTGCCACATTTTTCCGGTTATCAATATTTTCACTAATTACTACTCTCTCAAGTTCTAAGGCCTGTGCTTTAGTACCTGCTCCTTGATATAGAGAAAATGCACTTGAAGCTACACCGGCTACTACTCCTGCTCCTGCCCCACTTGCGATCGCAACAGGCAAGGCAATTACAGCTGCTGTAGGGGCAACAACTTTCTCAACTGTTTCCCAATTTAGCTCTTGTCGTGATCTGACAATCTCTTCATCTGTTTGAAAAGAGATATATTCATCAACATCAACCAAGGCAGATGGATCATTGTTAATTTCTTCGACTCTGTTTATTAGATTATTTTGTCTGATATCCTCAGCGACTTCATCACCCCGTGCAGTAGCAATTGCAACTATTTCCTCTTGAGTTAAGGACTCTTCCTCACCTGTATAAAAAGCTGAGCTTGTATCTGGATTTGTACCAGCAACAACAATGTATGTCCCAGCAGTTACCGCCCAATCTGCAAGAGTGGCCCCTACATTGCCTGCACCTTGTTTGAAGTAGTGTCCTGTGCTGGCAGCCTGATAGTCATAATCAAGCGCACCTAAGTTTTGAGCAGACTGCAAGGCTAAATCCGCCACATTGGTATTAGCTGGACCGGTATATCCCGTTTGGACAGCAATCGCATAGTTAGTAGCAATATTCTCAACATTATTAGTGACGTTAAAAACCTGGGTTTCTACCTGATTCCAGCCCATGCTAACAGCATCCCAGCCACTTAATCCTAAATCTTCTTCAATATCATATTCTCGATCAAACACGTTATCGTACATAACAGCATTCCCTAGGGCAGTTCCATAGGTATAGTTTGAGAGATTAGCTCTATCAGCTATTTCACTGGCATACTCAAAAGTATCTTGAGCATCAAAGATCTTAGTCGTCTCAATCGCAGCACTATAATTGGCTATTACTTCAGATTGATACTCCATCATCTCCACATTGTGTTCTCGCATTGTTTCTGAAGTTAGGCCGGCAATGGCTCTTGAGTCAGCACTAAAACCCTGAGCTATACTAACTGCCACTAAGTCCCAGAAGCTCTGCTCCTTTTCTTCCTCTGCAGCTGCAAAAAGTTGATTGGAATAGGCAACTGTTATTTCTTCTATATTGACGTCATCTCGGCCTTCATAGATGATCTCAAACATATCACCTAATTTCTCAGTAGCATTAGAAGAACTGAGATTACAGCTATTACCTAGAGCTTTGGCACAGACTGACTCAAGTTGATCTGGGTCTTCAGCAAAATTTCCTAAAGCATCTCCTAAAAGAGTTGGTAAAACTGCATCTTCATAGATTTCAGATCCAAGATCTTTACCATAGATACTCTGTAGTAAAGTTTCTTCATCGCTAGGAATATAATTCCTCAGCTCAACATCACTTTTCCCGTGGGCATAATTAGCTTGGAGATAAGAGATATCACCAGTATCAAGGTAGACTTGAAGTGCAATTTGAGAGTTATACCCAGAGATGGCCTTCATGAGCTCATCATTGGTCATCCGATATGTGGGAGACTTGCCCGTATAGAGCTTATAAAGTCCTTCCAGAGTTGCTTTATTATCAGGATTATCTTGATAATCTTTAAGCAATGAGAGTTCTCTGTTAATCTCTTCTTGATCTGCTTGCTGTTGTTGTAATATTGCTTGCTGTTCTGCTTGTTGCTCAGACGCAGCCTGTTGTTGTTCTTCCAAAGCCGAAACCTGACTAGAGTAGGCTGCTCTATCCTTCTCCAGTTGAGTTGAGTCAATTCCAAGAGCACCCAAAACTCCATTTAAACTGCCATACTTCTCAATCGGATCATAACCATACATCTCTTTGAACTTTTCAACTGCAACTTTATCTAGTTTGCTATCACTAGTAGTGGTGACTAGCTCTCTATACATCTCTCCTATTGCCTGGTTGAAAGTAGTCTGTTGAACTGTTGAAGCCGAGAGTTGATCTAGAACTTGGTAGCGTGTATCCAAGTTTTCGTCATCGATAATTTGTTGATTGAAGTCATAGAGAGCTTGCTCAGAATCTGAAAGAGATCCTTTCTTTTCCAGCTCTTCATTTTGGGCAGCTGCTTTTTCTTTTAGGACGTCTGCATTAGTCAAAGCAGCTATGATCGCTTGAGCTTTGAGTAACTCAGCATTTTCTGCATTTGGATCAAATAAGCCTCCTACTTCAAAGTTTATTCCGTATGTATCTCTATAAACTTTTTCAAGCTGTGAGTAATCTCCTGACTCTTCATACTCGTCGACTGCATTCTTCCAAGAAGAGTAATCTGTCTCAATCTTCTTTAGGTGGGCATAACAATAATCTCCTTCATTGTTATTACAATCACCGCTTCTCTCAGGCATGACTAGATAACCATTAACAGTCGAGCCATACGCATAACAATTGCCTTCAATAGCTAAACCTTGTCCTCCACAATTGTCACCTAAGCTGTCTGTAGTACCGACTTTGCTTGAGACTGTTTCTGCACCATAATCAACACTTTCATAAGTTTGTTTTTTCTCTAGGTATGGATAGTTATATCTCCCAGAATCAACCACAATGTATCCACCTGCTAGCTCATCACCTGGCATGTAACAGAAATCGCTCATCCACACTCCACCACAACCACCTTCTGATGTTGCTCTGCCTCCAGTGTGAGAAGTAGCTAGAATTCCTTTATTCTGTTCGTCGCTTCCTTCATCGACAGCTTCTCTGGGACCTTCAGGATCAACTTCGACACAGTCACCTCCCCAAGAGTTACAGGAACAATATGGATCGCCAGCACTACAACCACCACTAGCTTGTTGGCGGATATCTTGACTTGATCTAACTAAGAGGAGGGTGGCTACAGTTCCTAAACCCAAAAACGAGAAAGCAATGAGAGGAAGGATGATCTTTTTTTTAGTACTTTGTAGCATTAGTTTACAGTTATTTTCGACAATAAAAACTCAAGGAAAAAATAATCCTTTCTATCTATAATATTAGTACAAAATTACCTCAGAATACCAGAGGTAATTTGGGTGAAAATTGAGGAAAATTAAAAGCTTATCTTCTTTAATTTAAATTAGGTTCTAGTTTTGTTAGCTTTTTTATAACCTTACTATCAATTTTATTAAATGAATTAGCAACTAAATCAGCTTTTTTCAAATCCTCTTCACTATGAGTAGTGGTAACACCAATGCAGTAACAACCGGCTGACTTGGCAGATATAACTCCACTAGTTGAATCCTCAATTACTACGCATTCTGAGGGTTTTAGACTTAATAAATTAGCAGTAACTAGATACGGTTCTGGGTCTGGTTTTCCTCTTGTAACCTCATCTGCTGAGATCGTTACTGAGAAATATTTTTTGATTCCAAACTCACTAATAATTAGATCAACTTCTGATCTGGATGAGCTGGAGGTTAAAGCTAAAGTAAAGTCTTTTGATAAAGATTTAATCAGCTCCATTACTCCTTTATAACTTTTTTTATTTTCTGGAAATAATTCTAGATATTGCTGGCTTTTTTCTTTTAATAATTCTTCTGTTTGTAGCTCTACTGAAAATTTTTCTACAATCGACTCATAACCCTCTCTATCTGTTCTACCTGCACAACAACTTAAGTAATTTTGATGAGTCAGATCGACTCCATATGGTCTAACTGTTTCTCTAAAAGCTAATTCATGGATATGCTCATCATCGATGATGATGCCATTCATATCAAAGAGGACTGCTTTAATCATAAGATGATTATAATGCAAACTTACTTTATAAAATCTCTTCTAACTAAAAATGCCAGTGGCACAATAAAAATTAGAGAAAATAAACCATAGCCCACCATGACTGAGCTGATTTTTATTTGATCTAAAAATAATCCTAAACCAAACATATTAATCGAAAGTAAAATACTTACTAAAAGATTAGCTGCAGACATAGCAGTAGCACGATAGCGTGACTCAATTTCTTGTTGAAGATAAGGATTAAAAAGCAAAAACCTACCAGTTCCAATCATCATAATTCCAGCGACAATTGGCAGACTAGTTAGATGATTAAGTAGAAATCCAGAGTTATAAGCTAAGACCATGAGGATTGGTAAGAAAAGGATATCCCAACCTTTTTTATTAGCTCGAACTGAGTTTGCTAACTTGGCTAAAAATAAAATATTAACTAATCTGAATATCCCACCAATGATGCCAATTGAGAACTGCTCATAACCCACATCAATTAAGATCATATCTCTTAGTAGTCTCTGGAAAGTCCAGCTGACTCCACCCACTAGCATGTATAAAATTGAGAGTTTAGCAATCTTTGAGTTTCTAAAAATATGTTTAGTTCCATCAATTGTTTGACGTAGATAGTTTTTCAAGGTAAATTTTTCGGTATCTACCTTAGGCTCTTTCATTAGAGAAACTAGAAAAGCTGCAATGATTAATAAGACTGCATTAACAATAAAAGGAAGTTGGAGATTTATTTTTCCTAAAAAACCACCTAAGAAAGTAGCAGCTACCATTGAAAACTGAACTACAGTCATTATTTGGCTGTTAATTTTTTTAAACTCATCCTGCCGACCATCTTCTACTAAACTATCAAAAACTAAAGCCGCATGAGCTCCTGACTTTAATGACTCTGCAAGTCCTTGCAAAGTTACAGCTACTCCAAATTGCCAAAAACTATCTGCCCACAAGTAAATAAACAGGGCAATAGCATAAACAAAATAACTAAGTTGAACAGTGATTTTTTTACCGACCAAATCTGCAAAGGCCCCAGTTGGTAGCTCTAAAAAAACTGTCGAAATAAAAATGATTCCTGTTAATACAGAGATTTGAGCATTGGTAAGTAATTGCTGCATCCAGATAATACGAACTGGCATGATCAGCATAAACATCGCAAAAATGCGAGTGATGTAAGCTAAGGGAATATTGCGCTGACTGACAGTTAATTTACTGTTAGAAGAAATAAAATCCACGAGAGATGAAACCATAGACAAGATTATAACCTACAGCATAGCTGCTTATCCCAACCTCACATCTTTAAGCTGAGAACTAATTCCAGCAGCTACCAAACAAAGTACTCCGCAGATGGTAAAAGCCAAAGGCATATTACCTAAGTCAGCTAGTTTACCCCCAAGCATTGGACCTACAATTCCACCAACTCCATAAGCTAAGAATACCCAACCGTAATTTTGGCCAATATATTTGGGACCAAAAATTTGAGCTGTGGTAGCAGGAAATAAAGAAAATGCTCCACCATAATTAAAACCAATTAGGGTTGAAAATAGGAATAACAACCATTTTCCTCCTGCCACAAAGGGGAACAGGATCATTAATATCCCTTGAGTCAAGGTCATCACAACCATCGAAGTTTTCTGTGAAAGCTTATCTGACATTGCTCCCCAAGCAATTCTGCCAATTCCATTAGCCAGAGAAAAGAAAACTGCCATTGCAGTTCCAGCAATTGCACTCGCTTCTGCAGAGCTCATAGTTGAATTTTGAGTCATCAGAGCTTGGTTGGGGAAAATCTTCATCAAACCAATCACCATTAATCCCGCACTAGCTGCAAAGGCAAAGACTGTTGAGAGCATATAAAACTGGGGAGTTCTAAGCATAGCAAGACTATCAAGAGATCCATTTGTAACAGATTGAGTCTTGGTTGAGTTTTCTTTTTCTTCTGCAGAAGATTTGCTTTGGGGGGGATGCCAATTTTTTGGTGGAGAAACCATCACTAACCCACCTAGTGCAGTCAATACTAATAACATGAGTCCATAGATAGAAAAGGTGCTCATCAAGCCATGGTTTGCAATCAAATTTCCCCAGCTGCCAGCTAACTTAACCCATAGTGTGGCCCCAAATCCAAACCCAGCTACACCTAAACCAGTAATTAAACCTTTTTTATCTGGATACCATCTCATTCCTATTGCAATTGGAACAACATAAGTTAAACCAATCCCTACCCCAGCCAGAAAACCGACTGTTAGTAACAGAGTTATAAAGGAGATACTTTCTATAATGCCTGGTAAAAGAAATGCTATTGCTAAAACTGAACCGCCAGTAATACTCAGGGCTTGGCTTCCAATTTTTTTCATCAATTTTCCTGCCAGAACCATCACAACTGCAAAGGTTACCAACCCAGTAGAAAAAACAAGTTGAGTCTGAGTTTTTGTCCAACCACTTTCAATCAAAGGGGTAGTAAAAACTGACCAAGCATAAAGAATTCCTAGAGCCAATTGAATCAGAACTGCACCCAATGGAACCAACCAACGATGTTGAGAAACAAATTTTTTCATTCTCTTTTTCTTTCTAGTTAGAAAATTACTTGGAGGCAGTTCAATTATGATAATTGGTTACTTAAAGAGTATCGAAATTCTAACAAAAATTATAGCTGTGTCAATTTATACCAATAGTTATTGGTTTAATCCTTAAATACTTTCTTTCTAAATTCATAAGCAAAGATTGTGGGTAGATAAAAGGTTACATCAGCACTGAGTTTACCTAATAATAATCCTAGAGCTACATTTCCTGTTGCCTGTGGAAAGAAGTACATCGCTGCTGGTCTAATCACAAAGCTGTCTAGATACTCTCCTGGACCAAACTCTACAATCACATTCCTCAATACTTTTAAAACTCCAGCGGGTGTAATTTTTTCATCTTTTTCTTTTCTGGATTTAAGATCAGCGTAGAGAATTTGACCATAGTAACCAATGTTCTCACCCCAGGTGCCACCTAATGCTGTAATGACTGGGTTATCAAAGAAATAGTGAGTAGCTAATCCACCTATCATGGCACCAATAATTGCTACAATCTCAGCTGGTAAATACCTCACTAACCACTCTTTAATTTTTGAGAGAATTTTATTTTCAGAAACCATGTGCGTCATTATATCACTCGTCTAAAAAGGACCAATTGATGGTTCTTTTTCTTTAAGCACGGCAATATCATGTTGAGTCACTATTGATAACGGCAGTTGTGATGCTTCTTCTATACTGAACCAACCTATTTCATCACATTTATCTGGCTCTAGATTCTTAGGAACACCATCTATGATTTTACAAATATAAGTGGGTGATACCCAATGTTGGTTGTCTTCTGGAATAATGTGATCACAGAGCTGCAGCATCTCTATCAACTCGATCTTGATATCTAACTCTTCTTCTATCTCTCTCTTTAGAGCTTGCTCTATTGTCTCACCAAACTCAACTGCTCCTCCTGGAATTTCCCATTTTCCTCGTTCATTCTTAGCTTTCTCTCCACGTAGTGTGAGGAGTATTTTTCCATCCTCATTAAAGATACAGGCACCTACACCCACCCCAATACAATCTTTACCGACAGTAAAATTTTTCATAAAAAAAGTATATCACTTAGAGTTCAAGTTTATTCTTTTACAGAGTCAACGTGCTTGATACCATCGCTGTATCCCCAATAATCCATCGCTAAAAAAACCGGAGTAGTTAAAACAATATGGGTAATAAACATCAACGGATAGAGTTGGTAAGGAATTTGTTTTGACTGATTTAGAAATGGAAATTCCCAATTATGAAGAATATTGGAAGTGGAGAAATAGTTTTATAACTCAAGACGCTTTATTTCTTCAGGCTTCAAGTCTTTTGCTGGAATACACTCTATGCCCCATCTCATCAATAAAGCTGCTGTTACACCATTACCAACAATTAAAGTTCCATCAAAACTTCCATCAAATATAGCACCTACACCACAGGAAGGGCTCTTTGGATTTAGATATGCTTTTTTAATACCTTTTTCTAAACATATCTTTAATAGAGCAATAGCTCCTGCAACAAAAAACTGAGTGAAATTTTCTCCATTCTCACTTTTAATTTCTGCTTCACCATTTAGAACTGCTTCTCCACCACCATCACCAACTATCTCTACGCTATTTCTAGGTGTTGGTAACCCAGCTGCAACTTCAGGACAGAATGTTTCTGCGTGAGGGCTTTCTACTAATGCCAATCCTACATCTGGAGATAAGCTGGAGCCTTCAGCATCATGCTTACAAGGAATGCCCATAGAACAAGCACTAACTGCTAAAACCTCATCATCCTGATCAAAAAGTGAACTCTCTCTCATGATGTCAGCTAGATCTTTGGGTGATTCAACATTTTCAACAAATAAAAATTTGTCCTTGGGAACTTGAGTCTCATATGCAGTTGTAGACATCTCCTGGTCAATATAATTCACATCTTCAATAGGGAGCCTTCTTCTTCTAATTAGAATAGAATTGAAATCAAAACCATAGAAATCTCTTACATCTCGAATAGCCTGACGAACTAACTGAGTTTTAATTTTTGGATCTTCAGACTCAGTATGATCAAAAGTTGATAGTAGTGTTACCTGAGGGGTAATCATTGTCTGTAATTCCATAAATCTAAAAGCAGCAGGTAGAGTTTGATGTTCCATGTCTGTCGGAATACCCCCAACTTCAACTACGACATGTTCCGCTCCGCTTTCCTTAATCTGCCGTAGCATTTCTTCTGCTAAAGAATTAGAAACATCGGCTGTAGTCATTTTTTTAGGAACACCAGGCCTTAAAAATGGAGTTTCCTGTTTGTAAAAATTTAAAAGAAATTCACCTAAAACAATATTTTGTTCGGGGCTCGTCTTTAAACCAAGTGATTCATATGTTGAAAAATCATCAGTAACAATCTTGCCATCTCTCTCAACCCCAATCCCTGTGGGGAAGCCATCAGGCTTTAACATTGGGTCTATTTTTATAACTAAGGGATTATCTTTCATGCTAGCAATTGCTGCCGTGGTCCACCCTTTTCCAAGGTCTGAAACAGGAGATCCAACAACTAAAGTTATTGATTTAAGATTTGGACAAAAGAATTCAGGAGGATGAAGATAATCAACCTCATCAAGGTAACCGGTCGTTTTTATTTCTGATGACATAGTTCTCATTCTAACTGAATTACTAAAAGAACATCATTATATATCAAAACAACTCTGAGGTCAATAATTATAGGATGTTTGTTTGAAAAATAACAGTATATTAAAAAAGACCCACTTGTGGGTCTTTTCTTTCATTGTTGCGGGACTAGGAGTCGAACCTAGCCTGTGAGATTATGAGCCTCACGTGCACCGTACACTATCCCGCGTGAACTTGATGCTAATCAAGAAGCATTAGTATAAGAGAACCACCCCTGGATGTCAAACTAAACCCATTACTGTTCTTGAGCAAACTTATCCTTCCAACGAGGCAGCTTAGGCATAATCTCATCAGCCATCGCTTCAGCCTCTTCTTGGGTTTTACCCATCAGTTTAACTGCAGCCTCAATACTCCCTGCCCGAACTTCATCATATGAAGCCAACTCACCAGACTCCTGATCTTGGCAGTAGACACAGTAATTATCTTCGAATTGAGAGGTAGATTTCTCATCCAGAGGCATCCCACAGCTATAGCAAACTGTCATAGAAATTCCTTTCTACTATTTTCCTCATCGTATCAGAATTTTTTTCAAAAATTAGGGGGAATAAAAAACAAGAGTAGCAGGGGTGGGACTCGAACCCACGACCTCAGGTTTATGAATCCTGTGCTCTAACCAGCTGAGCTACCCTGCCTTGAGAAAAATATTATATCAAGAAAATAAAATTAATGATATTCACTTAATAAGTCTTTAAGATCAAGCTGGCTAATATCCTTACTTACCAAAGTTTTATTTTTCAAAGCCTCCACCTGTTGGTGATATGCAGGCCGATCATCTTTCCAAAAAAGACCCAATGGAAGAGCATCTGTACGCAGAGCTTGCTGCAAAGCAGATTCTTTGTTAGTTGGATCATGTTGTTCTGCCAACTGCTGAATTCTCTCCTGGTACCATTGATAGCTTTGTTCTTTGTTATATACCGGACAAGGCTGAAGCACATCTACAAGTGCAAACCCAGGATGATTGACCGCCTCCACAATCCTATTTGAAAGCTGAGGTAAATGACCAGCAAACTCACGCGCCACAAACCCAGCATGATTGATAACTGATAGCGCAATTGGATTCATTGGCTCTTCAATAGCCCCATCAGGAGTTGATTTAGTCTTGGTGTCCTTAGGAGTAGTAGGACTCATCTGACCAGTAGTGAGAGAGTAACGCTTGTTGTCATGCACCAATACCGTAATATCATGATTACCCCTCATTAGGTTAAGGAAGTGGGTTCCACCCTCTCCATAACAACCACCATCTCCAATCACTACAATCACCTTCAAATCATGATTTGCTAGCTTAATCCCCGCTGCAGTAGGAAGCGCCCGACCATGCAAAGCATGAAAGCCATAGAGCTGATTGAAATCAGCCATATTTCCAGAACAACCCACGTCATAGACCAAGACTACCTTCTCAGCTGGAACATCCAGCTTTTGAATAGCCAGCTTGAGAGAGCCCCAAATTCCAAAGTTACCGCATCCAGGGCACCAAGTCGGTTGAACCGGTAGTTGTGGTTTTGAATCGGTCATAATTTTAGTGATTTAACATACTTAACAATTTCTTCTGCATAGAAAGGTCTACCATCATATCTTCGGAGTGAGTGAGTAGCTTTATGCCCAGTTTCTTGAGCAATCAAAGCTGCCAGCTGACCTTGATAGTTACCTTCAACCACTACTAGTGGTAAGCCCTCATTGATTACACTCAATACTTGTTCAACAGGAAAAGGCCACATCCAACTTAGATTAAACACATTCACTGAGACACCTTCTTTAGCTAACATTTTCTGAGCTTCCAACATTGGGCCTTGAGTTGAACCAAAGCCAACTAGAGTTAGCTGGGCAGCTTCTGTTTGAGAATAGAGTTGAGGAAAAACTTCTTTTTTCAAAACTTCAACTTTCTTAAACCTCTTCTCCATCTGTTGAGTTCTAACTTCCCCAGATTCAGTTCCAATCCCATACTCATCATGTTCATAAGAATTGGCCACATGAGTTCCACCCACTTGCCCAGGGATAGAGCGCTGACTAATCCCATTCTCACTCAATTTATAACGAGGATAGAAACCATTCTCATCAGCCTGAGGTTGACCATCAAAGCCAAACCTCTCGTTAGCAAAAACCTCGTTTTTCACTCTAACTACCAACCGACTCTCAGAAAGATATTTGTCAGATAAAATAATCACTGGCAACTGATATTTTTCAGCCAACTCAAAAGATAGTTTTGTCATTTCAAAAGCTTGGGTTGCATCACCAGGAGCTAAAACAATCAAAGGAAAGTCATCCTGACTAGAGTTAATCACCATCTGTAGATCACCTTGAGCGGTCCAAGTTGGCATCCCCAATGCAGGACCAGGACGCATACTATTAACCATCACCAATGGCAACTCTGCCACACCTGATAGACCAATCGCCTCAGTCATATAGCAAAAACCACCTCCAGAAGTAGCGATCATAGTTCTAGCCCCAGTAAAACTACCCCCCAATACCATGTTGACTGCCCCAATCTCATCCTCAGCATGCTTAACCACAATATCAGCTACTTTTTCTTTGGCCACTAAAGTATGTAAGATCGAACTAGAAGGAGTCATGGGATAGGCAGCAAAGAACTGTAGTCCACCCGCTATTGCCCCCCAACTAATAGCTTCATTACCAGTCATAGTCATAAACTGATCATCTTTTTTCTCGATTGGAGATGATTGAAGTTGAGCATAGTGCTGAGCCACATAGTCCCACCCAGCTTGGGCAGCAGCTTGATTATGAGTGACTACTGCTTCACCTTTTTTCTCAAAAATACGAGCAATAGTGACCTTTAGCAATTCAATATCTAGACCCAGTAAAGCTGCACTTGCACCTAAGGCCACGTTATTTGCCATCAGTGGATCTTGAGCTGCATCAACTGCTAGCTGTTTCAGAGGAATATTAACTGCCTGTCCTGGACCAGGATACTCTGCCTTCAATGACTGACCATCAAAAACAACCAAAGAATTTTCATGAAGCTCATCAGGATGAAGTTCCAAAGAGGGTTTATCTAAAGCTACTAGTAAATCAACTAAATGACGCTGAGCTAATGCTTTATCAACACTACTAAAAACTTGGTAGGTATTATGACCACCAGTAATTAGAGAGGGATACTCAGGATAATCAAAGATTTCCCAGCCATGAGCAGCACAAGTTTTGGAAAAAATCAGGCCAGTCGTCATGATCCCTTTACCGGCGGGACCTCCAACTTTCCAGTTGAGTTGATTTCTGACCTGAATCATATCGTTCTATGATAGCACGGGCTACATCATTCCGCCCATGCCGCCACCCATACCTCCTGCAGGCATAGCTGGTGCTTCTTCCTTAGGAATATTAGTCACCAAACACTCAGTAGTAAGGATCATTGATCCTACAGAAGCAGCATTGGTCAAAGCAGAAGTAGCAACCTTAGCAGGTTCGATAACTCCATCTTTAACTAGGTCTCCAAACTCATTAGTCATAGCGTTGAAACCAAAGCTAGCACTATCTTGTTTGGCGATCTCACCAATTACAAATCCTGGATCAAACCCAGAGTTTTTAGCCAGCATGCGAATTGGTTCTTGAAGAACTGACTTAACCAACTCAATGCCTAACTCTTCATCTCGATTATCAGCCTTGACCTTAGCCAAAACTTTTCCAGCTTGGATAAAGGTTACTCCACCACCTGGGATGATGCCTTCTTCAATAGCAGCTTTAGTAGCTTCCTTAGCATCGATGACTCTTTCTTTAAGATTCTTCATCTCTACTTCAGAAGCAGCACCTACTTGAATTACAGCCACACCACCAGTGAGTTTAGCCTTACGCTCATTGAGCTTATTAGCGTCAAAGTCTGAGCTGGATTTATCAATCTCTCGCTCAATCTGAGCTACACGAGCATCAATATCAGTCTGGACACCTTTTCCACCTACGATACGAGTCTTGTCTTTGTCAGAGCGAACAGAATCAGCTCGACCAAGATCTTCAATTGTTACATCTTTGAGTTGACGACCAGTGTCAGCGGAGATAAAGTTGGCTCCAGTTAGAACCGCAATATCTTCAAGCATTGCTTTACGATTATCACCAAATCCAGGAGCCTTGACTGCCAAGCCGTTGAAAGTTCCACGCAACTTGTTCACCACTAAAGTAGTAAGGGCTTCACCCTCAATTTCTTCAGCAACAATCACAAAGTTCTTGCTGACTTTAACCAAGCTCTCAAGCATTGGTAAGAGTTCTTGGATATTAGTTATCTTTTGGTCAGTTACCAAGATGTGAGGTTCTTCAATGACTGCTTCCATATTGTCAGAGTCAGTCACAAAGTATGGAGAAGCAAAACCGTTATCAAACTCCATACCTTCTTTATGTTCGATAGTAATGTCCATGGTCTTGCCTTCTTCAACTTCAACCACGCCATCTTTACCTACTAATTTCAAGGCCTCAGCAATTTTCTCACCGATAGCTTCATTTTGAGCAGAGATGGTAGCTACTTTTTGCCAGTCAGATTCTTTGACTGGTTTAGCAAGACGACGAATCTCTTTAACAACAGCTCCGACAGCTTTATCAATGCCTTTTTTCATCATCATGGGGTTTGTCCCAGCAGTGACATACTTCATGCCCTTACCAGTTAGCTGTTGAGCTAATAAGGTGGCAGTAGTAGTACCATCACCAGCAGCATCATTGGTTCTCTCAGCTGCTTCTTTGACTAACTGAGCACCCATATTCTCAAACTTGTCTTCAAGCTCAATTTCTTTAGCCACACTCACACCATCATGGATGACGGTAGGACCACCCCAGGCTTTATCGATAGCAACATTACGGCCTCTAGGCCCCAATGTTACGGTGACTGCATCAGCTAATTTATTAATACCGATTAACATCTGTTGACGAGCATCGTCACCAAATTTAAGTTGTTTTGCGGACATAGTTATTACTCCTTATTTCTTAATAATGGCTAGTACATCTTCAAACTTGAGGAATTGGTACTCAACGTCACCTACCTCAAAGTCATTTCCACCCCATTTTTTGTAGACAACATTATCGCCTTTTTTAACAGGGCTCTTAATCTCAACTCCATCATCATAAATAGAATCACCACAAGCTAGAACAGTTCCAAATTGAGGTTTTTCTTCAGAGGAAGTAGGCAAATAAATACCAGAAGCAGTTTTGTCTTCTGATTTGGCTGGTTCAACCAAAACATAACCAGCTAGAGGTTTAAGTTTAGAGACACTAATAGTCATTAAAAACTCCTTTTAATATTAAAAATATTGTTTATACAATTAAGTGTTAGCAATCGTAACCACAGATTGCTAATTTGTCAACATTTAGCTAAAAGTTATAAGGATATTATTCAACCTTGGGAGCAGATTCCTGAACAGCTTCACCTTCTTGTTTGAAAACAGTCTTTCCACGACCACTTTTGTCCATCACCTTCACTTCGGAAAGAAGGAAGCCCTCACAGTTAAGACCTTTGTCCTGGAAATATCGATTAAGATCTTCTTTCACCAAGCCCTCAATCTGACTACGATTCTTTTTGATTTGATCAAGACTCAAGCTACTAAAAACACTAGAAATACGACTTCGAGAGTAAGGACGAACTACTTTAGAAACCAAGTTTTCACCTAGGTTTTCCCAAAGCTCAGGAGCATTATCACGATCAATTCTAAAGAGAACTGAGCCCTCAACCTTAATATCCTTTCCATCACTAGTAGAAGTCATAACCGGCTCATCACCCAAAGCCTCTTGATTCAAAGATAGATCAAAACCTTTACGAATTGAGTACTCTAAAATCTGAGAATTAAATAATTTAGCAACTTGCCAGAAAGGAATTTTAAGATGAAGACCAGGACCCCAAACTCGAGGCAAAACACCACGACCACGATCATAAACACAAGCCACATGTCCAGGTGGAACAGAGATAAAGAAGCCACCTACGACTTCATCAACTAAAAATGAGACCACAAGTTTATCAAAATCCATATTTAAGTATTGTACAGCTATTTTTTAGATTCTGCCAACTAAGGCAATCAAACCAAAATATTCTTCCTATCACTCATCAAGCTATTAAGCGTATTCACCAACTCCCTCATCTCGGTTACACAAGAGATGGTCTCTTTCAAAGCCTCTTGGTCTAAAGACATCTCATCTAAGACATCAGACATGTCATGAGTTAAACCATCCATAAATTTATTTAAAAGCTTTTGGTTATTTCTCACCCAAGCTTTTTGTTGACTTTTAGGCAATAAGGTTACATGACGAAGGGAATCAGAGATCTGCTTTATCTCTCTAGTCATGAGATATAGATCAAACTTAAAGGCCTCATTATCATCATTAAAACCATCTGAGATAGAGAGATTGAAATTTAGATCAGGAACTGTGTCTGACATATCAAGTAGTGAGGTGATTATACCCCTGAGTTCAAATTTGTGCAGCTAGGATATAATATACCCCTGATGAAAACTATGGATATTAATAAAACACCAGAGAAGGAAGTGATTGATGCTGCTATCAAGATCCTCAATCAGGGTGGATTAGTTATCTTCCCTACTGAAACTGTCTATGGAGCGGGAGTAGATGCAACTAATCCTGAAGCCGTTAGTAAGCTACTAGCCTACAAATCTAGGAGAGAGGGCAAACCTCTCTCAATTGCCGTTCCAGATCAAGAATCAGCTGCCAAGTATGTAGAGATCAATGACCAAGCTCAGAAGCTCTATCAAAATTTTCTCCCTGGTCCAGTGACTGTTGTTTCACAAAGCCTGGGAAAAGTTGCTCCTGGAGTTGAGTCTGAATTCAAAACTCTTGGAGTCAGGATCCCTGATCATCAGTTGATGCTTAAGATCCTAAAGAAATTTAATAAACCCCTAACTGCAACTAGCGCTAATGCCTCAGGAAAGAAACGTCCTTACACCATAGATGACATCATGGGTGGCCTCTCTGAAAAACAAAAAAACCTAATTGACCTAATTCTTGATGCTGGTGAGCTACCAAAGAATGAACCCTCAACAGTGATTGATACCACGCTCTCTACCCCTACTACTCTGAGAGAGGGAAAGGTAAAGACTGAAAGCAGAGACAGTCTTATCTCCAGATCTGAAGAAGAAACCAAGAAGATTGCAGGGACACTAATGCTGCAACATTGGGATGAGATTAAAGACAAGGGGTTAGTGATTGGCCTGGATGGGGTGCTAGGAGCAGGAAAAACTATCTTCACTAAAGGTGTAGCAGAATTCCTACAAATCAAAGAAACCATCACTTCTCCCACCTACTCGTATATTGAGGAGTATGACTATGAAAGATACGAGAACAAAGGCAAGCTCTACCATATTGATCTATGGAAGATTGAGACTCCAGAAGAATTAGAGAGGCTAGAGATTGAGAAACTGATGGGACCGAATAATCTTATCGTTATCGAGTGGTATCAACAAGGAAAAAACATAGAGATAGACTTAGAGTTATTGATTAGAGAAAACAAATCTGGAACAAGAGAGATACATTTCAATTGATCTTCAGATTACTTTCATGATAAGTTTAACTTATGACAGAGCATATTTCTCGTTCAGAACCAATTAAAGCTCCAGAGTTTGAGGATGGATTGGAGTTAATGGATTCTGAAAACTACACTGTAGCTTATGGATATCGAGACTCAAGCAGCCCCACAACCGAAGAACAAAGAATTTTTATTATTCCCAAGAATCAAACAGCTGAACAAATATTAACAACTTTTTGTAATAGACAAACTATCCCCTTAAACAGAGCCTCAGGTGGAGAATATTCTCGAGCTGTCTTAAGAGGTGATTTTGCCAAGATTATTACTCAACTTAAGAATCAGTCCCATGCTGATGTGCCTTCAATTGCTAACCTAGAGACTCAAATCTTACAAGTCAGTATGGAAAGCGGTCAGAGTCCTGACTTACCTCGGGAAAAAACTAAGGATGTCCTGTCTAAGAAGGTCACTCAAATGTTAGCTCCACTTCAGGAAAAAGCTCAACAAGCAAAAACCTCAATGGCTGAAACAAAAGAAGCACTAGCCAACCTTGATCCTAAAGAAATAGCAATGTCGATGTTAAATGAAGCTCAAGAAAAATTAGTCAAAAAACTTAAAGAATTTAAAGTTGAGATTAAACCAACTTTAATTGCTGCTGCTATTGTAATCATGTTAGTAACATCGCCAATACATCATGCAACCATCACTCATATAAGTGATGTTGGAGAGATCGCCCAAACTGGTGGAAATATACTAAAAACTATTGAGGCTTACTATGAATTTGTATCTGACTGGGAGAATAAAGCATTTTACTACTTACCCATGGTCTCAAGTGTGATAACTGCATTATCCATGACTCTAATAGGACTTAGTATCAAAATATCAAAGAAAAATAAAGATGAATCAACAAAATAGACTGGCATCTACCCAAATTATCATCTTAGGATTGATTGATTACCTGCTAGATGCAATCGATTTAACTAATGATAAGAATCAAAGTCCAGAAGATAGATACCAAGTTAAAAACATTCTTCTTACTACCATCAACACCAATCTTTCGACCGAACTCTTAGCTGACCCTAAAGTCGGACAAAGCATAGCAGAAGTTCTTAATGATCCCAACTTCACAACTAATTTCACTCAGAACCTAGATAAGCTTACAAAAGATAATTCTTTACCAGAGATTGATGATCTATCCAAATTATTGGCTTCACACTCTCAGAGAGTCCTAGTTGAGTTTGCTCAAAAGACTATCTCAGATTCAACAGAGTTAGTTACCATCATCAAAGAAGCTCTCTCCTAAAATAGGAAACATTATTCCAAAATATGCTCTGCAGGAGCAGGATCACCATCATCAGGCTCGAGAGTAATCACCACATTTGAGTAATCACTCCTATCCCCCTCAGTTTCATAATCAAGAACCCAAGCATTCTCAGCATCATCAAAAATCATTGCCCCTGTAGAGAAGAAATCAAAGTCAGGAGCTGGTCGGACCAACCAACCCTCATAGAAATCACCATTAGTCAGCTCAGGTAAATCATAAGCAACAACCCGATGAAAAGTCTTCCCATCCTCAACTACAATCCAAGCCATACCAGTTGCATTTCCCCCAGAAACATCACTCAACTCAATCATCGGTTGATCATCAAAGACACTAATCGCCTCATTTGAGACTTCAGCTTCCTCAACTTCATTAGCTACGGATTCTTCAAAAGTTAACTCTGGTGGAGACTGGAGTGGCGGAGAAGAGTAGTTTTTGACTCTAAAATAACCAAAGGCACCAACCCCTAGGATAACAAGTATTAGAAGGATGTTTATTTTTCTCATAATTTAAATTGATCTTACAGTATAATTCTACCATGTCTCAACCCTTGATATTAGCCATCGACACCTCGTGTGACGACACCTCTGCTGCAGTAACCCAGAGTCAGACCGTGCTATCTAATATCATTGCCTCACAAACTCAACTCCATGCCCCATACGGAGGAGTATTTCCCACCGTTGCTAAACAAGCTCATAAAGAAAATATTGATCAGACTATTAGAGTTGCTCTACAAAGAGCAAAAGCTGAGTGGAATGACATCAGTGCCATTGCCATTACCCAAGGTCCTGGGTTAGCTCCAGCCCTAGAAGTGGGAATTGGCAAAGCCAAAGAGCTAGCTGAAAAATATAGTTTGCCTTTAATCGCAGTCAATCACATTGAAGCTCATGCTCTATCCCCATTGGCTGAACCTAATCGTAAAACTCCTCAACCACAAATAACTCATCAATTTCCTGCACTAGCAATTGTAGTTTCTGGTGGACACACAGAGTTTATTAAAGTCACCCAAATTGGTGAATATGAACGTCTCGGACACTCCATCGATGATGCTGCTGGCGAGGTGCTGGATAAAGTTGGGAGAATGCTGAGTTTAGGCTATCCAGCAGGACCAACAATGGAGAAATTTGCCCGTTTTGGGGATAAAGAAAAGCACCAAGTTCCCCTCCCAATGACAGACCGAGAAGATTTTAATATGAGCTTTAGTGGGCTAAAGACTTGGGCCCGTAATAAACTCGAACAACTTGAGACCCAAAACAAACTCGATAAACAGGGAATATATGACTTTGCTGCGTCATTTCAAAACGGAGTGTTTAGGCATATTTGTTATAAATTGAACAAATTGCTTAAAAAGCATGAATTTGCAGAAATCTGGATCGGAGGCGGTGTAGCAGCCAATGTAGAGATAAGGCGAATGATACGCGAAACACTAAAGACTCATAATAATAAAGATAAAGCAACCCAAATGAAACTCTTTTCCCCCTACTCAAAACGCCTATGTATGGACAATGCCGCCATGATTGGAATCGTGGCAGGATACAAGTTTGGACACAAAAAGTTTGTCAAAAAAGATGACAACTTAGATCGTAAACCTCGTTGGGAAATTAGCTCTTAATCTGTTCTGCCATCCACCAGTACAAACCACCCAGTAGCAACATATAGATTGCTGCTATCCACAGCAAGATTTGAGAAATAACTAGCATTCTTGAGCCAAGTACCACTATAGCCAGTGTTAATAACAAGCAAGGCGCCCAAGCTAGACCAGCAGCAAACCTCAACTTAGGGATATCAAAAGTCCTAGGCTTGATAAAATTATCTACTTGCCATACAGCAAACCAAAGTAAACCCAGACCAACCACAATATAAATCCAATGGGAAATTAACTCATGACCAAAGAAAATCTTGTTAAAAAAGTCAGGTACTAACACTAAAGATATACCCAACACCCAGTTGATAACATTATCAACATCAACTACCTTCCAAGTAAACTTATGCACTTGGCTAGGGGTATATCTCTCAAGTAAACTTTTCATTAAATCGGACAAGCACCACTCTCACATTTTAGGTGCTCATAATCTATATCTTCCATGATTGTCTCATCTTTTTCAATCTCATTGATCACTTTCATAAACTCACTGATGGTAACCGGCTCCTCTGGTTGGTACTCATAAGCAGTTACATCTTGTTGAGGCATGACACTACAGACCTTGATTTCACTTTGATATTTATGAAGCATGTCAGAGTATTCTTTGAAGGTAACTCTATTGGGGTCGTACTTAAGAGTATAAGAAACTTGGTTACCAGTATCTTTTTCTAGAGCTTGGCCTTTTTTATCTATCCCACGTAACCAATACTTCTCTAGTAGCATTAGCCATTTATACTGTTCCTCTGGGGTAGCCTCCCCAGCAGTGAGCAATTTTTCTCCCATTCCCAAACGACAGATTAATGGTTGGGTTGGAAATCCAACTGCAGTTGAGCCTTTATAACTCTTTAGCTCTTTGACTGGATAGCCCTTGTCTTTATAGCGTTTTACTTGAGGATCATCACTACGATACTGCACCCAACGAATGTACTCACGCATACTGGGCAGGTGAGCTCCCTCGCTCAAAGCAAAGAGTTTCGAAACTGTTCCAGATGGCTTGATAGTAGTATTGGTGTGAGGCACATTAACCTTAAGCTTTTTGGCATACATTTCTGCTTCCTCAGTCACCGCTCGTTTAAATCGAGCCAATGTCTGCCAGAAGTCTTGAGACTTCTCTTCATTAACTAAGTCCCTGAAACTATAACCAAACTGATTCCAAGCAAACTCATGAATCCCAGTCATACCTACCCCAATTCGGTTAGTCCGCTTTACTTCACGCATGTATAAAGCATCCATGGTATTAACCCGAATTAGAGCTCTAACAGCAGCTCTAAATGCTTCTTCTGCATCATCTATCGATGGAGCAAAATAAGGGACGACATCAGCAATTACACAGTATCCACCCAACATATTGAGTGAGATCTCCCCACAAGGATTAGGAATTTGAGTGTAGACCTTAGCATTAGCATTCCTAGCCACATGAGTCATTAGTTTTTTAGTGCGATCCATAGGCTGGTATTTATCACTACCGGCATACTTACCATCCGTGTAATCTTCTAACCCATCATCATTTTGCACTAGCTTATGTTGATTAATTAACCCTGGCTCTCCAGTTCCATCCTCATACTGAGCCTTGATGACCGCGTCAAGAACTTTCTGTGAATGTTTAGAACGTTGTCTCCAAAATTTTTCATCGACAGTAATGGAGTTGTTAGCACTCCATAAAAAGCCACCTTTTTTGATGTTAATAAACTCAAATACTTCTGGATCAGTCCATTGTTTGGTAGCAATACGAGCACTACGCCTGGCTCCTCCCACCAAGACACACTCTGCTAGATAGTGATCAGCAAAGAGAGCCTGTTTCCAGGGAGACATTCCAGCCCCTTTGATAGAAGCAACTTTAGCAATGGCCTGCATTAAAGGCTTTGGACCAGATGAAGGACGATTCTGCATGCCACGAATTGGAGCACCTTTTTCTCTAACCTTAGAAAAATCAATTATCAATAAATCATCACCGTACTTTTTCTCATAAGCCATGATCTCAACCATCTCTACAGCCTCAGCCCAACCCTCACGGCTATCAGGAACCTCAAACCAATGGACATGACCATTGCTATCACCATACTTGTGTTTAGCATCACGAACACCCTCATCTTCTCCCCAAACAAAATCAGGGTGCTGTTCATCAATAACACAACGGATATTAGGCATCTGATCCCAATCAACGACACACATGTCATCATCATAAGCTCGACCAACACCAGAACCATTCATCAATAAGTAGAACAACACAAATGAAGATGCGGCGGTACTGCAGTTAGTGAAAACTTCCATGTTCCTACCAGGCTGAGTATCATCACCATGTTGAAGATGTCGACCAGACATTAACAATGAACCATTGCTAATATGTTTACGCATAATCTTATATTCAGATTTCTGATGTTTTTTGTCTTTTTCAATCAATAAAGTGTTACCTAAAGATACCCGTTCTGCGACCTCACTCCATTTTTCCCAGCGCTCACGACCAGTCTTAGGATTTGTTAAACGACGCAAATAAGTTCTTCTAGCCACAGCCTTACCAAGACCTTGATCAAGACGTCTGTCCTCAAACTTCATCTGTTTACGAGGTTTCTTGACTGATACTGTGGCTGATTTAACTGCTTTTTTGCGTGGCATTTAAGTTAGCTTTTCTATTTCTGAAGCGAAGTCTTCTAGACTTTCAAAGTCTCGATAGACACTCGCAAATAATAAATACGAGAGTGGATCAATTTTTCTTAATCTGTTGATCACCAGATTACCTATTTCCCAACTTTTAACTTCACTAGTTCTTTTTCTTCTTAATAAAGCCTCAATCTCATCCAACAAGTTCTCAATTTCTGCCATCGAGACAGGTCTTTTCCAAGTGGCTTTAACAATACCTCGTTTTAGTTTTTCTCGACGAAAATCTTGTTTTGAGCCGTCTTTTTTAATGACCTTTAGATCAATTCCTTCAACTCTTTCATAAGTGGTAAAGCGCTTGTCACACTCATCACACTCGCGGCGTCTTCGAATCGTAGTTTGATCTTCTGCTTCGCGAGAATCAACAACGCTGGTATCGTCATGGTGGCAATAAGGACACCGCATAATACTACTCCTTGTGGTTTTTAAAAGCTCAAAGCACAACATATTGTGCTTCGTCGCGTGCAGGATTACTAGAATCTCACACTTAAAACCCTACTGTCAATATCTCAAATAACATCAAACAAGGTAAGTTTAAATTGCAGCAAAAATGCCAAAATAATCCGAAACTGAATACAATAATAGGGCAATTATTTAGAAAGTGACTGGCTTAAACGTTGTTTAAGAACTTCACATTCTGCGATAAGGTGTTCTGAAACTGCTTTATTAGCTCCCTCAAAGCCGTCCGCCACCATTTTTGATTCTGATAAATACGCAGTGAGGTGTTTTAACATTAGTAACTTCACTTCATCCGTCGTTTCCATGTCTAGAACTTCCTGACTTGCATTCAAAAAATACTTTTGAGACTTAGTTAAAGCTGTTAAAGCCAAATCTGGTTTATCTTTTTCTAGAAGCTTATGAGCATAATCTAATCTTCTCCATCCATACTCTGCTTGGAGCCATAATCTATCAGGAAAAGAAGTTGCTTCCAGTTGAGCCCTATCCACTATCATTAAAACAGGATAAACAATATGATCTGGCAAAATAGTGTTATCAAGATAGAACTGACGATGACTCTCAAATTCAGGATAACCTGTTGGCACAGAAGTATTGAGAGAGATGATCACCATCCCCAAACCAAAAATAAAAGCTATCAGTGACACCCAAAATTGTGGTTTTTTCATATATAAAAATAAGGATTGAAGTATATATAGGAATTTATTAACTGTCCAGTTAAAAATAAATCAACAACACCATTCCCCAAATAGTGTGTGACATCACCAATAAATAGCCATTTTGTTTTTGAGCAAAGATAAGACCCTGTCCGACCGCAAATAAAGCTAATAAACTTAGTAATGGAATTACCATCAACACATCAAACCTCAAGAAAGCATTGGGAATATGAAAAAGAAGAAATATCATTGCTACCAACACTACTTGTTTTGTAATCGACCACTTCAGGAATCTATCTTGAATAACAGTCATCACAAAACTAAAAAAGAAAACTGTTTCCCAAAAAGCAGTAAATAGAGCTAGAAGCATCTCCCACCAAAATTGATCTGCAAAGAAGATCAACAAAGGCTGCATTTTATAACCAGTAATAACCAACCTCATAAAAACAGTTACGAAACCAAAAATACCACCAAAGGCTAATCCTTTTAGTAAACCTGGCTGAAGCTTTTTCAATCTAAAAGTATCAATAATGGGTCTAAAACCAGTGATATTAATGTAAACCCAAACCGGCAGACCAAAGAAAATGGCTTTTCCAATTACTTCATCAAACCAAACTGGAAAATTAAATAAACTCCGATACAAAAACCACAAAACTCCTGTAAAAACAACTAATGGAAAAAAAGCTTGATGAGTTAAAACACGAGCCCGACTAGCTGAACTAGCCTTTTTTCTCTTCTTAGCTGGCTGACGACGTTTTTTTAAGGGCATCTAAAACAACTTTTTTAGTTTCTTTCTTAGTTGTCGAATAAGTATCGATAACTAAATCGTATAAGTCTGGATGCCAAAAATCAATTGGTGCCTCAGCTGTAAGGGTGCCCGGTTTAACAACCCACTCCTGCCATTCCTTGGCATAGAGTCTGCTCCATGTTTCTAAATTTGTTTCATATCTACCCAAGATATGCTGCTTTGCTTCATCGATCGAGATTTGATCACGGTTTACTACCCGATCAATTCTGATAGCATCATCACTACAAGTCATTAAAATCTTTAAAGTACCAGGAACCTGCTGAGCTAGAAACCCAGACAACCATGACTCCAAGATCCAGTGATCTTCACTTTCTAGCTTTTCTCTCATTCCATAGTCCACCTTACGATCAAAGTCATCTTCATAATGAGAAGCATCATGATGTTTACGCTGAGTATTATCAAACAAACCTTTTTCAGCTGCATAGGCTCTCATAAACTCACCCCCACTAAAACCATGCCAACCATCCAACTTCAATTCTTCCCTTAACATATCTAACAAAGTGGTCGAGCCACTGCCGGGAAGCCCTGAGATAGTGATATTTTTGTAGTTATACTTAAAAATTTGTGGGGACATATTTCTCCTACGCAAGTTTATTATATTTGCTAGATAATATAGTATACCTTAAGTTGCAGAGAATGGTCTTTCTAAGAGATAATAGGATTCCTAAATATGTCTAGTCATAAATGGCAGCAAGCTCAAAAAAATAAAATCTCTAAAAAGGGAAAGCAGGCAGTGAAAGTGGCCAAGAAGCCCAAGAAGAAGAAAAGAACATCTCGAGCTCCATCCAAACTAGAACAAACACAAAAAAAGATCCGCTATATCTTGGCAGGAGTTAAAGATAAAGAACCCAAAAAATCAAAAAAAGGCATTGACCAGGTAGTCAATGTTGTCAGAATACTTTTATTACCTGTGACTCACCCTGTTTTAAAGTATGTCACAGCAGTAACTGTTTCCTTGGCCATCATCGCCATGGGATTACTCCTTCAGCAACTTCCCTCTCCCCGGAGACTAACATCTAAAGACAATTTTGCAGTTAGTACACAAATATATGATCGGCATGGAGAGCTACTTTATGAAATCTTCGCCGATGAAAACAGAGTCCCAATCAAGCTCGAAGATCTCCCCCCTCATGTTATGCAAGCAACTATTGCCATTGAGGATAAGAATTTTTATAAACACTGGGGTTTTGATATCGGAGGTATTATTAGAGCTGCCCGAAATAACCTAACTAGCTCTAGCACTGAGGGTGGATCAACAATTACTCAGCAATTGGTAAAGAATGCTTTTCTATCTAAAGAGAAAACTCTTCAAAGAAAAGCAAAAGAGCTGGTTTTAGCTGTCTTAACAGAAGTTATGTACTCTAAAGAAGAAATCCTGGAGATGTACCTTAATTACATTTCTTATGGTGGAACTGCTGTTGGAATCCAAGCTGCTTCTCAAAAATATTTTGATAAAGATGCCAAAGATCTAAGTCTCTCTGAAGCCTCTCTCCTAGCTGGATTGCCTCAAGCTCCAAGTCGCTACTCACCTTTTGCTTCAGATCCGGAAGTGTCTCGAAACAGACAACAAGAAGTTCTGCGTCGTATGGTTGAAGATGGATTTATCACTCAGCTTCAAGCTGAAGAAGCCATTGGTGGAACTTTAGAGCTAGCATTATCAAAAACTGATATCCAAGCCCCTCACTTTGTATTCTATGTAAGAGACCTTCTTTATGAAGAATATGGCGAAGAAATGGTCGAGACTGGTGGACTACGCGTTTACACTACCCTAGACTTAGAACTCCAAAAGACTGCTCAAGCTTCTGTCTCAGCAGAGATTGAGAAGCTCAAAAACTATCGTGTCAGTAATGGAGCTGCCATGATTACTAAGCCTAATACTGGTGAAATTTTATCAATGATTGGTAGTAAAGATTACTTTGACAGCGAGATAGATGGCCAAGTTAACATCACTCTTAGTAATCGCCAACCAGGATCATCAATCAAGCCATTAATGTATGCCACTACTTTCCAAAAGAAAAAACTTAACCCTGGCAGTATCTTAATTGACGTCCCAACTTGTTTTGAAGTTCCCGGACAACCCCAATACTGTCCTAAGAACTATGATGGCTCATTTAAAGGACCAGTCACTATACGAAAATCACTTGGGAACTCCCTAAACATCACCGCAGTAAAAGCTTTAAGTACAGTTGGAGTTAAAACATTTATGGATCAAGCCACGGATATGGGAATTACTACTTGGAAAGACCCAGCCAATTATGGCCTATCTCTAACTCTAGGTGGTGGTGAAGTGAGGATGATTGATATGGCTCAAGCATTTAGTGTTTTGGCTAACCAAGGAGTAAAAACTCCTCTTACTCCAATCATTAAGATCCAAGACTACACTGGTGAAACCTTAATGGAAAATGATTTTGAACAAAGAAAAACTGACCTACAAACATTAATGGAGTATGACGATCAGCGGGAGGGTGATTTAAAAAGAGTTATGGACCGTGCTCCAGCTTACTTAACTAGTCATATCATGCAAGATAATAATGCTCGAGTCGAAGCTTTTGGTTCTCGCTCTGAGCTAGTTATTCCTGGGAAAATCGTAAGCGCAAAAACTGGAACCACTAACGATCTAAAAGATAACTGGACGATTGGCTTCACCCCAGAATACTTAGTAGTCGCCTGGGTAGGCAATAATGATAATACTCCCATGAATCCCTATCTTGTTTCTGGTGTAACTGGGGCTGCTCCGATTTGGAATGACATCATGAGCTTTATACTTCAAGGAGAAGAATCTGTTTGGCCAGAAAAACCAACTGATGTGTCTCAAGCAATGGTCTGTGCCAATGGCATTACTCCAGAAAAAGCTGAAAAAAATTGCAAACCACTTAATCAAGATTTATTTTGGGAAGAAGGAGAACCTTCTCTCTCCGAAGTAATTGAGAAAGAGGTTTGGATAAAACCAGAAACTGGACTCCCTCCTGCCTATGGTGAACAAGCTGAAGGTTTAGTTCTAGAAAGGCACACCATGTATCAGGATCCAGTAACTGATCTATACTGTGCTGATTGCAATCGCAGTGTTAATGAAGAAGGTAAAATTCAATACGAACAACACGTGGTAGAGTATGGCACTACTATTAGATCATCAACCTTCTTTACACAAGATGAATAAACGCTGGCTATGGGGCATAACTGGGTTCTTAGGATTAAGCATCTCATTTGTTTTTTCACTGTGGTACTTTCAAGAAGTTCCAATCGCTTCCCCGCTAAGCTCTCTAACCACTTTTAAGTTTATTAACCAAATCATTTCTAGTAACAATAAAATTGTGTACGGTTTTGTACCCTACTGGAACCTAGACGAAGTAGAGATTCACCCAGAACTAACTCATCTAGCCTACTTTGGTCTCACTATTGGAGCTGATGGCAAAATCATTACTCGACAAGATGGAGGTCTTGAACCTGGATACAATAATCTTCAGAGTGAGAAATTTCTAGAACTCTCAGAAAAGATGAGCCAACAAGATAAAAGTGTAGAAATTGTCCTAGCCCAGTTTGATGCTGACACAATTAGCAGCTTACTAACTAATAAAAAAAGCACTGAAAATCTTCTAAAATCTCTGGACTCAATTCTTTTAGCCTATCCCGTTAATGGCATCAATCTTGATATTGAGTATAGTGGAACTCTAAATGACAACTTAAGAAAAAAGTTGGTCGAGTTAGTCGCTGCCATTGATCAACACTTAGACGCTAAGTACGAAGGAGTTCAATTTTCAATTGATATGTATGCTTCTGCAGCTAGCACCTACCAAATTTGGGATGTGCCAGCTATTGAACCTTATGTTGATTACATCATTGTCATGGCATACGATTTTCATCGTCGTTCATCTCCACTTGCAGGACCAGTTGCTCCTCTTTTTGGAGGCAAAGAATACTGGGATAGTGACATCAACCAACACCTGGCTGACTTCGTCAAAGATGTCCCCAAAGAAAAACTTCTCTTAGGAGTACCGTTCTACGGCTATGAGTGGCAGACTACTTCACGTGACTCACAAGCCCATACTTTTCCTAAAACTGGGAGTACTGCCAGTTTTAAAAGAGTCCAAAAAATTATGGATAATAAAGAAAATTTACAAGTAGAAGAAGGCTGGAATGAAGATGCCCTTTCACCATATCTTTCTTATATTGAAGATGGAGAGATATTTGTTGTCTACTATGAAAACTCCCGCTCTCTGTCCTACAAACTAGACTATGTCAATCAACTTAATCTCAATGGGATCGCCATTTGGGCCTTAGGATATGAGGGTCAATCTCGTGAATATTGGGATGTAATTGGTAGAAAACTATAGGGTTGTTTTTTTAAAATATTTCACCCCGAGAGCAGTTGTTCAAAAAAGGCTTCAATGATATGATCCCCCCATGGGGAAAAGAGGTCCTATAGCTTCTAAGAATAGAACACATTCAGTCATCAAAAGTATACTTAAATTAAGAAGAAACAATTTTTTTTCTTATGCAGCTTACTTCAATAAATCAAATCATCCAGGCTTAGAATGGTTGGTTGTTTTGCTATTAAAAAAACTTGGCCCTATCTATTTATGGTTTAACTCCTCTTCTCAAACACCACAAAAGAAAAAAACAAAGAAAAGAAAAGTCAGAAAAAAGAGAGTAAGTGCTGCTAGCTCTTTATTAGCTGGCTGGTCAATTTTAGATCTATTCATCATATTTAGGATTCCTCAATTAATTAAATTAGTAAAATCAAAACTTAAATTTCCTAAATTAAAAACTCCCCAATGGATACCACGAAAAAAAATTAAGTTTCCTACTCTTAAGATCTCTAAACCCACCAAGTGGGTAGGACTTATCTTTATCTCACTGTTAGTTTTAAGCAGTAGCTATGGAATCTATCTATTTATCTTTAAAGATCTCCCCCAACCCAGTGATCTTACTCAAACTGAGCAGATTGTGACTACCAGAATTCTCTCTCGCAATGGAGATGTTTTATTTCGTATCTATGAAGATGAGAATAGAACTTTAGTCAAATTATCTAATCTTCCTCAACACTTATTAGATGCAACAGTTGCGATTGAAGATCAAAACTTCTATTACCATCATGGATTTGATATCAGAGGAATCATTAGAGCTACTATCGCTAACAGCCGCGATCAAGCTGTTACTCAAGGTGGGTCAACAATTACTCAGCAGCTAGTTAAGAATAGATTGTTGAACAAAGAAAGAACCATTAAACGAAAACTTAGAGAACTAGTGATCTCTGTTTTAGTAGAAGTTCAGTTCACTAAAGACGAAATCTTAGAGATGTATTTAAACCAAGTTCCATATGGAGGATCTGCCTACGGAATTGAAGAATCATCCCAACAGTTCTTTGGTAAAAGTGCCACTGATCTAAACCTTGCAGAAAGTAGTTTGTTAGCTGGATTACCCCAAGCTCCCTCGGTTTACTCTCCATTTGGAGCCAATCCAGAATTAGCCAAAAACAGACAATATGAGGTGCTACGCAGAATGGTAGATGATGAGTATATTACTCAAGAACAAGCTAATGCTGCTTTTAATCAATCAATCAACTTTCAACACGATGTGATCGATATTACTGCCCCTCACTTTGTGTTCTATATCAAAAAACTTTTAGCAGAACAGTATGGTGAGGCTGCAGTTAATCAAGGTGGGCTTGAAGTTACCACCACTCTAGACCTAGAGGTTCAACAAGCCACTCAAGAAATTGTTACCAATGAAGTTAATCAGCTAGCTCCACTGAGAGTAAGTAATGGAGCAGCTCTAGTAACCAGTCCCGAAAAAGGAGAAGTCTTGGCAATGGTTGGAAGCAAAGACTATTTTGACTTTGAGCATGATGGTCAAGTCAACGTCACTCTTAGACCCAGACAGCCAGGATCATCAATCAAACCTCTTACTTATGCCATCGCCCTAGAAAATGGAAAAACTCCAAGTTCAATTATTGATGATAGTCCGATCACTTATCACAGTGTGGGCAGTCCTCCATATAGCCCTAAGAACTATGATGGGAAATTTCATGGTCAAGTCACTCTGAGAGAGTCACTGGCTTCTTCATACAATATTCCTGCAGTCAAAACTCTAGCTGAAGTTGGGGTAAGCAACATGATTGATAAAGCTGGCACGATGGGAATTGACACTTGGCAAGATAGAAGTCGTTTTGGCCTTTCTCTCACACTAGGAGGAGGAGAAGTAAGAATGATCGATATGGCTGAGATGTACGGAACATTTGCTAACTATGGTAAAACAGTTGACCTCAATCCAATTCTAGAAATTAAAAACTACAAAGGTGAAACCTTGTACCGGAATACTTGTGTTTTAGATAACAAAGGCTGCCCCCAAAATCACACTTTAAACTCAACTGTTTCCTTCCAAATTTCTGATATTCTTTCAGATAACAGAGCTCGTACTCCAGCTTTCGGACCACAAAGTGTGCTTTATATTCCTAATCAACAAGTGGCTGTTAAAACTGGAACTACCAATAATCTGAGAGATAACTGGACAATTGGATACACCACTGATCACTTAGTAGCAGTTTGGGTAGGAAATAATAATAACCAACCCATGAGCTACGTTGCCTCTGGTATTACCGGAGCTTCACCTATTTGGAATGAGATTATGAGGCTCCTTTTAGATGAAGAACAACCTCATACCTTCCCAACCCCCGATGGATTTATAAAAGTCAAAATATGTGCTTCTACAGGAACACTACCTTGTACTGGCTGCCCAGTTATAAGTGAAGAATTATTCATTCCCGGAACAGAACCCCAGAGACAATGCTTGCCTGAATGGTTTGAGAAAAAAGAAGAGGTTACTGAGAATTAATGTCTCTAGCAGCCTGGGCATGAGCCTCAATCATATCCACTGCTTGATTAATATTTAGATCACTAGTATTAATTACAACTGCGTCATCAACAACTTGTAGGGGATCAACATCTCTCTCCATGTCACTTTTATCTCTCTCCAGAAGTTCTTGATAAACCTGTTGGAAAGTGACATCTCTACCTTTTGACTGAGCTTGGACATGACGGCGTCTAGCCCGAATCACATCAGATGCTGTTAGAAATATTTTTAAGTTTGCGTTTGGAAGAACTTTATAAGTAATATCTCGCCCCTCCATGATGACATCATTCTTAGCAGCAATTTCCTGCTGCTTGGCAACTAAGACCTCTCTGAGCTTAGGATGTTTGGCTATGATAGCTGTATTCTTACTAATCTCGTTAGTTCTAATCGTCCAAGAGATATCTTCATTATCTAACAAAACAGTGATCAGTCTCCCGTCTTGTTCATCTGCAGCCGGATTTCTTAACTCAATTTTTGATCCCTTAACCAAATCAGCTATTTTGTCTTCGTCTTGAAGATCCAGATTGTTTCTCATCGCTAATAAAGCAGCAGTACGATACATAGCACCAGTATCGATATAGAGAATATTTAATCTTTCAGCCACCAATCTGGCTACCGTACTACATCCAGCAGCGACTGGACCATCTATAGCAATTTGAAATGACATATCAGGATATCTCCTCTACTTTTTGAGCTATTGTATCAATTACCTGCTCAATATTCATATTAGTTGTATCTAGTTGCCATGCATCAAGAGTGGGTCGAAGAGGATCAACCTCTCTAGTCATCTCACGGGTATCACGTGAAACTAGGTCTGCTTTAACTTTCTTCTTAGAAACTTTCTCACCTACTATTTTGAGTTGCTGTTGTTTACGCTTAACTCGTTCTGCTTGATCAGCAATCATAAAGATCTTCAAATCTGCTTTAGGCAGAACCTTACTCCCAATATCTCTGCCTTCCATAACCACTCTCTTTCCCTCACACATTCCTTGTTGAAGACTTACTAAAATTTTTCTCACTTCGGGATGAATGGCTACCTGAGAAGAACCTTGTCCAATCTCTAGCTCTCTAATCTTCCAGGAGACATCTTCATTGTTTAAGTAAACTGAAACAGGTCGGCCATCTTTTCTTTTCCCCGTTGGACGAGCCAAACGTATTTTTATTTTATTAGCCAGCTTTGCAAGAGCAGGACCATTACTCCAATCAACATCAGACCTTAAAGCCGCTAAAGCCAGCGTACGATACATGGCACCAGTATCGATATAAGTTAGACTGAGTCTCTCGGAGAGGAGTTTAGCGATAGTACTTTTCCCAGCAGCAACGGGACCATCAATAGCAATTTGAAGAGCATCACTAGATTTTTTAGACATAAAACAAGCCTGGGCAGGCTTTCCTGTACATTATGAGACAGGAGAAATTATTTCTTTTTCTTACGTTTCGCTTTCTTCTTACGCTTTGACTTTGGTTTGTTGACTTCAACAATCCATTCTTCTCGATCAGATGTAAGTAATCCACCCAATCCCACTACAATTAAAACTAGTGGCCAAAAATTCCAAAATTCTTTAGGCAACATTCCAAGATTTGAGGCTAGAAAAATAAACCCCATGATGACCAGGGTTGCTGGCCAAAATACGTTTTTGGGCATAAAAACTCCTTTGATAACAACTAACTATATTAAAGAGGAAAAAACGTCGAGACGCAAGAGGGGTGATTACCACTTACCCTTCATTTCACGGGCTACATCTCTCTTCTGAGCTTTCTTCTTTAGATCTCGACGCTTATCATATTCTTTCTTACCCCTAGCAACTGCAAACTCAAGCTTGATATTTCTATTGTTTAAAACAAAAGCTAGTGGAATCAAGGCTCGACCCTTTTGTTGGCTAAGCTGCTCAATTTCTTCTAACTCTTTCTTATGAAGTAGTAGTTTACGAGTTTTTTTAGGATCATAATCTCGATTATCAGCATATTGATAAGGAGAGATTTGAGCATTTATTAAATAAGCTTCACCGCTCATTAGCTTGACATAGCTCCCAAAGAAGCTTCCACTCCCACCACGCAAACTTTTTACCTCTGCCCCAGTCAATACAATCCCTGCCTCATATTTTTTAGAGATTTCATATTCATAAGTAGCTCGACGGTTTTTCAATAAAACCTTAGACATATACCCATATTGTATCAGGGAAAACTAAATGCCCATGGAGTAGACAATTGAGCCACTGACTGCAAAAGCCTTTTTGAGCTCTTCACTCACGAACAAAGTAGTAGTAGAACTAAGAGAATCACTTTTAATCTCTTTTAAAAACTCACCTTCTTTATTAAGAATCACCAATCTCTTTCCATCTGGCTCTAAAACATAGACATTCTCTAATTCTTCGTGAGTAAAAACTTGTAGTGTCTTGCTAAATGGTTCATTCAAACCAACGATCTTAAAATCTTGCTCTTCTCCTGAAGCTAACTTATGAATGACTCCCTCACGAGTCGCCACCCACAATTCACCATCAATTGCCCAGGAAGAAACCTGATTATAGTCAAAGCCAGCAGCCCCACTTACCCAACCAATAGGATCAGAATAGCCCTCTTCTTGCTTAGCATAACGATAGATATTTCTTTTTTCTGGGTTAAGTACATAGATATAAGTAGCAAATCCCTCAATAAAAGTAGCACTGCGATTAGAATCTCCTTCCTCGATGATTTCACTCAGATTATCTTCTTCTTTCAAATCTTTGGTAGAAACACCCTCACCCAAAAAAGTAACAATGGAATCTGTCAATTCAAGATCTACAAGGTCTTTCTCATTACTTAGATCAAATTTTTTAACTTGTTTATTAGTTAAGTTTAAAGAAATTAATTGTTTTTTCTCTTTATCTAAAAAAACTGCTTCTGACTGAGTGGCGTCCAGAGAACTCACCAAAAACTCACTATCAACTAGTCTTAAATCATAGAATATTTCCAGCTGTCCAAACTCTTCTTCTCCAGATATTTGATCATAAAGTTCGCGGGCTATAACAAGCTGCTCTGTCACTAATTTTTGAGCTTTTTTTTGGTCAGTAAAATCCTTTTCTAGCTGTTCTAGTTGAGCAATAGACTCCGCTACAGACTCTCTAGATAAAATTGGCTCTGAATCTACTCTTGAGTGTATCGACTCTAGTTGTTGAATGATTGGCTCCAAAACTTGATTAGCATTATTAAGCTGTTGCTTGTTCTTATAAAGCCTAAACCCAATTAAACCCCCAATCAGAGCTACTCCCAGCACAATTGGTAAGACAACCCTAACTAATTGTCGTGGAGAGCTAGCTCTTAAGTAGATATCTTTATTCGTAACTCTTCTAAAGAGAGTTACAACCATCTTTCCTACTTTAACTAGTATTTCTTTAAGCCAACTAAATAAACCAATGACTTTCACCAAAATTGCTCGCCAATCTATAGCCCTAACCCTTGAGACTAGCTTTCCTAATAACAGAGTCAAACTATCTTTTGCTTTTGATATCGGAGCAGGAACATTAATTGGCTCTGCTGGTTGAGCTTCTCCTAAGCCACCAAAGAAGCCACCTTCTTGAGCCTTGGATTGAGCTGTTGGTACTTCAAAAGGATCTACTTGCCTACTTTTGCCAGCTCCTCTTAGTTTCAAAGCTGGGGGAATATCTAGAACTGGCTCTGTCTCTTCCTCTTGGAGATCATCCTGTAAAGATTCCAAGATTTCTGTTGAGACATCGTCTAGTTCTGTTGCTTCTACTTTTTCTGTTTGAGCTACTACAGGAACTTCCTCTTCCTCCACAAACTCCTTGCCCCCTACGACAAAGGCTAAGCTTGATAAAGAAGAATCATCAAGCCCATGAAGACCTGGGATGATTGAT
>CAZHLX010000005.1:0-32894 GCA_964533345.1 uncultured Pseudomonadales bacterium
GATTACTCGCTTAGATCTATGGTCTGCATTAAAGTGTATTCATGTGAATGATAGTCGTGATGAGTTTGGGGTAGGTCGGGATCGACATGCTAACTTAGGTGAGGGGAATATTCCCGAGAGTTCTCTTAAATATTTCCTTAACCATAAAAAAGTAAGTTCTATTCCTTTATTATTAGAAGTGCCTGGAGCTGATAAAAAGGGGCCAGATGCAGAAAATGTTGAGAGATTGAAGAAGATGATTAAGTAAAGTCAGTAATTGACTGAGTGACTTAATTTATGACATAAAGATGTTAACTTTAACTAAAGTTTTAATAGGAGGGTAGTATGGCAGAAATGGTTTTACCTGCTGAACAAAAAATCGACAAAGATAAAGAAAAGAATAACTCATGGGATGATGTGGTTAGTCAATTAAGAGATATCGTTTCAAGTTTAGGTGATAAGGAGCTTGAGTCTCAACTCCAAGCAATAATTGAGGATATTAATCAAGTAGAAAGATCGGCAAGATTTAGCCGAGTGGCACTTGTTTTTAATAATGAAGAAAAGCTTGATGTTTTCTTATCAAAAACAACAGGCTCTACTTTCCAAGAACTAAAAGCAGAAGAAAATAATGGTAAGAAGGTTTGGGAAACAGGTAGTGCTTATGTTACTAGTAATTTGGGGGAAGTAGAATTTTATATTTCTGACTCTCATTATTATTCAGATGAGGAAAACACTGGCCTGCATATTGAAATTAGTATGAAGAGAATAACTACGTAAGTAGGTTGGTTTTCTCTTATTCTTTACTCTTGAGGTACAATATAGTTCATGATTATTTTTGATGGTGATCAACTAGCTGCAACTTTAGAAGAAGATCTTAAGCAAGATGTTACTACTCTACGTGATCAGGGGTCTGATCTGAAGATCTCAGCAATTCTTTTTGAAGAAGATGCAGGCAGTCGTCTCTATACACAGCTAAAGAAAGAAGCAGCCCAACGGGTGGGTATTGAGTATGAAGTCCATATTTTTTCGATGGCTGATGGCACAGATGAAGTGGTAGAGAAACTTCTAGAGCTCAATCAAGATGCAGCTGTAACGGGAATTATCATTCAGAAACCATGGCGTAATACTTGGTCTCAAGTGAAAGGGATCAGTCACGATAAGGGAACTAAAGCAGTTCGACAGGCTTTTAATGCTTGGTGGGAGTTTTTAACTGCTCAAATTGATCAAAAGAAGGATGTCGATGGTTTACATCCAGAAACTTTATTGGCTATTAAAGAGAGGACACACTCAAAAAAGGATGTAGTATTACCAGCCACAGCTCAGGCAGTAATGGTGATCCTTAATCAAGCTTTTAAAGAGTTGAAGATTGATAGTGCTGCACAAAAAAAGCTTCAGATTTTAGTCTTAGGTAGGTCAGATATTGTAGGACAGCCAGTTTTTTATGAGTTAGATAATAATGGTTTCCAAGTAAAGATGCTGACTAGAGACGATGTTAGACAAAGGCTAGACTCAAACAAAAAGTTCCTTGATGCTGATGTTGTTATTAGTGCCACAGGGGTTAATCACCTGATTACAGGAGAAATGGTGAAAGAAAACTCTATTATTATTGATGTAGGTGAGCCTCGACCTGATGTAGATTTAGAGTCAATGGAAAACAAGGTTGCTTTTATTACACCCGTCCCAGGTGGAGTAGGGCCAATGACTGTGGTGAGTTTACTCAAGAACTGTGTTACAATATCCGCTCAGTAAAAATTAAGGTATTGATTTACTAAATAGTCCTGACTATTAAATCAAAACCAGTCTGAACAAGACGAATAAGGACAAGATATGATTGATATCTCAAAACTTGAAAATGTGGCCCCAGAGTATGATCTGCGGGATCTATTAGAAGCTGGCTGTCATTTTGGGCACGATGCTAGCAAGTGGAATCCAAAAATGTCTGAGTGGATCTATGCTAAGCAAGATGGAATTCACATCTTTGATCTCGAAAAAACAGCTGCTCAGTTAACTGCTGCTTACAACTATTTCTATCATCTTGGTAAAGAGGGTAAAGTTGTAGTTTTTGTAGGTACAAAGAGACAGGCTCGTGAAATTGTTAAAGAAAAAGCTCAAGAATCTGGAGTAAACTGGATTGTTTCTAGATGGTTAGGTGGACTACTTACTAATTGGCCACAAGTTGGCAAGTCACTCAAAAAGATGATTGAGATTGAGGAAGGCTTAGCAAGCGACAAGTACAAGATGTACACCAAGTATGAGCAGACTCAGTTAGAAAAAGAAGCTGGTCGATATGCTCGTTTCTTTGATGGATTACGCAGTCTTAAAGAGATTCCAGATGCAATATTTGTGATTGATCCTAAAAAAGAGAAAATTGCTATTAAAGAAGCTAAAACAGTTGACGTGCCAGTAATTGGCTTAGTAGACACCAACACCAACCCAGAGTCAGTTGATATTGTCATTCCAGCAAATGATGATGGACGAAACAGTATCGAGTTTGTTGTTGGCCAATTGATTGAAGCTTATACTAAAGGTAAGGCTGCTAAACCAGGCGCCAAAGCTGCCCCCCAAAAAGGCTAAGAAAGGATAATTATGGCTATTACTGCTGCAGACATTAAAAAACTTCGTGAAGAGACTGGTGCAGGAATGATGGATTGTAAAAAGGCTCTTGAATCAGTTGACGGTGATTTCTCTAAAGCTCAAGAGGTCTTGCGTGAAAAGAGCTTAATCAAAGCTGATAAAAAAGCTGATCGTGAAACTAAAGAGGGCTATATAGCCAGCTATGTTCACAATAATGGAAAGACTGCTGCTTTAGTTGAAATCCTTTGTGAAACAGACTTTGTGGCCATGAATGAAGAGCTACGTGCTATGGCTAACAATGTGGCTATGCAGGTAGTGGCGATGAATCCAGAGAACCTTGAAGAGCTTTTGGCTCAAGATTATATTCGTGATGGGGATGTAACAGTTGAAAAACTAGTTAAGCAAACCAGTGGCACTCTTGGAGAAAAAGTAGTAGTGAGTCGTTTTATTCGCTACGAAATTGGTCAATAATTAATTGATTAACATTGCATCTCCAAAGCTATAGAAGCGATAGTGACGATCAACAGCCTCTCGATAGGCTTTTCCGACGATAGACTCTTTAAACTCAGTAAACTTGAATCTGTTATTTGGTTGGCTAGTGAAAGCAGATACTAACATTAATAGAGTCGATTGAGGAAGGTGAAAGTTAGTAATGAGTCCATCAATGAATTGAAATTTATAGGGAGGATAGACGTAGAGCTCTGTTTCTCCAGTTTGAGCAATTAGCTTTCCCTTCTTAACACAACTTTCTAGAACTCTAGTAGAAGTAGTTCCAACACTAATGATTCTTTGACCAGCTTGCTTAGCTTGATTGAGTTGATGAGCGACTCCTTCTGAGAGAATAAATCTCTCACCATGCATTTGATGTTGAGTCACATCCTGTTCTTTTACAGGAAGAAATGTTCCTAGACCCACATGCAGTGTTAGCTCAATAATTTTTATACCTCTATCTTTCAATTTTTGATCTAGTTGAGAAGTAAAATGAAGTCCTGCTGTAGGAGCAGCAGCTGATCCTTGATGCTTGGCATAAGTAGTTTGGTAAAGCTGCCTAAGCTGAGGCTCATCCTCTTCGTGCCATGTTATATAGGGGGGAATCGGAGTATGTCCGATCTCTTCAAGAGCAACAAAAAGTTTTGATTGAGATTTGTTAAAGTTGATTCTCCTGGTATATCCCGTAACCTCTATACAGCTAGCAGTTAAGTCTGAGTTTTTGAAAATCACTTTTTGATTTGGTTTAAGTCCAGGCTTGGTTAAACACTCCCAGGTCTCATCTTGAGTATTAGTAGAGAGACGTTTTGTGAGGAGTATCTCAACTTGGCCACCAGTGTCTTTCTGACCTAGGATGCGTGCAGGAATGACTTTGGTATTATTTCGGACCAAAACATCATCTCTTTTTAATAGTTCTGGTAAATCATAGAAATGATGATGGTTAATCTTTCCAGATTCTTTATTCAGAGTTAGCAAGCGGCTTTGATCTCTCTGAGGTTTAGGTTTTTGAGCAATCAGCTCTTTGGGAAGGTAGTAATTGAATTGGTCCAGAGTTAGCATCAATCAAATTATATAATAGACAAGTGAAAAAATTTGCTTTTAAACTAGAGAAAAATTTGGGTAAAGCTCGGGCGGGGGAGTTTTCTACTGCTCACGGAGTAGTTAAGACTCCAATTTTTATGCCGGTAGGAACTAAAGCTAGCCTAAAAGCATTAGATAGTTTGGACATTAAGAAGACTCAAGCCCAAATTATCCTGAGTAATACCTATCATCTTTATCTAAGGCCAGGAGATGAACTGATTGCCGACCAAGGAGGGTTACATCAGTTCATGAATTGGTCTGGTCCAATTCTGACTGATTCGGGTGGTTTTCAGGTTTTTTCTTTGGGAGATAAGACTAAGATTAAGGAGCAAGGAGTTGAGTTTAAGTCTCATCTTGACGGTTCTAAACATTTTTTTACTCCAGAGACATCAATCGAGATCCAGCGACAACTAGGGGCAGATATTATCATGGCTTTTGATGAGTGTACTCCTGATAAGGCTGGTGAGAAGTACGCACTTGAAGCTTTAGATAGAACTCATCGTTGGGCTAAGAAGTCTTATGAATATTGGGAGAGCCAAGATCGAGTTAGTGCTCAAGGTCACTATCAGGCTTTATTTGGGATTATCCAAGGTGGGATGCATCCTGAATTAAGAAAACAGAGCGCTGAGATGATTACTGGTTTAGACTTTGATGGGATTGCTGTGGGTGGCGAAACTGTCGGCTATAACATGACTGGGACAGAAGAAGTTATGGATTGGATAGAATCTATGCTGCCTCATGATAAACCTCGTTATGCAATGGGGTTGGGTAGAGACCCCCAAGATTTAATTGATGCGGTCCAGATGGGTTTTGACATGTTTGATTGTGTGGGTCCAACCAGATTAGCTAGGAATGGGGCTCTCTATCATGGGGGCTTAATTTTAGAAGATAGTAAATTTAGATTTGTTTCTAAATTTGATCAAGGGAGATTAAATATTGGAAAAACTGAGTTCCAACAAGATGATGAGGTTATCATGAAGGGTTGTGATTGTTATACTTGTCAGGCTGGTTATACTCGGGCTTATTTAAATCACCTCTATCGAACTAAAGAACTAAGTTACTATCGTCTTGCAAGTATTCACAACGTTAGATTTATGATCAGGCTGACCGAAGAGATGAGAGCGGCTATACTTAAGTCGTGACCAAAAAAAAACGTACCCGCAAAAATCACCTCTCAAAAGATAAGTCACAGCCTAATTTAGTAGTGAGATTAATTAGATCGCTGATAGTTTCTGTTATTACCTTACTATGTCTAACTATAGTTTTGGTTGGAAGTATTTGGGTGGCAGGTCCGCGCTTATTTGCTTTAGATAATTATAAAAACATTTTATTCTTCTCTTCAGAAATAGACTCTGATAAAGGTAAAACTATAATTGCATATTTTTTTCCAGACTCCCAAGAAGTTAAAGTGATCTCTGTTAAATCTACTGAAGTCTCGGTTTTGGGTGGGTATGGTGAATATGAATTAGACAGACTTTATCCGCTTTTGGCTATGGAACGAAAAAAGGCACCTTATCAAAAAGCTGCTTATAGCTGGGGAACTCAGACAGTGATTGACCACCTTCATAGAACAAATTCTAATGATGAATTAAATAATAAAAAACAACTTTTAAAACAACTTAAGATTGCTGCTTTTAATAATATAATCAACCCTCGAGAATTCGTCGAGTTAGCCAAGGCTTTTTTCTTTACTCGTTCAATCCCGACAGAACAGATTATATTTAGTGAAGAAGAGGTAGCTGCTGACAAACTGGACATCCTAAATAACCTCGTGCTTTATGAAGATTGTACTGTGGCGGTGGTTAATACAACTGAAAAACTAGGTCTAGCCAGTAAGCTGTCAGGTGTAATTGAACAAAATGGAGTAGTGGTTGTTCGGGTGACTGATCAAGATAGTCCTTATCAACTATCTACCTTTTCTTTTTCTGCTGATCATGGCTCTTGTCTATCTCTTTCAGAGAGGTTAGAAGTCTTATTTCCAAACAAACTTATTAAGCAACAAAACCAACAGCTTCAACAAGAATACCGAGCAGATTTAGTGATATTTATTGGGAAGGATATGGCCGATCTACTTTGATAATTCTTCAGGAGTAGTAACATCATCAAGGGTTTTTTCAGCATCAGTATCAGTGTCAACCAATTCAACTGGAATATCTTTTTCTAACATTGATTCATCAACTTCATTGATAGTTGCAGTCAGGCTGACTTGGTTGTTATTGTTAGGAAAAGAAGAAATACCACGGTTTTTTGGAGAACGCTTTATTTCTCTGATATGAACAACACATTTCACTCCATCACAAGACTTAATCTGACAGGAATAAAGATTACCTGATTTAATTAGCTTGGAGAGTCTAAAAGAGAGGTCTTCAGGAAGAGAACCAATGTAGGTTCCATCAACACATACAGAGATATATCTATTTTTGGGGAGGAGATCACATTCTTGGCCAATGGAAAAATTCTTTAGAACATTTTTGTCAGCCATGCGGTAAAGTTCAACAGATTTAGTCTTTCCTGGTTCTTCAATACAAGACCCATTGGAGAAGTTTGGCAAAGAAGTTTTCTTCTTACTTTTAGCTCTCTCTAAATTTTTCTGGGCTAATTTGTTGGAACGGTCGATTTCTAAGACTTTTTTAAAGGCTTGCTGAGCTTTGCGGGGTTTTCCTAACTGAAGATAAGATACTCCCAAACGATTTAGAGCATTTATATCAAGAGGTTTGATATCGAGTAAGTCCTGGTTTGCTTGTGAAGCTTTTTCCCAGTCTTGGCTCTTGGCAGCATTGATAGCTTGTTGTTGAAGTTTGAGAACTTGGCTCATGTTGGTATTTGTAACGACGAAGAATACCGTGACAACACATGATTGTCAACTAACAACAAAAATTTTACAATCCCTCCTAAGAAAGGAAACCCTACTTATGGCAGGACACAGCAAATGGGCTAACATTAAACATCGCAAAGGAGCTCAAGATAAAAAAAGAGGTAAGGTCTTTGGCCAACTGGCAAGACAGATCAGAACTGCAACTAAAGAAGGTGGCTCTGGGGATCCTGGTCAGAATCCAACCTTAAGAACAATTCTTGAAAAAGCTCGTGAGGCTAACATGCCCAAAGAGAATATTACTCGAGCAATTGACAAAGGATTAGGTAGAGGGACAGCGGGGGTTGTTCAAGAGATTGTTTATGAAGGATTTGGCCCTGGAGGAGTTGGTATGTTAGTTACAGCAGTGACTGATAATGTAAACAGAATGAGTTCAGAGTTGAAGAATGCTTTCTCTAAGGCTGGAGGGGCAATGGGTTCTCCAGGGAGTGTAATGTACATGTTTAATCGATCTGAGAGTGGAGAAGAAGGGTATGTCTGTGTAACTCCTATCCCAGTTGATGATGAAGAAACTCAACAGCAGATTCAAGACTTGATGGATACGATGTTAGAGGTTGAAGATGTAGAAGAGGTTTTCTGTGCTGGTGTTTGGGGAGGTCAGGAATAGAGTACAATATCATTACTTATGCGACGAAGAGAAAAATTTGTAGTGGCTTCGATCTTACTGAGCTTTGGTTTGCTTGGGGTGCAGTATGTATCTCTTGAAGCTCGTTATTGGGCTGTGGGAATACTTCTAGTAGTTTCTTATTTTATGTCGGCCTGGGCATTGTCAGATGACCTTCAGTTTCATGAGTGGTTAACAGTTGTTCCTTTCCCTGCACTGTATGCTGTTTCTGTGAGTCTATTTTATTTTCTTTTACCAGAGGGAATTGTTAGTCAATTCATCTTGTTGGCAGTCTTTGGAGTAGGAATGTATGCTTTATTTCTAACTTCAAATATTTACTCTGTTGCTAAGGGAAGAACAATCCAGTTATTGCATGCTGCTCATGCAATCGGGTTACTTTTCACTCTGATGACTTCGCTTTTATTTACTAACACTATCTTTGGTTTAAGATTACCATTCTATCTAAATGGATTTTTAGCTGGACTAGTTCATTTTCCGTTGATTCTTATGTCTCTTTGGTCAGTGAAGCTAGAGAATCGTATAAGTGGCGAAATTATGGCTTTAAGCGGGGTGTTGACTCTCTTTTTAATTGAGTTAACGATGATCTTATCCTTTTACCCCTTATCAGTATGGAACATTACTTTATTAAATAATGATATAGTTTGATGCTGATAAAACAGTAGATCTAATTTAAAGAGAAGTAAAACTAAACATAAGTCACCAGGGGTCTCCCTCTGGTGAGAGTGGATAAGCTCCAGGCTTATCTGGTACCAGGCTAGCCTGGAGTGATAGGACCAGACTTATCTGGGGAGCAAGAGATGCCAGAATTATATAAAAAACCCGAATGCATTTTACCAGGCTAGCCTGGAGACAAGTTTGAACATTGATTTATCTATGGAGGCAGCAAAATAGGGGGAAATTTAACAAAATTCAGGCTTATTAGGAGCTTTAGAAACGGTCTTCTATGTAGTGAGAGGGGTAAGTTCCTCTCTCTTTTTATATGTGGTGATATATATCTAGAAGTGTTTATGTCGCACAATATAACTTTTGCGACGCATAGCCAGGGTGATCTGAGAGAGTCTATTTATCTCTCATTTCATATCTGGTTTAAATATCTATGTAAATATATAACTTATTTTTTTCTTATATTTTTTGCGTCTCTGCTCTGTTAATTGCGGTTAGTATTATTTGTAAAGCTTGCTTTTTTCTTTATTTCTTAACTTAAGTGTTCTCTGTCGTTATTTAGTTAATTTTGGCAGATTTCCAGATCTTTTAAAGGTAATATGTATCGCCTCATGTAATAAAAAGCCGTTTTTGAGGCTCTAGAAAGGCTTATATCTAGAAGGTGAGAATATCTTTAGCCTGGTAGATGGGATTTTATATTATTTATTGATTATCTTTTAACCTCATTAGAATAAAAATGATTTGAAGGTTATTTTTTCTCTAACTACTCTTTTAAAAAATTAGTTAGCGGTTGAGTTTAGATTTTTAAAAATTTATTCTTTTACTTCCCAATTTCATTTAAATAAAAAAATTTTTTTGAAAAATGATTTTTAATCTTTTAAATTTGGACAAAAACGAATGAATTTTCAAAAATATTAAATATTTTATTTTGTTTTACTACTACTATAAGTAGTAGTAAATGTGGATTAGTTAGAAAATAGAGATGAAGTTAACTAACGAAGGTAAGACTAGTCAGTTAGGACAGCTAAGGTCCCCTTTTTTATGTTTTTTTAAAGTTTTACTATCAATTTATATCAAAGTATATCACGAATATTGGATTGATGCAAGGGTCTTTTTAATCAAAGCACTCTACTAGCAGATACTTGAGGTAACTGCTAATGTCTGATAGTATTTAGAGGTGAGTACCTCTACCCTACCCAGAGAATCAGTGATAAATTTTCTAGAACACCTTGAAGTGGAAAGGAATCTCAGCCCTCTGACAGTTAGAAACTATGGCCATTATTTAAATCGTTTTATTGATTGGTTTGAGAATCTTGGTGGAAAGAAAGATCTTAAGGAACTAGATCAAGAAGTGCTGAGAAAATATCGAGTCTACTTAAATCGATATACAGATCAACACGGTGATCCTTTGAGTAGAAAAACTCAGTCATATCATATCATTGCCTTGCGTTCTTGGCTAAAATGGTTGATAAAAAATGATGCGCCAGTTCTTCAACCAGAGAAAGTTGATCTACCTAAGGCAGAATCACAACATATGCAGTTCTTGTCTGTGGAGCAGATAGAAAGACTGTTAAATCGTCCTAACCCTGGAAATCCCTCCGGATTAAGAGATAAGGCCATTCTTGAAGTACTGTTTTCAACAGGACTCCGTGTAAGTGAGCTCGTTTCCTTGAATAGAGATCAAGTTGATACTAATCGTCGTGAATTTGGAGTGATTGGTAAAGGAAGGAGACCCAGAGTTGTCTTTTTAAGTGACCGAGCTGCTACTTGGTTGGATAGATGGCTTAATAGTCGTGAAGATGACTGGAGACCAGTCTTTATTCGTTTCTCTGGTAAAAAACCGGACCAAGGTGAAGAGGGTGAGGAGATGAGATTGACTACTAGAAGTGTCCAAAGGATAGTGGATAAGTATGCCAGACAGGCTAAGCTACCAGTAAAGATCAGTCCCCATGGGATTAGGCATTCTTTTGCTACAGACTTACTTTATAACGGAGCTGGATTAAGAGATGTTCAAGAAATGTTGGGTCACAAGAATATTGCTACTACACAGATCTATACTCATGTTACTCGACCAAAATTAAAGAAAATGCATCGAGAATTTCACTCGGATCTTTAGTTTTTGGCTCAAATATCAAGAATTTTTACTATTGGATTTTAGCAGAGTGAGTGTTTGTCTGCCAATGAGGTTGTTTGAAATAAAAGATTGATAGAAAGGTCTTTTTTGCTCTGTGTTTTGAAATAAGTCTCCCCTACTCTTAAAAGAGGGGAGGGTTGTTTAACAGCTTTCTCATTTGGATTTTATTTAAAAAAAACACGGAGTGATGTTTTCTATGCGTTGTTTTATAAAAAAACATATTTTGATGATGTATGACTAACTAAGTATGATTAAAAGACGCTTTTGATATCAAAGAGAGGCTCTTTTTTCTCCACTCTATTGAGCAAGCAAAATTCATGTTAAAATACAAATCTCTTTAACAAAGTTGTTAATCGGGCCTGTGGCGCAGTTGGCTAGCGCGCCTGTATGGCATACAGGAGGTCAGGGGTTCAAATCCCCTCAGGTCCACAACTTATTTCTTTCCCTCGCTCTCAACTTCTTCAGTTAAAGTCACTGCTGCTACTTGGTCTCCATCTTTCAATCGCATCAAAATTACTCCTTGAGTTGGTCTGGTTAGAGTAGGAATAGATTTCTTAGTAATTGGCATCTTAATTGTTAAGCCTTTACTGGTTCCAATCACGAGTTGCTTATGTTCTGGTTTAACTAGCTTGACTGCAGATATTTGGCCAGTCTTCTTGGTGACATCTGCTACCTTAACTCCCATTCCAGATCGTTTTTGGATTGGATAAGCACTAAGCTTAGTACGTTTGCCCATTCCATTTTCAGTGACTACTAGAAGTTGTCTATCAACTTTCTTGTTATCTACCATCTCGGTTTCATCTTTAAAGACTTCCATTCCAATGACATAGTCTCCATTTTTAAGGGTAATCCCCTTTACACCTTTAGTATCACGATTAGAATCTTTAACCTCTGATTCTAGGAAACGAATTGATTTACCTTGTTTTGTAGTTAAAAGGATATGGTTATCACCAGTAGTAAGTCTGCCGCCAATTACTTTATCTCCATCATTAAGAGTAATAGCAATAATGCCTGACTGACGAATATTTTCATACAGTTTAACTGAGCTCTTTTTAACTAGACCATTCTGGGTAGCTAGAGTGATGAACTTATCTTTATCTTTCTCAAGATCAACTACGAGAATAGATTGGACACTTTCTTCTGGTTTGAGATTGAGTAAATTGACAATGGCAGTGCCTTTAGCTTGGCGACTGGCTTCTGGGACCTGATATGACTTAAGTTCAAAGACTCTTCCCTGATTGGTAAACATGAGAAGATTATCATGAGTTTCTGTGAAGACAATAGTCTTAACCAGATCTTCATCTTTCATGCTTAGCCCTTTAGCTCCTTTTCCCCCTCTAGACTGAGATCTGAGAGAGCTAGGACTCATTCGTTTTACATATCCTGATTCGGTTAGTGTAATAACAGCTGCTTCATTAGCAACTAAATCTTGTTCATTGAACTCTCCAACTTTTCCTTTCACTAATTGAGTACGACGGTCATCACCATAATCAGCAATAAGTTGTTCTGTTTCATCAATAACCACGCCTAGAATATCTTGAGGGTTACTCAGAAGAGTTAACAGTTTATCAATTGTTTTCTTGATCTCTTTATACTCATCCTCAATCTTTTGTCTCTCAAGTGCAGCCAACCTTTTGAGCTGCATATCTAATATAGCTAATGATTGAACTTCAGTCAGGCCAAATTTCTTCATCAGTGATTTCTTAGCAGTGTCAGTGTCAGCAGAGTTACGGATTGTTTCGATGACTTCATCAAGATTATTAAGAGCGATTAATAGACCTTCCAGAATATGAGCTCTGTCTCTAGCTTCTGCCAATTCATACTGACTTCGTCTAACTATGACTAACTGGCGATGAATAACATACTCTCTAAGAATCTGCTTAATATTCATCAACTGAGGAGTTCCATTACTAGACAGGGCCACCATGTTAACAGGGAAGCTGGTTTGGAGTTGTGAGTACTTAAAGAGCTTATTTAGTACCACTTTAGGTCTAGAGTTTTTCTTCAGATCAATGGTAATTTGCATACCTGTTCTATCTGAATCATCGTTAAGATCTTTGATTCCCTCTATTTTGCCAACTTTTACTAAGTCAGCGATCTTCATTAATAGACGAGCTTTATTAACCTGATATGGGAGCTCAGTGACTAGAATTTGGAATCTACCATTTTTGGTTTCTTCAATTTTTGCTTTGGCACGAATAACAACTTTGCCTTTACCATTTTGATAAGCTTCTTTAATACTCTTGAAATCGTAGATGATTCCTCCAGTTGGAAAGTCTGGACCTTGAACAAACTCCATAATGTCGTCAAAAGTAATTTCTGTTTGGAACTCTCCAGCTAACTTGGCAGAGTTTTCTTGAAGGTAAACGTCAATTAGTTTAGAGCTAGTAATTTCGGCTGAATCAGACTTAATTTGTTTTTCCACCTCAGCTTTAGTCTTATCGATTCTTGCCTTTGTTTCTTCCTCAACAATAGACTTGCCATTTTTAATCATGGCGATGATTGTTTTGCAAACTTCAATCAAGTTATGTGGTGGGATCTTAGTTGCCATCCCAACAGCAATTCCTTCAGCTCCCATCAATAGAAGATTTGGCAGCTTAGCTGGCAGAACATGAGGTTCCTGAAGAGAACCATCAAAGTTGTCTAGGAACTTAACAGTATTCTTATTTAAATCCTGAAGTAATTCTTGAGAAATCTTAGCCATTCTAGCTTCTGTATAACGCATTGCAGCAGGGCTATCACCATCTACAGAGCCAAAGTTTCCTTGGCCATCAATCAATGGATAACGCATACTAAAATCTTGAGCTAGTCTTACTAAAGCACCATAAACTGGAGCATCTCCATGCGGATGGTATTTACCTAAAACATCACCCACAATACGGGCTGATTTTTTATAAGAGCTACTATGGTGAATGCCACTCTTGAACATTGAGTACAAGATACGACGGTGAACTGGTTTTAACCCATCTCTAACATCAGGAAGTGCACGAGAGACGATTACACTCATGGCATAATCAAGATAAGACTTTTCCATCTCTTTAGTGATGGAGATATACTTCATTTTTCCATAATCAGTTTCTTCAATACTGCCGATTTTGGCAGCATCACCGTTGACCAGAGCTTCGTCTTGAACAATTTCTTCTTGAGGTTGGTTATCTTGATCAGTCATAAGTTAATTATTTCTTTAATACTTCTTCAATTGCTGGGGCAATTTCTTTTTTACGAGACATTTTTGGTCCAATGTCCAATACATAGTCGACAGCTGTTCCACCAAAGGCTTTCTCAGCAGCAATAACTTCTTGATCTCCACAAAGTAGTAACTTGGTGTTTACTTGAAGTACATCTGTTACAGCTACAAATAAGAGTTCAACCTTTTGCTGCTCTTTGACATTGGTCATTGCAGCTAAGAGCTGTTCTTTTTTTTCGGTTACTAGATTAGCTTGCTCAACTGTCTCTAGTTGGCTAATGAATGTTTTTTGACCAAACTCAAAAACTTTGTAGTCATTTTGAACAATCTCTTCATCACTAAGTGAAGAAATATCTGATTTTGCTTTGAATATTTCCAAGGAAAAAGCATCGATATCACTAATTTCTGCAATTTGAGCTAGTTCTTGTCCATATTCTTTGTCTCTGTTGTCTGTAGTTGCGCCTTTAAAGCCGACTGTATCAGACAGGATAGCAGCTAACATAAGTGCAGCTAATTTTTTATCTGGTGTGACTTGATTTTGTTTCATCAGGTGATAAACGATAGTCGCACTTGATCCCCAGGTTTTAAAAGTCATATAAACTGGTCGATTAAGATTTAAGTTAACTTTATGGTGATCGATGATATCGACAATCTGATCTTCATTGAGACTCTCAAGTCTCTGAGAGGCTTCATTGTGATCAACCAAAACCACTTTTTCATTATCCTTAATATCGGCAGCTGTAATTAAACGCGGAGTTTCTACTTCAAATTTATCAAATAAATAAGTTGTCTCTGGATTTAACGGATCAATTATTACTGCTTCTGGTTGTTCATAGCCAAAGCACTCTGCTTGGGAGTAAAGATATTCAAGAGCCATAGCTGCAACAACTGAGTCTGTGTCTGGCTTTCTGTGACCAAAAATGTATGTAGTTGGCATAAATTTTACTCCTTATTAAATATCTATCTCTGCAAACTGAGCTTGTTTTTGAATAAATTTCTTACGAGGCATAACATCATCACCCATCAGATCACTAAAAGTTTGATCAGCAATCTCTGCATCGGCAATAGTAACTTTTTTAAGAATCCTAGTTTCTGGATTCATAGTTGTGTCCCAAAGTTGTTCAGCATTCATCTCACCTAGACCCTTGTAACGCTGAGTCTTAACCACTCCGTTATAGTCTTTTTTAATCTCTACCATCCTTACATCTTTGTCCTCATCGGTATAAACGTATTCTTCGTTCTTGCCGTATGAGAGTTTATAAAGAGGTGGAACTGCAATGTATAGATAGCCTTGTCTAATCATTTCTGGGAGGTGTCTGAAGAAGAAGGTCAAACCTAAAGTAGTAATATGTTCACCATCAACATCAGCATCGTTCATTAAGATAATACGATGATAACGGAGGTTAGAAACATCAAAGGTTTCACCAATGCCAGCGCCAAGGGCAATAACTAGGTTTTTCAGTTCTTCAAATGCAATTACTTTGTCTAATCTAGCTCTTTCAGTGTTAAGGATTTTTCCTCTTAATGGGAAGATAGCTTGGAATTTTCGGTCTCGGCCTTGTTTAGCAGTTCCGCCTGCTGAATCACCCTCAACAATATAGATCTCTGCTTCTTCTGCCTTACGACTTTGACAATCAGCTAGTTTTCCAGGGAGTGAGCTACCTTCTAGAACTCCTTTACGAACAACTGCATCTTTGGCAGCCCTAGCAGCTAATCTAGCTCTGGCGGCAAGTAAGATTTTATCAACAATTGTGCGGCCAACTTTTGGATTCTCTTCTAAGAAAGTGGTCAAGCCTTCTTTGACCACATAGTAAACGGCTGATTGAGCTTCAGCATTGTTAAGTTTGGCCTTAGTTTGAGATTCAAACTGGAGGTCATTAGCTGGCATTTTGACAAAAATGACTGAAGTTAGACCTTCCATTAAATCATCAACATTGAAATTTTCGTTAGCTTTAAGCAGTTCGTTTTTAACAGCATAGTCCCTTAAGACTTTGCTCAGAGCGCTTCTAAAACCATTGATATGGGTTCCTCCATCAGGAGTGCGAATGACGTTAACATAACTATCAACTCTTTGGTTAAAAGTGTCATTATATTGAAGGGCCACTTCTACTCCAATTTTTTTGCCAGTCTCGTCATCAGTCCAGAATTTCTCTGTATGGAAAACCTCATGTAGAGGTTTGCGAGTCATATTGATATGTTTTACGAGCGATTTAATACCACCCTCAAAGTAGAAATGTTGGTGGTCATCTTTGATTAGGTCAATTAATTCAAAATAAAGACCAGCCATTAAATAAGCACGATCTTTTAAGACTTGAGTTAGAATTGTCTGACTAAATTTAGTAGTTGAAAAGATAGTCGTGTCTGGGACAAAACAAACAATTGTGCCTGTTTCATATCTTATGAACTCTTTTGATGCAGTTGGAAATAGTTCTTTAACTTCTGATTCTTTAATTTCTATTACTTTGCTTTTTGGTATACCTTGCGAGTGAGTTTGGTAGTGATACTTGCCATTTCTTTTAGAGATAACCTGCATAGCTGAAGAAACAGCATTTACAGCTGAAGAGCCAACTCCATGTAGTCCACCCGATGCTTGATAGGCTGTTTCCTCAAACTTTCCTCCAGCATGAAGTTTGGTCATAACCACTTCCATGGCTGAGATCCCAGACTCATGTTTCTCAGTGGGAATTCCTCGACCATTATCTACAACTACAATGGCTTCTTCTCCTAATGCACCATCAGGACTTAGTTTTCTCAAAACTTCAGTGGGTTCTTTTCTAATAAGTTGGATTTTTTTTCCGAAGCCAGCAATGGCTTCATCAACAGAGTTATCTAAAATTTCTTTAGCTAAGTGATGAAGGCCTTTACTATCGGTGGAACCGATATACATACCCGGTCTTTTCCTGACAGGTTCAAGACCTTGGAGTAATTTGATTTGTTTTGCGTCGTATTTGGCTGCTGCTGACATAGAGATATTTGTTTTATCACACTGTACCATAAAAAGAAAGAGTTGACTCTTAGAGGAAGCGACTGAGATGCGTCAAAACCGGGTTTTTATGAATTTGAGTTGTGAAAGACTATTGATTAAATCAATTTTTTAGATTGAAAAAACAACTTTCTAAAGCCAATCTAACATTGGCATTTGCTTGTAATTGTTTCAGAGTAGTTAAAAATTGTTGCTGAATTTTGACAAGAATTAAAGGGTCACTTTTTTGTTGATGAGATTGAAATAAAAGTTGTTGAATTAAAGCGATAGCTTTATCTCGATCTTTATATTCATTACCTAAATCAATCAACTCATGATAAGAGACATCGTTAGGATCACTAATGAGTGTTTCTAGAATGGGTGGTAAATCTTTTGTAGGCAATATTCCTAGATTGGGTTGTGAAATATGACTCAAACATCTTGAGCGAATTGTTGGTAATAATTTATCGATAGCGTTAGTTACAAGAAGAATCAACGTATTTGTAGGTGGTTCTTCTAAGGATTTTAGGAATGCGTGTTGAGCTGCCATTGATAGCAAATCTGCTGAAAGGAAAACAAAAGCTCTGGGCTTCCCCAAGTGAGGTGCGTAAGCCATCTCACTGATTAAGTCTCTAATGGTTTCAATAGCTATGGTCTGCTGATCTTTGTTTATTAGTCTGAGTTGAACTGAGCCAACCTCTATTTCCCATCCAAGTTGCTCTTGGATAAACTCTAAGGCTGCACTTGTCTGATCCTCATCAGAAGGAATTCCTAGTATGACTGGAGTGATAAAATTTTTAGTTGGCTGGTCGTTGCTCATAAGGCTCAGATCGTATATCGTATAAGAAGAGTAATCTCGATAGTTCGGGACTGCTTTTGTATTGTATGACAGAACCTGCCCAAGTACCACCAACTCAGCCAGTTTCGGCAAGTGGTGGCAAGAATAATCAGCCGCTCCCAGTTAACACAAGCCCTGCTAATCAAGCAGTGGCTCAACCTGCTTTGCCAACAACCCCTGTTGTTCCTGTGGAACAATCAGCCCAACCGGTTGTTCCTACTCAGGTTCCTAATCCATTAAACTTACCCACCCAACAGCAACAAGCTTCAACTGCTCCGGTATCACCACCAGTTTCTCCGCTTACCTCAGCTCCTAGTGAGGGAGCAAACCAAGAACAAAGCTATGGTTCAATTCTAGAAGTTTTGGTAGCTCAACAGGCTTTAACACAGGATCAGGCTGATAAATTATCAGTTGAGCAGTTAAGTGTGGGTAAAAGTATTGAAGAGATGATTATCGAAAAAAAGATTGTTACAGAAGAGGTTCTAACTAGAGCCAAAGCAGACTTCTATAGTCTGCCTTTTATTAAGATTTCTGAGACAGGAGTATCTCCAGAAGCTCTTAATACATTGCCAGAGAGTGTCGCCAGACGTTATCAGATGCTGCCCTTCTTAGTTAATGAAGAAGAAAAAATTCTTAAGGTTGCAATGCAGAATCCATTGGATGTAACTGCACTCGATTTTGCTCAACAAAAAACTGGATTCAAAGTTGAAGCGCATTACGCGATGCCTTCTGAGATTGAACAAAAAATAGCTGAGAGATATGCACAGAGTCTTTCTGGAGAAGTAACTAAGGCACTTGAGGAAACAAGTGATGTTAAAGCTCAGAAAAAAGCAGAGAGCCTAGCGGACCTTTCTCAAGGGGTGATGAGACAAGCTCCAATTACTAAGATTGTTGAGACTATTCTTTCATTTGCTATGAAGGCTAGGGCCTCAGATGTTCATATTGAACCAGAGATAGAAAGAACTAGAATCAGGTATCGTATTGACGGTATTTTGCAAGAAAAGTTGATTCTACCCAAATCAGTTCACGATGCAGTGGTATCAAGAATTAAGATCTTATCTCATTTAAAGATTGATGAAAAAAGAATTCCTCAAGATGGTCGTTTTACCTTTGAGTCTGAAGGAGCTGAAGTAGATCTTCGTATCTCTACTTTACCAACAGTTCATGGAGAAAAAGTAGTAATGCGTTTGTTAAAAAAGAATATGAAAGTGCCGACTCTAAATGAGTTGGGCCTGACAGATCTAGCTTTGAGCAGAGTTGAAGAGGCTATTAAGATCCCCAATGGAATTATCTTAATTACTGGTCCTACTGGTTCTGGTAAAACTACAACTCTTTATTCAATCCTGGATATAATTAACTCCCCTCGGGTTAACATTCTTACTTTAGAAGATCCAGTTGAGTATCAGATGAGTGGAGTTAATCAGGTCCAGATTAACCCTCAAGCAGGGCTTACTTTTGCCACTGGATTGAGGTCATTTTTAAGACAAGATCCAAATATTATCATGGTTGGAGAGATTCGTGATAGTGAAACGGTAGGCTTAGCTGTTCAAGCATCATTAACAGGTCACTTGGTCTTCTCTACTCTACATACTAACTCTGCAGCTGGGGCTTTGCCTCGTTTGATTGACATGGGAGCTGAGACATTTCTACTGGCCTCAAGTGTAAAATTAATTATGGCGCAGCGTGTAGTTAGAAGAATCAATCCAGAATATGTAGAGGAATATCAGCCTGCTCCTGAGGTGGTAAAGGATGTGATGGCAGTTTTGGGTGGCTACTACCAACAATGGTGTCAGAAAAGAAATAAAGATCCAAATAAGATGACTCTTTATCGTCCTAAGAAGAATTTGCCACAAAATGAAACTGAGTTTGAGGGTCGAGTTGGTATCTATGAAGTTATGCCGATCACTGAAGAAGTAAGCCGGATGATTTTGCAGAATGCCTCAGCGGCAGAGATGGAACAAGCTGCTCTAAGAAATGGGATGCTGCTGATGAAACAGGATGGTTATATAAAGGCTCTAGAGGGTATAACTACTCTCGAAGAGGTAATTAGAGTGGCTGAGGTCTAGAGATATGAATATTCATGACATGCTCAATCTACTAGTTAAAAAGCAAGGCTCTGATCTGCATATTGTTGCTGGTGCTCCTCCTACAATCAGAGTTAACGGCAATCTAGAGGCTATAGAGAATACTCCAGTCTTAACTCCAGACCAAGCTAGAACTCTAGTTGATCCTTTAATGACTAAAGAGCAACAAGAGTATGTTGAGTTACATAAAGAGCTTGATTTTGGTTATCAATTTGTTGATAAGACCAGATTTAGGGTTAATGTTTATCATGCTGCTGGAGCGATAGCAGCAGCTTTAAGATTAATTCCTAAAGAAATTAGAAGCATAGATGAGTTACAACTTCCAGAAATAATGCATAAATTTACTGCCTACAAGCAGGGATTGATTCTGGTAACTGGTCCCACAGGAGAAGGTAAATCTACAACTCTGGCCGCAGTCATAGAAGAGATAAATCAACAACGATCAGAGCATATTCTGACCATTGAAGATCCAGTTGAGTTTATTTTTGAGTCTAAGGAAAGCATTATCTCTCAGAGAGAAATGAACCAAGATACTCAAGATTGGAACTTGGCTCTTAGAAGTGCTATGAGAGAAGATCCAGACGTAGTACTAGTGGGAGAAATTAGAGATTATGAAACTATTGCTTCTGCTATTACTGTGGCAGAGACAGGTCATTTAGTTTTTACCACTTTGCACACTAATACTGCCACGCAAACCATGGATAGGATGATTGATGTCTTTCCTGCTCATCAGCAAGGACAGATTAGACAACAATTGGCCGGATCTATCAAAGCAGTCATTTCTCAAAGATTAGTTCCAACAGTAGATGGTGGCAGGGTGGCTGTGTGTGAAGTTCTTTTAGCCAACTCTGCTGTTAAAAACTTAATCAGAGAAGCTAAAACACACTTGATTGAGAATGTAATCCAAACCTCAGGAGCAGAAGGAATGATCTTAATGGAAACATCTCTTGTTGCTAAGGTTAGACAAGGAGTCATTAGTGTGGAAAAAGCAAGAGAGTTTGCTTTTAGGCCAGATATCTTTGATCAGTTAATGGAAGATAGATAATGCCATTTTTTAAGTACGTAGCAAAAAACGAGCATAACGAAACAGTTAAAGGCAAAGTTGAAGCAAGGAGTAAAGAAATTGCTGCTTCAATTTTGACTAGTCGTAATTTGTTAGTAATTGAGGTTGCGCCTTTTGAAAAAAGTTCTTTTTCTGCTTTTAAGAGCATGTTCTCTGGAATTAAGACTGACGATATTGTGAATCTGACTCGTCAACTTTCAACTATGATTACAGCTGGCTTGCCACTTAGCACTTCTCTATCTATCTTGGCTGAGCAAAGTCGTGAGGAGATTTCTTCTTTAGTTAATGATCTCTTGAGGGAAATCGAAGGTGGAAATACTTTTTCTCAGGCTTTAGAGAAAAAGCCTAAAGTGTTTTCTAGAGTTTATACCCAGCTTATTAAGGCTGGTGAAGCTGGTGGAGTGATGGATGATATTTTATCCAGGCTTGCTGATACGCTAGAGAAGCAGAAGGAGTTTAAAGGTAAAACAAAAGGAGCTTTGATATATCCAGCAATCGTAGTAACAGCAATGATGGCAGTTGGTTTTGTGATGATGATCTTTGTGATCCCCAAATTAACAGAAATGTATCAGGATTTTGGAGCAGACTTGCCGTTTGTAACACAACTTCTAATTGATATATCTGGAATATTTGTTAAGTATTGGTGGTTAATGATTGGTTTAATGGTCGGAGCAGGAGTATTCTTTCAAAATTGGCGTAAGACAGATGCTGGTGATCATGCAGTAGATCGGTTTTTGTTAAAGATGCCCGTTTTTGGAGAGTTAAGAGAAAGAGTGATTATTACTGAGTTTGCTAGAACCCTGTCCCTCTTATTAGGTGCTGGTGTGGCACTGATTAATGCTTTGAGAATTGTGTCTGAGGCTATGGAGAGTGTTAACTACCGTGATGCACTTGATGAAGCAGCAAAAAAAGTAGAAAAAGGTATTCCTTTATCACAGGCATTAAGTGTAAATGAAGTCTTCCCCCCTATTTTGTATCAGATGACTTCTGTTGGTGAAGAAACAGGAAAGTTAGATGAAATTTTGCTCAAGCTTTCTGTTTACTTTGAAACTGAAAGTGAGCAGGCAGTTAAAAACTTAACTACTGCTTTGGAACCAGCAATTATGATTGTTTTAGGTCTGGGGGTAGGGGTCATGGTAGTAGCAATCATTATGCCAATCTACAGCTTGACTAGCCAATTTTAGACTGTCACACTAATACTTGCATACCGAGTCAGAGCTGGTGTAAAGTTAATAGTAGGTACATCTTGAAGTTATTTTTATGAAAAAACTGTCCAAAATTCTATCTTTATCATCCAAAGCTGGTTTTACCATGATTGAGCTGTTGGTTGTGATTGCTGTGATTGGTGTGTTAGCAGTAGCTGTTCTTTCTTCCATCAACCCAATTGAGCAGATTAACAAAGGCCGAGATACTAGAACTCGTTCTGACGCAGCTCAGCTGATTAATGCTGTTGATAGATATTACGCTATTCATGAAAAGTATCCATGGAATGTAACTACTAGCACATATACAGCTAGCAGTACTCTCCCTAATACTACTTTTACTATGGGTAGTGTTAGCGGTTCTGGTGCCGATGCTTTAATTGTGACTTCTTCTGGTGACTGGAATTATATTGATGTCTTGGTTTCAACTGCAGAAGTTAAAGAAGGCTTCACTAATCGTTTGGAAGATGATGATAAGATTATGGTCTTCAAAGATACCGGGTATAACCAGACAATGTATTCTTGTTTCTTACCTACTTCAAATGCTTTTGAACAAGAAGCGATGGAAAACTGTGCTGATGGAACTACTCCAGATGCGGGTGATCCTGGAGTTCCTTCAGGTGTAGATCCTTGTGAGGATCCTGCTGATATCGACGCGGCAAACTTAATCTGTCTGCCCTAGTTAGACTTTCTTTCCTTAATTGATTTTGTTTTTTGGATGATGGTAGTGATGGTCGTGATTATTAATAAAGTGACGCTGATGGGTCCGAATTTTTTGAGATAAGATGGTGTTTGCCAGCTCAACTCTATATCTCCCATAGCATATATAGCCATATTACCTGGAGTTACCCAGAGAGGTTGTGATGTAAATGCAGTCTCTGATAAAGCCCTGGCTTGCCAATAGGGATTGTAGCTAAACTTGATGTATATCGGAGCTGGTTTGTCTGAATCAACAAAAAAGCTAATCTTATCTTGTGAAACTTTAATATTATTAACCTGAGGGGAACCAAGGTCAAGAGATATTGGTGGTTGGTGATCAGTCCTAGTAGTAAGTTTTCTATCTGGTTGTGACCACCATTTCCAAAGATCTAATTCTTGATTTGTATCAATAGCATAAGATAATGGTTCGACTAATTGGGTGTCATTTATTTTTTTTAGATGATAGAAACTTTGTTTATGTACTCCATTCTTTTCATCTCTGATGTCAATCATGGCAAAGTTGATAGCATCTTCCTCAATCTCATTCTTGGTGGTAAATACTTGGTAATTAATTCCTAGTAAATCTAATAACTGGTCAGTCTCCCCTACTTTCTCAGCCAGTTTTTCAATATATATTTTATAGATCGGCACACTATAACTGTCTTGGTTAAGGAGATGTTTTGCTACTGCATAGTTCATCCCTGTACTAGAAGATTCAAAGAATAAACCATGACTCCCCATGAGTGGAGTTTGATTGGCTACTAAATGATCAGCGGCTCTGGTAAAAAGATCAATGTCTGTCATGTCTGCAGTATCAATAAATCTGCCTTCAATGCTATTGGGGATGTTATTTAAATAAGTCTCAAATCGATACTGATATGGTGTTAATGGAATAAATAAAGTAAGAATGATAGTGAATATAGCGAGTGATTTAGCAAGAATTGGATTAATTTTTGAAAATATAAGGTTAGTTATTCTATTATTGTTAGCAATAAATACAATTGGCGCCAATATAACTAAGAATGAGTAATATCGATAAAAATGAATTCCTCTTACAAGGTACTGTTCAATGATCTTCATTGGCCATAGTGGCAAGATTGATAGCAATCCAGCCAGTAAAGTAAAAACAAAGTAGACTGAGGGTTTTTTTCTACTAATTAACTGAGTGATCAACCCAATAATAAGAAAGACTAAGCAGATAATACCAAGAGTAAAAATGCGACCAGTAATATTAAAAGCAGTATGTTGAAAATTTCTATCTAGAAAAGTCAATATCCATGGTAAACCAATTAGACTGGCTAGAAGAAGACTGTATAGCCAATGTTTAATTTCAATAAGTTTCTGTGATGATGAAGATAGTACAAGATAGGTAAACTGTATAGCCATAAATAATAAGGCCATGCTAGATGTAAGAGCATGAGTTAGGAAAAGAATTCCTAGTAAAAATCCTTGGTAATACCATCTCTTCTGAGATAAAAAATAAATAAAGATTGAGATCGCTAAAGTGGCAGTGATGGTTCCAGAGAAAAGTGTTCCCTTCATACTAACAAGAGAATTTACTGGAGAAAGTAAGTAGAAAATGACACTTAGAGCAAATGCTACGAGTTGTTGCTGAGAATTTTTGATTAACTGTTTTGAGAAAATCCAAAGTGAATGTAATAAGAGCATAATGCTCAAAATTATGAAAATTGAAACAGCTAATTGGCTTGTCTTGGTCAAGTAATTAAGAAGCCCTAATAACCAGTGACTAGCAGGTGGATATAGAATTGTAGGATATCCTCCCCAGTATAGGTTGTTCCACCCTCCTATCCAGGGCCAGGAAATATTAATTGATTCTTGAACATGTCCTAGGTAATCCCAGAAATATAAAAAGGTTGGATTTTTACTAAAAAAGTAGATAAATCTAAATACTAGTGCTAGTCCAATGCTAGCAAACCACATCAAAGAATTAGCTTTTTTTAACATCAAGTAATGATTATACTCTACTCTAGTGAGTATCTTTGGTATGATGAGACTATGTCTGGGTTATCTCTCTTAATCTTGTTTTTTTTGTTTATCTTAGGAACTTCTGTGGGGAGTTTTTTAAATGTTTTGATCTATCGAACTATGAAAGGAAAATCTTGGGTTAGAGGTAGGTCTAGATGCGATCACTGCCGAAAGAAAATTCATTGGTACGATAATATTCCCATCTTGTCTTTTTTATTTTTAAAAGGGAAATCTAGATGTTGTCATAAAAAGATTTCTCTCTCCTATCCTTTAGTAGAATTAATGACAGGGCTGCTTTTTATTTGGTGGTATGGGATTGGGTTTGTTTTTTTTCAGTTAACCTTGACGCCATTTGTAGTTCTACAGCCTCTTTTTTGGTTATTAGTGGGGATATTATTACTGACAATCTTCTTTGCTGATTTGAAGTATATGATTATTCCAGATCTTGCTGTGGGGTCATTATTCTTACTGACAGTTGCTTATAGAATATACCTAACATTTTCGTCAGTTATGCAGTTAAAAGATTTAAAAATGGCTGTTTTAGGCATGGTTGTAGCGGTTATTTTTCTAGGAAGTCTGTGGTTCTTCACCAAAGGGAAAGGGATGGGTTTTGGAGACGTTAAGCTGATTGCTCCAATTGCCCTTTTATTAGGTTGGCCTAAAATTTTGGTGGGTTTGTTTACGGCATTTATATTAGGTGGTCTATCTGGGTCGTTCTTATTGATATTAGGGAGAAAGAAGATGGGGCAAGTTATTCCTTTTGGTCCATTTATTATTTTGGGAGCAATTATAAGTTTAGTTTGGGGAGAGGCTATTTTAAATTGGTACCTTTATTGGTTATAACTAGAAGAAGGACAGTTAATTATGAGAATTATCAAATTTATCTTTAAGTCAGTTATTTTATTGTTGGTGATAGGAGGAATTGGTTTTTTACTTGCCAGAGAGATATTGTTATTTATGGGGGTGGGAAAAATGAAGAGTTCTCTCTCATCTTTAAGAAGTATGGCTGTTCAAAGGACTTATTTTGCTAAATGTAAAGAAAAAGGTTCAACTTTTTCTTTAGGAGATGATTTGGCAGTTCTGCAGCTAAGGTTTATCTCTTCAAATGAATATGTAACAGAAATTTTATGTAGTCAGTTTAGTATAGATCCAATTATAATTAGCCAGGAAAAACTACCTCAATTCGTTGGTAAAAAACCTGGTGAATCAGGAATAATTTGGGGAAACAATAGGAGTGGAGTTACTCTAGAAATATTTGGAAGGAGCACTTCTATCTTAGTGGAAGATAGATTGATAGATACCAATTCAAGTGAGGAAGATTTAGGAATTGGACCCCGGACTTCTTGTAGTGGTTATGGATATTTTTGTTGTCAAATGGAGTCTGAGAAAGGAGATGGTCAACAGTTATCTGGATCTTTAGACTGCCCCAAATCTTGTTTCAGTCAATGTCTAAGTAGGCCAGTCGTCTTGGCATTTAATACGGAACCAGCTCTAGATTTACAAAAAAGAGTTGTTTTCATAAACTCAGGCGAAGATATTACCTTTAGTTTCGTAATAGATGCTGGCTCTTCTGAACAGACTAATGTTAGACTTGATTATGGAGATGGGACATCGGATATGTTTTATGCTGATAAGCAGATTGCCTCTCACAGCTATCGGTGTTTGGAAGAAAGATGCCAATATAATGCTACTTTGGTAGTTGAGAATGAACAAGGGATTACTGCAGCTGATTTACCAATTATGAGATTGTCAGTTGTGGTGAAAGGAAAATAATGACGAAAAGACAGAGCTATGGTTTTTCTCTGATAGAGTTGTTGGTTGTGGCAACGATCATGATAGTTTTGATGACCATTGGGATGATTAGTTATCGTCAATCTAGTAGAAACAGCCGAAATGCTAAGAGGAAGTCAGATCTTGAATCAGTTAGACAAGCTTTGGTCTTGTATAGAAATGATAACTCTACATATCCAGATCCGGTTGCAGTTGATGGAACAAACGAGGCTTTTGAAGAAGCAATCGCTACGATAGTAGACTATATTAGTTTTAGTTCTCTGACTGATCCTAGATCCCCAACTTATGATTATACTTATAGCTCAGATGGATCAGTTTTTGAGTTGTGTTCGACTCTAGAAATTGAGTCTGGAACAGAAGCATACTGTGTTGATAATCCTTAAAAATATGAAACATAAACAATCACCAACGGGGTTCTCATTGATAGAGTTGCTTATTGCAGTGGGGGTAATTCTTTTCATGGCAGGAGGTGGAATTGCCTCGTTCATTAACTTTAATGAGAAACAACAGGTTATCAATGGTGCTAAAGAGCTTCAAGAACATCTTAGAATGGCTCAGACTCTGTCTAGAATAGGAGAGGTGCCTGATAGCTGTGGAAAATTAGCTGGTTATAGAGTCACCAGTCAGGATGCTGCTGGAGGGAAAGAAATCAAAGTTTTGGCAGCCTGCTCGGCTGGAGATTTAGAAAGAAATAGTTTTTTATTACCAGAAACAGTTACTTTAGATGCTGATATAGATATTGTCTTTTTAGGTTTACACGGAGGTGTTTCTGGGGCCTCTGAGATACAGATTATAGGCGGCTCTGGTAGAACTTATACCTTTGAAGTTACTCAAGGAGGAGAAATCACTCAAGGAGAGATTCTTTAGATATGAAAGCTAGATTTCAATCGGGTCAATCTTTAATTGAAGTTATCCTGGTGACTGTGGTGGTGGCTTCTGTTTTAACAGCGCTTGCTGCGAGTGTTAGTATGTCATCCAAAAATACCAATGAAAATAAAAAACTTAGTGTTGCTACCTCTTTAGTTCAAGAAACACTCGAGATGTTTCATAGAGAAAGATATACCCTGGGTTGGGATACTTTTAGGACTTCTCTAACTGATGGTACATATTGTTTTAATGATTTACCCGATAATTCAACAGACTTTGTAAACTCACCAGTAGGTTTATGTGATAGTGAGGAGTTTATTACAGATACAAACTATCAGCGTGAGGCTACGCTGACTATACTAGCTGATGAAGTTAATGTTGTATCTACTGTCACTTGGATGGATGATGATCAAGAGAGACAGGTTCAGTCAGAGCAAACTTTTAAGGAAATAAATTAATTTTTCTTATAAACTACGTAAAGTTGTACTAGTCGTAAATAGCTCCTCTACAATATCTCTTTCTTGATCTAGTCCAGGAGTTCCTTTTCTCAGAGTAAAAGAAATATTAATGTGTGGATGACTTTGATCACTGTCTTGAGTGCAATCAAATGTTGGTCCATCAGTTACTTCAACAGCATCTGATGTAAGAAAAACACCAGAATTCGAAGCAATTTTAATGATGCCGTCATCTTCCTCTCCTTGAAGAGTAGTTTGTTCTCCATCAATCGAGTTAAACCTGATCTCAACCATGTCTAGCTCACACTCTTGACCTAAAGAGTTTGGAACAATCTCGATGGCATTTCTTAGTAGAAACTCCATCTGTTGTAAGGCGTGTCTCCCCTCTTGTTTGATTAGCTGAGAGCTATTAACTCTATTGTTGCTAATTAAAAATGTCATGAACAGAACTGATGCAGTTAGCATTAGGATTACCGTTAGGGTAACGACAATCATCAACTCAATCAGGGTAAAGCCATTCTTCTGGGCAGCAGTATCTTCCATACAATTGAGTCTATCATGTTAACAGTTGCAGTTGAGCTAGAAGTTTTTTATGATGAGTAGATATGCTATTTAAATCAAATTCAGAATCTGGTCAGGTAGGAGTAATTATCCTGTTAACAATGACTGGGATGCTAGCCCTGGGATTATCCCTAGCTTCTAGGACTACACAGGAAGCATTAATTTCTGGAAAAGAATCTGAATCAACTCGTGTTTTCAATGCTGCAGAACAAGGCATTGAAGAAGCTCTGTCTGGAGACTTAGATTTTGAAGGTGATAGTTATGAAGGGTCTGTTGATTCAATTACTGGTGTTGGAATTGATTACTCAATTGAAAAGAGAAATTCATTGGAGACTAGGTTATTTGAAGGAGTTTCAGTTGGAGTTGATGTGACTGGAGCTGTAGACACTAATACATTAAGAATTGATTGGTCAAAATTAACTGACTGTGACACAGAAACACCAGCTTCTCTGATAGCTTCTGTTTACTATGATGATGCTGGTACCACTAGAGTCAGGCATGAAGCCTTGGGTGGTTGTGATTATGGTGACGGGTTCGATTTGGGAACGGTTATCGACGAAAACGGATATAAAAGGCGCTATGATTTACCATTGCAAACTGATGACTTCTTGGTAAGGATAAAAGCTGTTTATAATGATACTCACATTGGTGTTTCGAGTAGTGACTTTACCATGCCAGTCCAGTACTACTCTATCCGCTCAGTAGCTGCTAATGAGGAAAGCAATGAAACTAGGATTGTTGAGGTAAATAGAACTATTAAGTCAGCTCCATCAATAATGGATTATGCTGTCTATAGTGGAGGCGCATTAACCAAATAGGAGGAGATCTCCTTCCCCTTTGGGTAACTTCCTTGTTAAACTATTAGTATGTCTGCCCTTTCTTTAGATATTGGTACTTATACTATTAAAGCTCTGAGTGGTAAGCCTGGTAAAAAACCAGAACTTGAGAGGTTTGTAGAGGTTTTTAATCCTTTGGGAATTGCTGTACCTAGTGATGAAGCTTTAATGCAGAAATTTGTTGACTTGATTGAGTCTGTGATTGCAGATAATAAGCTTCCTAGAACAGATGTTAGGCTAAGTCTTCCTGAGACGGTTATTTCAACTAATATCATTGAGTTACCCGCATTAAGTGATGCTGAGCTAGCTTCTGCAATTGGATGGCAAGCTGAGCAGCATATCCCGATTCCTCCAGATCAACTATCGCTCCAATACCAAGTCTTATATAGACCGGCCAAAGAAAACCAATCTGAAGAAAAGATGAGGGTCTTATTAGTTGGAGCACATAAAGACATGGTAGAAAAGTATACAAATGTTTTTCTTACTTTAGGAATCGAGCCAAAGTTACTTGAAACACAGATGTTATCAGTCCTTAGATCTCTAGAGATCGAAAAAGAGGAACCCCCCACCCTCGTGGTTCATATGGGTGCAAGTAGTACACAGATAGCTATGGTTTATGAAGGAGAGCTAAGATTTGTTACTTCTCAAATGACAGGAGGTCAGGCTCTTACCCAGGCTTTAGAGAAACAAATTAATTTGGAAGCAAAACAGGCTGAGGAGTATAAGCGTACTTATGGCTTGGATGAGTCCCAATTTGAAGGAAAAGTTAAAACTGCCTTATTACCTGTGGTGCAGATTATCCTAAATGAAATTAGAAAGGCAATGACATTTTTTGCAAATCAATACCCAGGAGTAAATGCTCAGAGGATTCTTCTCTCAGGAGGTCCAACCCTTTTGCCAGGTTTAGTTCAATATATAACTCAGGAGTTAGGTGTTGAAGTATTAGTAGCTGCTCCATTTTCGAATGCTACAGGAGAACTTCCAGAATTCAACCATCCTACTTGGTCAGTTTGTATGGGGTTGATGATGCGTGAGGAGTTTTAATAATGGCAAACATTAATTTTGTCAGTCAGCGTTTAAAAAAGCTAACTAGGCTAGAGAAAAAAGACAAAGAAATTTTTAAGATTTCGGCGGTTGTGACTTCAATTTTATTATTAATTCTTGCAGCTGTTTCTGCTTACGGAATTTATTTAAATTCTCAATTAAAAAAAGTTGAAAGTTCTCAAAAAAGTTTTTTGAACAGAATTAAGCAGCAGGAAGATAAGGAAAAGTCGTTCGTTTTGTTTGTAGGTAAACTCAGGGTCTTAAGTGAAGTATTTCAAGATAGAAAAGACAAACAAGATGCAATTAATTATTTTTCTCAGATATTTGGCTCTGACGTGACAATTGAGAAAATTGCTTATGATGCTGAATCAGAACTACTATCTTTTCGTCTCATAGCTGCAGACATATTCACTCTAGAGAGTGTTTTTGAATTGTTGTCTTCTAATCAATCAACTCAAAGATTTTCTTCTTTAAGTAGGAATAATTTGCAGCGTACCAGTACAGGTGTTTATCAGATGCAAATTACGGTGGCAATAGAAGATGAGGTGGAATCAGAATGAAAAAAAAACAAGAACTAAATATTCAGTCCTTAATTACAAACCGTAGGTATCTGGTCTTCTCTATTTTAAGTGGAATAATCTCATTATTAGTACTAACATCCGGGATAATTCCTCAAATAAATGGGATATTTGATACTCAGAGGGAAATTTCTCAGGGACAAGAAAAACTAAGTTCTTTAAGGCAGAAAACTCAAGATTTAGAAAACATAGAAGCTAGAGAAGCATTTTCTTCAGTTGAGTCGGTTAACAGAATTCTACCTTCAAAAAAACCACTATTAGAGTTACTTTCGGCTTTAAATCTAGTTGCTGGTAGGAACAATGTTTCCTTTGTTGACTTGAGTCTTTCTCCAGGAAAAATTGCTTCAGAGAGTGCTGAGTTTATTGGAGACGCTAAAACTAGTGCCAGAAAAAGGAGTTCTCAGCAGAAATCTTCAGACAAAGGTTATGATACTCTGACGGTAGAGCTAGAGGTCTCTGGATTATTTAGTAAGGTCCAACAGTTTTTTGAAGATATAGAAAAAGTAGCTCCTTTAATAACAATTACGAGTCTTTCTTTAGATATAAAGAGTGATGACATTATTCGCCCCACAGATGAAGTTCAGGCAGAAATTGTCTTGGATACTTATTACTTTACTCAAGCAGTTAAGGCTGGGTTGAGCTCAAATTTACCAGATATAGGAAGTAAAGAACAGGAAATAATTGCAGAAATAAACAGTTACCTCTACCCCACAGTTAGTGTTGGTGATCAAATTGAAGGAGGTGGTTTGGAAGATTTATTTGGATTAAGTTTAAAAGAAATTGAGGAAACTCAGTTCCAAAACTAAAAAACTAGTCAGTTTTTTCTTCTGGTTCAGCTAAAGTGATATAAGGGCGAATCCCTTCTTTAAGGGCTCTGATCTTAGCTATGCTTCTAATAGCATTAATCACTGATCCTTTTTTACCAATAACTTTCCCCATATCATCAGGGTGAACATGGATTAAGTATGTGGTTCCTCTTTCTTCTTCGGAGATTTCAATTTTAACCTCTTCTGGGTTATCAACTAAATGAATGAGGATGAATTCTAAAAGGTTTTTCACAGTTATTTATCTTCTTTAGTTTCTTCTTTTTTATCTTCTACTTTTGTTTCTTTAGCTGGTGCTTCTTCAACTGATTTGGTTTCTTCTTCTTTAGTTTCAACTGGAGCTTCTTCTGTTACCTCTTCTGCTGTTTCTTCTTTTGGTTGATTTGCTTTTGCGAGTTGTTTTTTTGAAGGTTTCTTTTTCTTTGGAGGAAAAGGATTTCCAGATTCAAAACGTTTGACTAAACTGGCTACAGTTTCTGTAGGCTGAGCTCCTTGAGACATCCACTTTTTATATGCTTCTAAGTCAATTTCCAAGAGCTTTGGTTCTTGAGTAGGTGCATAGTGACCAAGCTTAGCTGTATATTTTCCATCTCTCTTAGTACGAGCTTCCTGAACTACGATACGGTAGTGAGGTTGGTTCTTTTTGCCAAATCTGATTAGTTTAATTTTCAACATAGGTTGCGATTATAAGGGTTTTGTTTCATTTACTCAAGTGTTATCTAGATTCTCCAGAGCTTGTTGGGCAGCAGCTTGTTGGGCCAACTGTTTACTTTTACCTACTCCAGTCCCGGTGGGCTTACCATCAACTAAAACTTCTACCGTAAATTCTTTATCGTGATCTGGGCCCTCTTCCCTGATGACCTCATAGATAGGGGCCTCAAAACCTTTAGATTGGACAACCTCTTGCAACTGACTCTTGGCATCTTTATATAGTTTTTGCTCTTTAATAGTGTCAAATTTGTTAAATAAGTTACTTTCTAGGAATGATTTGACTACTTCGTACCCTTGATCTAGATAAATTGCCCCAATGATTGCCTCTGTAGTATCAGCTAAGAGTCCTGGGTTATTTCTTCCTCCTGTGGCCTCTTCACCTTTACTCATGAAAAGCTTTTCTCCCAATCCAATCTCTAGAGCCACTTCAGCCAGAGTAGTAGTTTTTACCAAAGCACTTCTATAAGCAGTTAAGACTCCCTCTGGTTCTTTGGGAAATTTTTCAAAAAGGAACTCGGTTGTGGCTAATTCTAAGATAGCATCTCCTAAAAATTCCAGTCTCTCATTTGATTCTTTAGCTTGTGAGATGTTCTCATTTAAAGCACTGCGATGGGTGAGGGCAGTTTCAAGTAAAAGTGAGTTATTAAAATTAGGTAACATATGTTTATTATCCCAGTTCTGTTTCTTCCATGACAATACTTGCTAGTTGGTTGAGAGTGGTAGATTGAAGCAATAAGTTTTTAGCTTCTGAGGATAATTCATAAATTTTCTCTATTCCAGCAACTAAAAC
>CAZHLX010000006.1:0-32502 GCA_964533345.1 uncultured Pseudomonadales bacterium
ATGATAGAGTTAGTCAGAATTACCAATGAGTCTAAATAAAGGAGGCAATCATGTTTACTCTGCCTGATCTACCTTATGAATATAAGGCACTTGAGCCTCATCTTGATGCTCAGACGATGGAGATTCATCATTCCAAACATCATCAAGGTTATGTAAATAAGCTTAATGGTGCCCTGGAAGATCATCCTGATCTTTTAGAGAAAGAGATAGAAGATCTTTTAAGAAATCTAAGTGATCTCCCAGCTGAAGTTCAAACAGGAGTTCGTAATAATGGTGGAGGACATGCCAACCACTCTTTATTTTGGACAGTCATGTCTCCGGATGGTGGTGGTAAGCCAGAGGGAGAATTGTTAGAAGCAATTAATAGTCGTTTTGAGAGTTTTGAAAAATTCCAAGAAGAATTTGAGACTGCAGCTACAACTCAATTTGGTTCAGGCTGGGCTTGGTTGACAGTCGATAGTGATGGTGACCTACAAGTACTATCTACATCTAACCAAGATTCACCTCTATCTGAAGATGAGACTCCTTTATTGTGTCTAGATGTTTGGGAGCATGCTTATTATCTTAAGTATCAAAACTTGCGCCCAGACTATGTAAAGGCATTTTGGAATGTAGTTAATTGGAAAGAAGTAGCTCGCCGGTTTTTAGAAGCTAGTTAATGAAACACATATTTTTAGATGTCGAGACAAAGCGCACTTTCGATGAAGTGGGTGGTTATTTCCCTGAGAAATTGGGAATCTCTTTTGTGGGGATTGTAGTCCGAGATGGAATGAGTGGCAAAGGCAAAGCTCAAGGTTTCTTTGAGAATGATTTACCAAATCTTTGGCCTATCTTAGAAACAGCTGATGTCGTAGTGGGGTTTAATATTGATGGCTTTGATATGCCAACTATGTTGGACTACTACTCTGGAGATATTTCTCAGATTCCAACTCTTGATTTAATGGATCGAATTAAGCAGAGTGTAGGCCATCGAATTGGCTTGGATGCAGTCGCGAAGGAAACCTTAGGAATCGGGAAGACTGGTGATGGTCTGGATGCCATTAAGTATTATCAGAGTGGTCAATTAGATAAGTTACGTGATTACTGTCTTCAAGATGTAGCAGTAACCAGAGACCTTTATGATCATGGTTTAGCTAAGGGGCAAGTCAAATTTCGCAATAAATGGAATCGATTGATTGAGTGTCAGGTTGATTTTTCTTTTACTCCTGATCGAGGGAATGGTGTCCAAATGAGCTTGATTTAATACTACTCCCAATAGTAGATAATTGTTACAATTACAACCTCATGGGAAAGAGATTACAAAACACTGATGCCAAGGTTTGTTTAACTGCTTCTGGCTGTTTAATCCATCAAGGAAAAGTTCTCCTAGTCAAACACAAAAAAGTCGGTGGCTGGTTGTGTCCTGGAGGCCATATCGATCCCGATGAGTTGCCCCATCAAGCTGCTGAAAGAGAGTTTTGGGAGGAAACAGGGGTTAGAGTGAAAGCTTTTGATTCACAATTGATTACTGATAATGATGATGGGAGTGAGTATGTCCCCAATCCCATCCTGACAAATCTTCATTGGGTAAGCCAGGATAACTATGAAGTTAGAACTAAAGGTAAAAAACACACTGCAAATAGTAAAATGTGGAGTAAAGGTTGTGAGCAGCACTGCAATCTGTTCTTTTTGGTGAAGCCAGCCAGTGATGATTTGAGCTTCAGAGAGAATGTCGAAGAGACAGATGGAATTGGCTGGTTTTCTTTAGAGGAATTGGGAGAGATTGGACTTTATGGAAATGTTGATTTAGAAATAAAAAAGGCTTTTCAACTATGTCAAAACTAAAAATTTCAAACTTACAAGTAAAAATTGAAGACAAATTAATTCTAAAAGGAGTGGATTTTGAGGTTAAGCCAGGAGAAGTCCATGCAATCATGGGTCCTAATGGTTCAGGCAAATCAACTTTAGCTTATACCCTAGCTGGTCATCCAGCTTATGAAATCCAGCATGGAGAGGTGACTTTAGATAACGATGATTTACTAGCTATGTCTCCTGATGAGAGATCTCAAATTGGATTGTTTCTAGCTTTTCAGTATCCAGTAGAGGTTCCAGGGGTAAAGGTTCAAAACTTTTTAAGACAGGCATATCGAGCTCGTTTTGAAGGTCAAAAAGACAAACATTTTAACTCTGTTTTAGAGTTCAGAAAACATCTAGAAAAATTGGCCAAAGAGCTTAAAGTTAATCCTGAACTGCTCAGGCGAGGTTTGAATGAGGGTTTCTCTGGTGGTGAAAAGAAAAGATTAGAGGTATTACAGATGGCTGTCTTGGAGCCCAAGTTTGCTATTTTAGATGAGACAGACTCAGGACTAGATATTGATGCGATTAAAGCTGTCGCTAATGGTGTAAAGCAAAATATTAAAAAGTATCAAACTGGAGTGTTATTAATTACTCATTACCAGCGAATTCTTGATTACATTCAGCCAGACTTTGTCCACGTAATGGTTAAAGGGAAAGTGGTTGAGAGTGGTGGGAAAGAGTTGGTTAAAGAATTAGAACAAGACGGTTATAAAAAATGGAGCTAAGTTATGGCTCGCTTTGCCAATAAAAAAACCACTGATCTAGATGACAAGTTAAAGGAAGAAACCTATGAGCATGGGTATTCTTTTTCTACATCTAGCTACAAACATATTGCCAAACCAGGATTAAATAAAGAGGTTATCAAAGAGATCTCAGCTTTAAAAGAAGAACCTCAGTGGATGTTGGAAAAAAGGCTCCAAGCTTATGAGATTTTCAAAACTAAGCCTATGCCTAATTGGGGAGCAGATTTAAGTGAGATTAATTTTGATGATATTAGATATTATTTACGTCCCACAGAAGATCAAGTTGGCTCATGGCAAGATGTCCCTCCAGAAGTTAAAGAAACCTTTGAAAAAATAGGTATCCCTGAAGCAGAGCAAAAAGTTCTAGCCGGAGTTAAAGCTCAATACGATAGTGAGGTTGTTTATGGCTCACTAAAGAATGTTTGGGCTAAGTACGGAGTTGAATTTTTATCCATGGATGAGGGTTTACAGAAGCATGAGGAATTAGTTAAGGAATACTTTGGAAAAGTTATCCCGGCTGCGGATAACAAGTTTGCTGCTCTTAACACTGCAGTTTGGTCTGGAGGATCATTTGTTTATGTCCCCAAAGGGGTTGAAGTTAAATTGCCTTTACAAACATACTTCCGCATTAATGCTCAAAATGCTGGGCAATTTGAGCGTACTTTAATTATTGTTGATGAAGGAGCTAAGGTTCATTACATCGAGGGCTGCACTGCTCCAAACTTTAGCTCAAACTCTTTACATAGTGCGGTAGTAGAGATCTTTGTTAAGCCAGGAGCGCGTTGTCAGTATACGACTGTTCAAAACTGGTATAAAAATATTTTTAACTTGGTGACAAAACGTTCATATGTAGAAGAGAACGCAGAGATGATCTGGACTGACTTTAACATGGGCTCAAAAGTTACGATGAAGTATCCAGGTTTTGTTTTAGCTGGTGAAGGAGCTAAGGGAGAAGTTCTCTCCATGGCTTTGGCTGGTGAAGCTCAACATCAAGATACTGGGGCTAAAGCTATTCACTTGGCACCTCATACTAGCTCAACAATTATTTCTAAATCGATTAGTAAAAGCGGAGGTCGAGCTAGCTATCGAGGCATGGTTTCAGTAGGGCCCAAGGCTCATCACAGCAAGAATACAGTTATCTGTGATGCTCTTCTCTTAGATTCAGATTCAAGAAGTGATACTTACCCTGTTGATAAGGTTTTTAATTCCCAAATTGAAGTCCAGCATGAAGCAACTGTCTCAAAGATCGGTGATGATCAGCTTTTTTATCTTATGAGTCGGGGTATTACTGAGGAAGATGCTCGTAAAATGATCGTTAATGGCTTTGTAGAGGACTTGGTCCGTAAGCTTCCATTAGAGTATGCGGTCGAGATGAATCGACTGATAGATCATGAGATGGAGGGTAGTATTGGATGAGAAAAATCGAGCTCAAAAAAGCTGGCAAACATGTGGTTAAACTTACTAAGACTGGTGAAGAAGTTGAGATTATAGGTGTTTTTCAAACCCAAGGAAAAGAAGAGGTTGATTTAGAAGTGATTATTCATCACCAAGCTCCTCATACTTTAGCTAATACAATGCTTAAAGGAGTTGCTAAGGATAAAAGTAAGATAAGGTTTGTAGGGAGAATTATTATTGATCCTGATTGTGGGCAGAGCAATTCATTTTTGACAGAGAGAATTTTATTATTATCTGACCAAGCTCATGCAGAAGCAGTCCCTGATTTAGAGATTTTGACTGATGATGTTAAATGTTCTCATGCGGCCAGTATTAGTAATTTAGATGAAGAGCAATTGTTCTATTTAATGAGTCGAGGGTTGAGTAAAAAACAAGCTGAGGAAGTGATAGTTGAAGGATTTTTATCCAGATAAGGGTGGTAGAATTAAACCTATGCTTGGTTCACAGATGATTAAATCACAGTTTCCAATCTTGTCTCGTCAGGTTAATGAAAAACCATTGGTGTACTTAGATAATGCTGCTACTTCTCAAAAACCTTCAGCAGTTATTGAGGCAATTACTTATTATTATTCAAACAGCAATGCAAATGTTCATCGTGGAGTTCATCATCTTTCTGATGAGAGCACCGCAGTTTTAGAAAAAAGTCGGGAGATAATTGCTAAGTTTTTTGTTGCTGATCCTCAAGAATTAGTCATCACTAGGAATGCCACTGAGGCAATTAATGGAGTGGCTTATGGTTGGGCAGAAAAAAATCTTAAAGAAGGAGATATAATTCTTACTAGTCTGATGGAACATCATGCAAATTTTGTAGTTTGGCAGGAAGTTGCTAAAAGAACTGGGGCTAAAGTAGAGTATGTGGGAGTTGATGAGAATGGTCGGCTTAAACTAAATGAGTTAGAAGAAAAGTTGAAGACATTGCCTATTAAATTAGTGGCTCTTGTTCATGTTTCCAATACTATCGGCACAGTTAACCCAATTAAAAAAATTAGGCAGTTGATAACTAAACACCAAACAGATAACCCAATTAGATTCTTATTAGATGGGGCTCAATCTGCTCCTCATATGAAAATTGATTTTCATCAACTAGGAGCAGACTTCTATGTCTTTAGTGGTCATAAAATGTTGGGTCCAATGGGAGTAGGTGGTCTGTTGGTTAAGAGAGAGTTGTTGGAAACTGCAGAGATGAATCCGTGGCTATTTGGTGGAGGAATGATTTTTTCTGTCTTACCTACTAAAACAGAGTTTAATCCGGATGTAACTGAGAAGTTCACTGCTGGCACACCAGACGTGGCAAGCGTAGCTGGCTTGGCAGCAGCTTGTGAATATCTCAAAAAACTAGAGATGAGGAAAGTGGAACAACATGATCGAGAGCTAGTGGCCTATGCCATAGAAAAACTCTCAAAAATTTCAGATATAGAATTAATTGGTCCAGTTGAGCCATTATCAGGAGGATCTTTAGATCGTTTAGGTTCAGTGGCTTTTATTCATCAGGCTACTCATGCTCACGATGTAGCTCAAATTTTAGATAGTGAAGGGATAGCAGTCAGGTCAGGACATCACTGCACCATGCCGTTACATACAGAATTTGGTTGGCAAGCTACTACTAGAGCTAGTTTCTCAGTTTATAACTCTAAAAATGATATTGATGCTCTGATTAAGGGCTTAGAAAAAATTAGTCAGGTATTTAAATCATGACAGACGACATTTATCGAGAAGCTATTATTACTGAAGCCAGAGATCCTCAGAATTATGGTCCTTTAGAAGGAGCAGATATTACACAGAGTCATGTTAATCCTTCGTGTGGAGATAGCATTGAGGTTTATGTAAAGCTAGATGAGGATAGAGATGTCTTACTTGATCTAGGATGGGAAGGAAATGGCTGTGTAGTGAGTATGGCTAGTATGAGCTTCCTCTCTGCCAAGGTGAAGGGGATGAGGATTGATGAGATTAATAAGCTATCAGTTGGAGATCTAAAGGCACTGTTGGGAGTAGAAGAGATCACTCCTTCTAGAGAAAAGTGTATGATGATGGGTTTGTTGGCAATTCAAAAGGCACTTAAGGAGTAAGAATGAAGATCTATGTGGCTTCTACAAATCCAGTCAAGATTAACTCAGTTATAAATGCTGCTAGTGAAACTTGGCCAGAAGTGGAAGTGAAGGGTTTTAGTACTGAGAGTGGTGTTCCTGAACAACCTATTGGAGATGATGTTACTAGAGAGGGTGCAGAGAATAGAGCTAAAGCTGTTTTAAAAATAGCTCAGGATGAAGGTATTGATCAGGATTTCCTTGGAGTTGGCTTAGAAGGAGGAGTGTTTCTTGATGAGAATCAAGTCATGTGGGCTACTGTTTGGGCAGCGGTAATAGATCTTGAGGAAAATATTTATCACTCAAATGGGGCCCGTTTTAAGGTGCCAGAGAAGATTGCTGAACTAATTAAGAGTGGTGAAGAGATGGGTCCAGTAGTGGCTCAAATAGTAGGTGAGGGAAATGTTAAACAAAAGCAGGGCATGATTGGAGTAATCACTCATAATTTTGTCGACAGGACTGAAGAGTATACAGGGATTGTCAAATTAGCCCTGGGACTATGGTATGGTCGTGATTGGTTAAAAAATTTATAGTTTTCAGCGACAACGCTATCTGCTACCATGCGTCGTATGACTCCTCCTCAAAAATTTTCTGCTCGTTTAGAAGAGAAACTTCAACATAATGAAAATTATTGGCAATACAGCTTTGAGTTAGTTGAGCCCAATAGAATGACATTCCAGGCAGGTCAGTATGTTTCTCTAAAGGTTTCTGAACAAGGTGAGCGGCGTTCTTACTCTATTTGTAGTACTCCTGATAATGAGCATCAATTTGATCTTTTGATAGACCACTCACCTCAGGGATTAGGGGTTAAGTATCTACAAGGCTTAGAGTTTGGAGCAGAGATAGAAGTTCTGTCTCCGATGGGTATATTTGTAGTTCCGGATAACTTACAAGCAGATCACTTAAGTTTTGTGGCTACTGGTTCTGGAATTGCCCCATTTAAAGCCATGATTGAAGATCAACTGCGGAATAAAAAAGACCAGCGTCAACTTACTTTACATTGGGGGATGCGCCATGCTGAAGATTTGTTCTGGTTAGATGATCTGCAAGCACTGGATCAGGCTTTTGATAACTTTCATTTTCATCCCACTCTATCCAGGTCTCCTGAAGCTTGGACTTTGTGCAAAGGAAGGGTGACTGATTGTTTAGGTGTTCATCAACAAGCAGAAAATACCGCTTATTTTCTTTGTGGTAGTCAAGGTATGATCAAAGATGTTACTAATTTATTAACAGAACAGGGAGTTCCCAAAGAATTAATAATTACAGAAAGTTTTTACTAATATGACAGATCAAACTTCTCAACCAACCACCCCAATTACTCCTGTAGATGAGACTACTCAGGCAGATCAAACAGCTCAAGAAACTACTGCAGATCAATCTGCTGATCAAACAACTCAGACTAAGCAAATTGGAAAATATAAAGTCGAAGTGATTCGCGAGGAGTGTATTAGTGCCGCTAGCTGTGTAGCTATTGCTCCTAAAGTTTTCCAACTTGATGAAGAGGACCTAGCGATTATCATCTCTCAAGATGGGAATGATGACGAGACTAAGCTCTTAGCAGCACAAAGCTGTCCTACTATGGCAGTGATCGTGACGAATACTGAAACAGGAGAACAAGTTTGGCCACCTGCCAAGGAAGGATAGAATGAAAAACCTACCACTTTTGCTGGGGACTTTATTAGTCACTACAGCAATGATTTTGGGAGTTATATTTATGTTCTCGAATAACTCTCTTTCTCAGCAAGATCCTGTATCTCAGGAGGAGCTAGTTTCAACTTCTTCCCCACATATTAAGGGAGCAGAGGCTGCCGAGATCACCATTGTTGAGTTCAGTGATTTTCAATGTCCAGCTTGTGCAGCTAGCCAAGAATTAGTTAATGAAGTATTGGCTGCATATCCAGAACAAGTAAAGATAGAGTATCGTCATTTTCCTTTAAACTCTATTCATCCTAATGCTCAGTTAGCAGCTCAGGCTACTGAAGTGGCAGCTCAGGAAGATAAATTCTGGGAGTATCATGACCTGCTTTTTGCTAACCAACGAGTCTGGTCAGAACTCGAGGAAAAAGGCGCTTTTCTCGAGCAGTTAGCAGGTTACGCCGAGGAACTGGGCATTGACAAAGCTAGCTTTTTGGAGAGAATTGAATCAGACCGTATCAAATCACTCGTTATTGAAGATATCACGGCGGGTGGCAAGATTAACATTCAAGGTACACCTACTTTTTATGTTAACGGTCAACCCAGCCCTGCCTCTCAACTCTTGAAAACAGTTGAGCTTATTATTAACAGCTAAATTGAAAAAGGGCTCTCATGAATCGGCTCAAACAATTCTTACCTTTCGTATTTCCTACCGCTGCCATTATTTTGGTTATCATCCTTGCTTTTCGCTGGTATCGTTTACGCAGTGAGCAGATTGGCAAAATCTCTGAATTTGCTCAAGGAGTTGAGATTGAAGATCTGACTGAAACTGAGCGTCAAACATCCCTTTCTGGAGTTAAAGATGTAGAGAGAGTTGATCTAGAGAGTGAACAAGAATCAGCTTTAGGTGAGATTAGATACGAAATTAGTGATGAAAAAGTTAAATTTTCCGTGGCAGCAACTCTTCCTGAAGAAGAAGTAGCTCAATATCAAGTATGGTTAAAAGAAGTTGATGGAAAAGCTATTCGTAAAGCTTTTGCTTTAGAAATGCTTAAAGGTGGCTACACTGGTAGCGCTGCTATCTCCGCAGAAACACTTCCTTTTGAAGTAGTAGTCTCTAAAGAGATGGTGGATGACAACCTCATGGAGCAGGTCTTGCTCAGAGGCGTATTAGAAGAGATGGCTGAATCAAATTAAAAACTTGCCCTTGATAAGCCCGTCGAGTATGATAGGCTATAGCAGTATAAGTAATCCCCGAGACACCGGGGGGGAATTAAGAAGGAGTATCTATGGCAGATGCCTACAGTTACACCAATAGTAAGGGTCAAACCTACTATCTGCACACCAGAGAAGTAACTCTCAAAAATGGTCGTGTGCAACGAATTTATTACTTTGCCCGAGACGTCCGTCCAGAGCAAGCACTTCAAGAAGTGCCAGCAGGAATGGAAGTTGTTGAGACCGAGCGCACTGGAATGCCAGTTCTCCGCAAGGCTCGCTAGTAATAGCTTACATAAAAATTCAGAAAACCCTTGGCCACAAACCAAGGGTTTTTTGGTTTAATAGAAGCATGATTACACCACAATTAATTAGAGAAAAAATCAAGAATGTTATTGATCCGGAACTAGACGTTGATATTGTTAGTTTAGGGTTGATCTATGATGTGACAGTTTCTGACGAGGAAATGGTTCATATCTTAATGACTTTAACCTCACCAGGTTGTCCTCTAGCTGGTGTTTTTGGTAGTATGGTTAAAGATGCTCTCAGAGAAATTGAGGGTTTAGATGTTGATAAGCAAGTCACAGTTGAGTTGACATTTGATCCTCCTTGGACGATGGACCTGATGAGTGAAGAAGTTAAAGCCGAATTAGGTTTTTAAAAAAAATGACAGCTAAGAAATTTTTTAATCGAGCTTCCTGGGTTATCTTAGTTTTTTTATTTCTTCCAGCTGGAGCTGTTCAAGCCTCAAAAGATTCTGCACCTGGTGATTCAATGTATCCCATTAAGTTAGCTCTTGAAGATGCAATCCTCTTAGCGATGAAGCCTTCTAAATCTGCTACTAGTGATATGGAAATAAAGTTTACTAAACGCAGAATGCTTGAAGTAGAACAAGTTTCTGACACCGCTTTTGTAGTAGAAAGTTTACATAACCTAAATGATCAAGTAGCAGAGACAGCAGATACGATTGAAGAAGTCAAAGATCTAGATAAACAATCCGAGTTGGTAAGTGAATATATTCAGACTCTGAAGGAGACTCAAACAAGTTTGTATGAACAAAAAGCTGCAATTGCTAAGGCTCCCACTTCTGCTCCAGCTGCTAACAACAATACAGTTAATAATTATACTAATAATAATCAAGTAGTTAATAATTACTACTACACTGATCCAACCGCTACTTCTAATCAAGTAGCAGTGCAGCGAGAGATTGAACAAACTCAGGCAGAAATTCAGGCCGAGATTGAGAGATTGGAAAGAGTGGCAGTTGAAAATCAGCGACAGCAACGACTCCAAGAAATAGAAGCTGAATCCCTAGAGGCTGAGAGACAAAAACAAGCTGAAATTGAGGCTCAACAACGAGCTCAACAAGAGGCCCTAGAAGCTCAACAAAAGGCATATGAAGACCAACAGCGTGCTCAAGAGGAAGCAGAGAGACAGAGATTGGAAGAGGCAGAGCGACAACGACAAGCAGAGATGGAAGCAGCACAGCGAGCAAGACAAGAAGCGTTAGAAGCAGAGAGACAAACTGAAGAGGAGAAACAAAACCAAGGGCAAGGTCATGGTCATGATAAGGATGAAGAGGATGATGATCATGATGAAGACGATGATTAGCAAAAAGGATAATTAATATGAAAATATTTATTGGGGCAGATCACCGTGGATATGAGTTCAAAGAACATCTTAAAGTTTGGCTTGGTGAGGAAGGCCACCAAGTAGTTGATTGTGGCAATGAAAAGTATGACCCTGAGGATGATTTCCCTGATTATGCATTTGTTGTAGCAGAAAATGTTCAACAAGAGCCAGAATCAAGAGGGATTGTAATCTGTGGCTCTGGAGTGGGGGTGAATATTGCAGCAAATAAAGTTAGAGGGATTAGAGCCTCTACAGCAATTAATCCAGAAGAAGTGAAGCATGGTCGTAAACATGATGATCTAAATGTACTAGCTATTTCTGCTGAGTTTACTAAATTTGAAGAAGCTCAACAGATGGTGATAGCTTTTCTAACAACCCCCTTTGGATCAGAGGAGAGATATTTGCGTCGACTTGATAAAATAAAGTCATATGAATCTTCATCCTAGTCTTCTTACTTCCTCTATCGAGGAGTATCAACAACAGTTAGCTTGGGTTATTGAAAGCCAAGTGATTGAAACTATTCAAATAGATGTAATAGATGGTCAGTTTGCTGAAAACTTAACTCTCTCTCCTCTAGATGTAGCCAATGTAGATCATCAAGAATTACGTCTTGATTTTCACCTAATGACTGAAGAGCCAATTGATTATGTAAATGAGATGATTGAGATCAAGGAGAACTTTTCTGTTCGAGCAGTAATTGCTCAGGTGGAGCGAATGAGTTCTCAAGATTACTTCTTAGAAGAAGTCAGAGCTCAAGAATGGAAGACTGGCTTGTCTTTAGATCTTTATACGCCTGTGAGTGCGATTGATGAAGAATCATGGGAGAAGTTAGACATTGTACAGTTGATGACGATAGAGTCTGGATTCCAAGGTCAAGAGTTTAACTCTAAAGCTTTAGAGAAGATCAAAGAGATTAAAAAACACGCTCAAAAAGATATTGAGATAATAGTTGATGGTGGAGTTAAGGAGCAAGTTTTAGAAACTTTGCGAGAAAATGAAGTGACGGGAGTCGCAGTAGGAAGTGGTTTCTGGAAATCATCAAATCCTGTGGCTACTATTCAACAATACTCGGGGTTGCTCAACTAGACTAAATCAGATTACACTAGGGTTATGAAAACCCAAATTAATATTCCTAAAAAGCAGATTCATAGTAGTATTCGTCGCGTGGCAATTTTTGGAAGTGCAGATGTAGATGATAAGCACCCGTTGTATCAAGAGGCTTTTAATGTAGCGCGTTACCTAGCTTATAACGACAAAGTAGTTGTAGATGGTGGTGGTCCAGGAGTGATGGATGCAGCCACAGCTGGTGCTGAGTCAGCTGGGGGTGAGACTTTGGCTGTTACTTTTTATCCAAAGGATATGCCAGAGTTTGAAGGTCGTCATCACGAAAATAATGTTGATAAAGAAATTAAGACTGCAAATTATATTGAGCGCATGTTTGGGCTGATGGATAATGCTGATGCTTTTGTTATTTTTGAGGGTGGAACTGGGACTTTAAGTGAGTGGGCCACTGCTTGGTTATTAGCTCATTTGTACTATGGTAATCACAAACCGTTAATTCTATATGGTGATTTTTGGCACGAAGTAATGAGGGTAATTGGAAAACACTTCTTTGTGGGTGAAAAAGAGCATCAGGTCTATAAGATAGTCAAAGATGAGGGAGGCTTGATTGAAGCTTTGAAAGAGTTTGAAGAGGAGCTAGAAGAAAGGTGTGGTCTGCCTAAGCCTGAAGTAAAGGAAGAAGATGCATGATGTAATCACGATTGGTTCTGCCTTGGTAGATATTTTTGTTAGTTCTAAAGATTTTCACCTCAAAAAAGAAGCTGAGGGTTTGTGGCTCTGTGAGAGATACGACGAAAAAATTGAAGTAGATAGCTTCAAAGTTACCACTGGAGGTGGGGGCAGCAATACTGCGGTTGGTTTTTCCAGAATGGGTTTTAATACAGCTGTCGTTGCAGAGCTAGGAGTTGATACTTGGTCAGAGTTGCTCAAGAATGATTTCGAAAAAGAAAAAGTTGACACTTCTTTATTAATCGAAGAGCGCAAAGAGGAAACTGGTGGGAGTGTTATCTTATCTTCTCCAGAAGGTGGTCGCACGATTATGGTTCATCGAGGGGCTGCTTCAATGTTAGACGCAAAAGACATTCCTGAGCATGCTTTATTAGAGGCCAACTGGATTCATTTATCTAGTATTTCTGGACAGGAAGAAGCTCTAAGAAAAATATTTTCTATAGTTAGCACTCATCACAAACAACTTTCTTGGAATCCAGGTAAAGCTGAGATTGAGTTGTTAAATAAGGGTAAACTAAGTTTATCTGGGGTTAAAATTGCAGTTCTATTTGTTAATCACAAGGAGTGGGAAGATTTAAGTCCAGCTCATGAACAGCTGCATCAACAGTGTGTCCAAATTGTGGTGACAAAGAGTGGTGAGGGAGGAACTGTTTATCAGTCGGGTAAGGTTCATCATCAATATGAGGGAGCTAAAGTAGAGGCAGTAAATGGGACAGGGGCTGGTGATAGTTTCGCAGTGGGTTATGTGACTGCTATTTTAAATGGAGTTAGTTTGAGACAGCAAGCTGAGTGGGGCAAGATTAATGCGGGGAGTGTAATTCAGCAAGTAGGAGCTAAAGCTGGTTTACTGACTAAAGAAGAGTTGGAGAAAGTTGTATAATAGATTCTATCCTGCCCTATGAGTGATTATAAACAAATTCTCCAGCAAGAAATTCAAGATTTAAAAGACCAAGTTTCTCAGGTTAAAAAAATGCCTGAAGAGATGCGTCTTAAGATCTCTAAAGATATTGTCGCTCTAGAGAGATCCGTTGAGCTGGGTAGTTATGATGAAAAATATGAAAAGGTGAGTAAGTATATTGATTGGGCTTTAAAGATTCCCTGGGATGTAAAGACCGAAGATAGGTTAGATCTAACTAAGACAAAAGAAATTTTTGATAAACATCACTATGGAATGGATGATGTTAAAGATCGTTTTTTGGAGTATGTTTCAGTTTTAAACCTCCGCCATACTCAGGCTAAAGAGACTGAGTTTAGAGCACCAATTCTGCTTTTAGTTGGTTTAGTGGGTACCGGTAAGACCACTTTTGCTTTTTCGTTAGCTGAGGCTTTGGAGAGAGAAATTGTTCGTATTCCTTTTGGTGGTATGGGTAATGCTAAGGACTTGCGAGGTAACTCTCGGTTGATCTTAGGCTCAGAACCAGGCAGGGTTATCAAAGGTATTGCTGAAGCAGGAGTAAGAAATCCTGTTATCCTATTGGATGAAATCGATCGTGTTACCAAAGAGGCTAACGCTGACATTATGGGTGTACTCATTGAGTTACTAGATCCAGCTCAGAACGATAAATTTGTGGATGACTATATTGATTATCCAGTGGACTTATCTCAAGCCATCTTTATTGCCACTTGTAACAACACTCGTGATATTGCTACTGCAGTTTTAGATCGTATGGAGAAGATCTCGATGCCTTCTTATACTGATGAAGAGAAAATTATGATCGGTAAACACTATATTCTGCCTCAGTTGCTTAAGGATGCTGGTTTGGATAAGGGTCAGTTTGTACTTTTAGAAGAGGTTTGGCCAACTATGGTCAGGCCGCTTGGTTTTGATGCTGGAATCAGAACACTCCAGAGAAACCTCAAGGGAGCAGTCCGTAAAGCAGCTCGAATTATTGTTGAGAAGGGTTACAAAGAAGTTGTTATTACTTTAGAGAATGCTAAGATCTTCTTACCTCAGTATTGATCTGTTAAGATATAGACATTGCCTCATTTAATGAAAAGTTATAGTTTTAAGAAAGGTTTTATATGCCACAGTTAGAGATAGTGCCACTGGGAGGAATGGGAAAAGTCACTCAGAACATGTACTTGTACATTTATGGGGATGAAATTTTGATTTTTGATTGCGGAATTGGATTTCCTGATGATTATATGCCAGGAGTAGATATCTTGATTCCTGATACTTCATATCTCCTGTCATTAGTTGATCAAGGTAAAAAGATTGTCGGAATGGTGTTGACTCATGGTCATGATGACCATATCGCAGCCACTCCTTATATAATTCCTGAATTACCTGGGGATTTTCCTATCTTTGCTTCTCCACTCACAGCTGGTTTTGCTAAGCAGCGGATGAGTGATGGCAAAGTAAAAAGAGAAGTTACAGTCATCAGTGATAACCAACCTTTCCAGATTGGACAGTCGTTTACTATTACTGCTTACGCCATGACTCATTCTGTGCCTGATACCAAGCACTTTACTATTGAAACTCCAGAAGGAACTGTTTATCACGGGACTGACTTTAAGTTAGACAAGAATCCAATTGATGGAGTTGTCCCTAACTATGATCTATTAAGAGAGCTAGGACAGAAAAATATTCTTTGTATGATGGTTGATTGTTTGCGAGTAGAGCGAGAGTCATGGACTCCTTCCGAATCTACCACTGGCCCAGCAATTGAGAAGGCTATGGAGAATACTCCTGGGAAATTTATCCTAACACTGATGAGTTCTCACGTTCATCGTATTCAGCAAGCTGTAGAAGCAGCTCAAGCTCATGGTCGTAAAGTGGTCTTTATTGGTCGATCAGTAGAGCAAAATGTTGAGGTTGCTTTATCTCTGAAAAAACTCTCAATTCCTCGAGAAATGTTGGTGGATAAAAGAGACATTGATGAGTATAAGGACAACCAATTATGTGTAATTATTGCTGGTAGCCAAGGCCAAGAAGGTTCTTCTCTAATGAGGGCCATTTTTGGAGACCATCGAGCTATTCAGATTAACCCTCAAGATAGAGTGGTGTTCTCAGCTGATGCTATTCCTGGAAATGAGCTCAACTACTTTGGGGCAATTGATGAGTTGGCCAAAAATGAAGTCAAGGTTTTATATCCAGACATCATGCCAGATCTTCATCAATCAGGACATGCTGGAGCTGCTGAGCAGTCAGAGCTAGTTTCACTTATTAATCCTCAATACGTAATGCCAATTGGTGGAGCTAATCGACACAGAATTTTGTTTAAAGAGCGAGTTGCTCAACCCTTGGGGATGAAAGACAACCAAGTTCTATTACCTGACGACGGTGAAGTAGTTGTATTCACTCAGGGAAAATATACTTTGAAGAAGAAGTTTGATATTAAACCACGAATGGTTGACGGTAAGGGAATTGGTGATGTTGGTCCGATCGTCTTGGCAGATCGTAGAGCTCTAAGTGAAGCTGGAATTATTGTCTTGGTTATGCCTAGAATTAAAGGACGACTAGACTTGAAGAATATGTTGGTTGTCTCTAGAGGTTTTGTTTTTATGAAAGAGGCTGAAGACGTAATTGATTTTATCAGGCAGGAGACAGGCAAGATAGTTCATAGTTTTAAAGGTAAGACTAATGATCAAAAGCTTAAGCAAGCTATTGAGAGAAAGTTGAGTCGTAAACTGTATAAGATAATCCAAAGAGAACCACTAATCGTACCAGTTATATACGAAGCCAAGTAATTCAGGCTATAATTTTAAAATCATGGCAAAGAAGCGTAAATACAAAAAAAGAAAAAGTAAAAAACCGGTAGTTTTAAAGATTAAAAAGGAAACCACTCATACTATTTTTGGATTGGTGTTAATAATTTTTGGATTATTAGTCGCAGTTTCTTTCACTGGTCAAGGCACGCTACTTTCTCAGATAAATGAGTTTCTGATCGATCGTTTGGGTTTGAGCATGCTCTTTTTTGCCATTTGTCTTTATTTCCTCAGGGTTAGTAATGTTCCAGAGTAAATGGAAGTGGTCCAAGCCTCATGTTTTACTGGGAGTAATTCTATTGATGTTAGGTAGTATGGGTTCTCTTAGAACTGGCGACGTTGGTCAGAATATTTTTATTAATTTAGCTAAACTTCTTTCTAATACAGGGGCCTATGTGGTTTATTTTGGAGTTTTAATTGTTGGCTTGCTAATTATGTTGCAGCTCTCTTTTGAAGAGATAGTTGATGGCCTAGCTAAGCTAAAAGAGAATCGAGCTAAGAAACAGGAAGAAAAAGTCACCAAGAAGGTTGAGAAAGAGATTGAAAAAGCCAAGGGTTTCCAGTTGCCCAAATTGGCGCTGGGGTTTGGTAAAAAAGGTGAGTTTAAGATTAATCAGGGTGAAGAAAAGGAAGCTACTACCAAAGATGATAGTGTGGAAGAACAAGTCGGGACTGCAGTTGAGGGCAAAGCTCCTCCCGTATCACCAAAAGAGGGTGATCAACCTCCCGGTTTATCAGATACCACAGTGAATACGAGACAGATTGTTTGGGAGTATCCACCTTTATCTCTGCTTTCATCTGCTCGTGGAGGAGAAGCTGACCGCGGAGATGTCAAAGCTAATGCTCAAATTATTGAAAATACCTTGGATTCTTTTGGCATTAAGGCAAGAGTGGTCGAGGTTAATTATGGTCCATCAGTTACTCAGTATGCGCTAGATATTTCTAAGGGAACTAAGTTAAGTAGAATCACTAATCTAGCTACTGATCTTGCCCTGTCATTAGCTGCTCCAACTGGTCAGATCAGAATTGAAGCCCCAATTCCTGGGCGTTCTTTAGTGGGTATCGAGGTTCCAAATCACACGGCTGAATTTGTCACGCTTAAGACAATGTTATCTGCTCCACAGATGAAGAAGCATAAGAGCAAACTAGCTTGGGCAATGGGAATCAATGTTAGTGGCAAGCCAATGATCGTTGATGTCTCTTCGATGCCTCATATGTTGGTTGCTGGTTCAACTGGGTCCGGTAAATCGGTGGGGATCAATAGCTTCTTGTGTAGTGTTTTGTTTAGGTCTAGTCCTGCAGAGGTTAAATTTATCTTGGTAGATCCTAAGCGAGTGGAGTTGACTGGTTACAATGGCATCCCTCATCTTCTCACCCCAGTAATTGTTGAGCCTAAAAAAGTGGTTTCTGCATTGAAGTGGGCGGTGGTGGAGATGGAAAACAGATATAAGAAGTTGGCTGAAGTGGGTGTTAAAAATATTAGTAGTTATAACGAGTTAGCTGGTTTTGCAGCCATGCCTAGTATTGTGATTGTGATAGATGAGTTGGCTGATGTAATGTTATTCTCTCCTTCTGAGGTAGAAGAATCAATTACGCGTATTGCGCAGATGGCTCGAGCAGTTGGTATTCACTTGGTGCTTTCAACTCAGCGCCCATCTGTTGATATTATCACTGGTTTAATTAAGGCTAATATCCCCTCAAGAGTTGCCTTTAATGTTTCTTCAATGACGGACTCAAGAGTTATCTTAGATCAGCCTGGAGCTGAGAAGCTTTTAGGTCGAGGTGATATGTTATTTATTCCTCCAACTCAAGCAAAGCCAATGCGTATTCAGGGTACTTTTGTAAATGATAAAGAGACTAAACAGCTAATTGATTTCCTTAAATCTCAGGGACAACAACCTGAGTATGAAGAAGAGATTATTAGTAAATATAAACCTGGAGCAGTGGTAGGTGGTAATACCGGTCCAACTGGAGAGAATGTGGATGAGTTATTTAATGAAGCAGTCAAGCTTTTTGCTCAATATGATAAGGCTAGTTCCTCCCTCATTCAGCGTCGATTATCAGTTGGTTATGCACGAGCTGCTAGGATTCTAGATCAGCTCCATGAAGCTGGTTTGGTTGGTCCTCATGAGGGCAGTAAGCCACGTGAAGTAAACATGGAAGCAGTAAAAAGTTATCTAGGACAAGCTAGTCAAGCTGAAGAGTAGCAGCGCTCTCAGGAGTCAAAACTTCCTCAATTAATTTAACTAGGGATTTGGTTTGCCATTCTAAGAATGGGGTGTTGTTATTGATGTGATTACTGATTAATAGGTCTGCTACTCCTGGAGCATGGTCTAGTTCCCATAGGGTGCGGCTAAGTCTAGCTTGATAGTCTTCTCTTTGGCTAGGGAGCCAGTCGTTAGCGTATTTTTCATAGCGCATATGGGGCATGACAAATACTCTCAGGATAAATGGTTTATCTTCAACTTCTTCTTCAATGAACTTAGTTACTTTTGGCCAGGCAGTCATCTCAACGTGGGTGACTACGATTGGCTCTGGTTTTTTTAAGGAGTCAGCTAAGCTAATTTTGGGTAGTCCGTAGAGGCGACTTCCCTGTGGTACCCATTCTAATAGTTCGTCTTTGTTGATTGCTTGTTGGAAGTCTTCTTTTGAATCGTAGAAGTAATAATCTACTGCGTGTTGTTCTTCTTCGCGAGGTTGGCGAGAGGTAGCGGTGATGATTTTAAATATTGAGTCTGGGTAGAGCTGACCAATTTTCTCACGAATGGCATCTTTACCACCTCCGGCTACGCCGGATAGTAAGAGTAAAACTTTGGAGTATTTATTTTTATTTTGGTTAATTCTTTTTTTAGATTGGGTGTTATGCCAGATTCCAAATCGATCGCTGTTACGGGTAAAATCTTGATACTTTGGAAAAAATGTTTCTATTCTATCGGGGCAGATGCATGGGTTTTGTTGAGAGAGTAGTTGTTTTAATTTTTGTTCATTGGGAAGTGATACGGACTCAACCATAGAGGTATTTTAACAGAATTTGATCTATTCCTTTATCTTAAATTGTTTTAACATAATTAGGATGATTGCAAATTTTTTACTTGTCATTGGTGGTGGTTTATTAACAGCTTCGTGGGGGGCATTTAAGGATTCTCCTTATGAGGGGTTTAGTGCAAAGAGCTTCAACAGGTCTGTTCTATCTACTGGCTTTTTTTATTTTTTGTTTCTTTTTTTCCTGTCAAAAACTAAATTTGAGTTTCATCACTTAGCTGTTTTATTTTCTGCTGTTGCTATGGAGAGATTAACTCAAGAGTATTGGAAGGCTTTTTTTAGGACTAAGCAAAGAGAAGGGATTTATAAGATACCTCAATCATTTCATGTTTTTGGAAAAGTAATGCCTTATAAAAAAAGATTTCCTCTAGGAATATTATTAACTCTCATTACTTTAGTCGCTCTTCAAATTTTATTTGGTGTGACCATTGAAGGGAATTCTTGGATTATTCCTGGGATCTTATTATCAATTTTACCTTCATTGGGTGGGGCTTGGAAGGATGCTCCGATTGAGGGTTTTGATATTAAGAAGTTTCCTCGTAGCTTTATTATTATGTTTAGCTCAATTTTCTTACTTAGTCGTCTAACTAATAATTTGATGATTTTAGTTATGGGGGCTGCTGGCTTGGAGAGGCTGTTGGTTGAGTTTTATAAAACCTTCATGGTTCTTAGTACCCCAGGGAAGTTTAATGAGCGGGTTTCTTATCCAGAGTGGAAGAAGAAGAGAAGAGTTTTTATAGGCAGTTACTTATTGGGAGCACTGGTCCTAGCTCTAACTTTATTTTTAGGTTATTAGTGTGGAGATGAGGGGGAGTGACCCCCTGTCCGCAAGTAAACACCAACACCATCTACAGATATAGTTTATTTTTCATATTAAACAAAGTGGAAACAAACAAACAGCTTTTGTTTAAGGTTTGTCATAAGTCTTAAATAAATCATGGCAAACAATAATTTATTGTCACATTGACTAAGGTTTCACCCAGAGATAAGCGCCAATGAAACTTGGTCTCTGAATGCCGTATTAAGCTACTAAATAGTTAGCAGCGTAAGCTGGAGTTGCGGTATAGCCATCGGTATCCAAAAGAGGACTGACGACCTTAGCAACTGTACTGCGAATTTTTTCGACAGTTATGTTTTAATCTTCTTTAGCGTCTGTGATAAAAGACGATCTGCAGATGTTAATGAGCACGTTACGTCGATTCAATGCATCCCCGTAAGGCCTATATTATAACACCTCAATTGACAACTCACCAGGTAGATGAGCATAATGAAGTCATATGAAACGTCAAAAAGGTTTTAGTTTGTTAGAGCTGTTGGTAGTAATCTCCATTATTGGAATCTTGATTGTGATTGGTTCAGTTGGTTTTACTGCCGCTCAGCAACGAGGACGTGATGCCCGTCGTCGTGGAGACCTCAAGGCTTGGCAAGATGCCTTAGAACAAACTTATGCCGAATACACTGATTATCAAGGAGCCGGGAGTAGTGCTGTTTGTCAGGACGCAGTCGATGATCATATGAATGGAGTGACCCCGACTGATCCTAAAGGTGGCTCTTTTGCATATACCGCTTCATGCCCAGACGCTGATTCATACTGTATCTGTGCGCAGGTTGAACAAGACAATACTGGTAACAGCAATGACAGCGCCTGTGATTTTGATGACTCTGGAGATGAAGATTATCACTGTATAACTAATCTTCAATAATTTAATTCCCATGGGCTACCACCAAGCCGTAGATTTTTTTGACTCCATTTTTCTTTAAAACTCTAGCGCATTCATTCAAAGTAGTTCCGGTAGTAGTTACATCATCAATGATTAAAATAGAATTTGAGTTGATTTGTTGGTAAAGCTCAAAATTGTTCTTCAATTGAGTAAGGCGTTTATCCCGATCATTTATTTTAGCTTGAGGTTTAGAGTGCTTAGTTTTCCTAAGAAGCTTAAGATAAGGTTTTCTTAAAAGTCTACTTAGTTCTTTTGCAATTTCACTAGACTGATTAAAGCCTCGATTTTTCTTTCTTTGATGATGCAATGGGACGGAGGTGATGATCTCTACCTCAGGAATATCTGTAGTTAGGAAGATCAACTCAGCTAGAACTAAGCTGATGTCTTTAACACTTTTATATTTTAAGGTGGTAACTAACTTTTTTAAAACTCCTTCGTATTTTGCCATCACAATTATTTCTTCTAAAAATATATTTTCTAAATTAGGCGTAACCTTCAATGGATAGAAATTTATCTGCTGATAACAACTGTTACAGAGAAAAGTATAAAACCTTCCACAGCCGACACAAAACTTGGGAAAAATTAGATCTAAAACAAACTTTAGCATCTCATCATTCTGACAAGTTTTATCATCAAGAAGTGTATTGTTTTCTAGTTTGGAGTGGAGTAGCATGAACTTATTGTTAATAAGTAAAAAGGAGATAGATATGCCTGGTTTTTATGATCAAATTGAAGAATCAACCCTAGCTAATAATTTTTTTAGAAAAGTTCTATACACTGGTGCTCAAAGCCAGTTAGTATTGATGGCTCTTCAGCCAAATGAAGATATTGGAAGTGAAGTTCACCCTGAAAATGATCAATTTTTTAGATTCGAAGCTGGTGAGGGTAAAGTAGTTATTGATGATCAAGAATATACAGTTAAAGATGGTGATGCCGTAGTTATTAAAGCTGGTTCAAAACACAATATCATTAATACTTCTGATACTGAGATGCTTAAGATGTACACCATCTACTCTCCAGCTCATCATCCTGATATGACTGTTCACGAGACTAAAGCTGAGGCGATGGCAGCAGAAGAAGATCATCACCACTAAATCTATTTTTGACATTTTATTACATTTGCATATAATGAATATATATTCATTATATGTAAGGAGGTTCTATGCCAAATATGGATGGAACGGGTCCTCAAGGTAGAGGCCCACGAAATACTAATCAAGTTATAGATAGACCACTAGGATCTTCTACTTGTACTTGTCCAAAGTGTGGACATGAGAGTGTTCACCAACGAGGAATTCCTTGTTCTCAAGATAAGTGTCCTAAGTGTCAAACTTCAATGAAGGGTGTGAATTGTGCCTAGGCCACTTAGTCCACGTCGATTGCGCTTTGATCCAGAGGTGAAATATTACAAACCTCGTGGAGTTCCTTTGCGTGAACTATCAGAAGTTATTATTAAAGCTGATGAGGTAGAAGCTTTAAAGCTCCATGATGTTGATGGTTTAGATCATGTCTTGGCAGCTAAGGAAATGGATATTTCCCAGCCTACTTTTAGTAGGATTTTAAATAGAGCTTATCAAAAATTAGCTAGTGCAGTGATTTCTGGCAAAGCTATTAGACTTGAGCCAAGACTTAAGAAGTAAATACCCATAACCAAAGATTAAATCTCCGGCTAAGGTTCGTTTATAAAATGGAATTGCCAATAGATAACAGGTAGTTAGTCCCTCAATGGTGTGAGGATACCAGTACCACCAAACTCCAAAGTTTGAAACTAAGAAGAATAGAAATGATGCTAAGGGTAATAAGAGAAGCTTGTTTTGAGTGCTCTTAGCTAATTTTCCTAATAATGGATACATCATAAATCCTAGATATGTGACCCAGAATCCTGGATAGAATCCACCAACCAACCAATCAAAGAGAACGATAGTAGAAAAATATGCTAAGTAGCTCTGGCTAAAAAAACCAAAGCTCCCCAATGGACTGACATTAGCAGGAAGCATACCTAGCCTTGATCCAAAGACTGCTATAGCAGTAGTGGCTAATTTAGAACTCAGCTTGGGAAATTTCTTCATAAACAAAGGTGACAATATCACCACTTTCTAGGACAGTCTGACTTACACCTTGCTGGGCATACTCATCATTCACATAAAATGCCCAATAGTGTTCGTTATCTCCAGCTACACCATTAATGCTAGTTACAAAAACACCTGCTTCACCATAGTCTTTAGTCTCAATAGACTCAGCCTTAGCTTCTAAAAGCTCTAGAGCTGTCTGACCATCTACAGAGGCGTTTAATAATATCTGAGCAGCCACATTTTCTTGAGTTATATCCTCAGTGATCTCTTGTTGTGAGGTTGGTTCTGTAACTGGGGCTACTTGGGTTTGTTTTTGTTGAGTGTAGAGATAAGTTCCAGCTGCAAAAGCTAAAAACAAAAGGAGTGTTTTTTTCATAAGTTGGATTATTCTAACAGAAATGTGTTTAGAGTTGGCCGATTAAAAAGTCTTCAAGGCTCATCTGACTTGTGGCTGAATGTGGGCCTTTGCCATCTCTATTGTTAAATAACTCAGTAGCGTCTTTTCCACAGCTGCTCCAGATAACACCTGCTCCACCTTTATGTTTACCACCAAACCCGGAAAAGTCATATACTTTGCCATCAATAACTACCCAGCAAATATCAGTCGTGTTTCTTTGTGAGACTTCCTGCATGGTTATCTTTGGTAGCTGACTAGTATTTAGTTGTGGTTTTAAGTACCACCAGGCAGCTCCGACAGAAACGACTACTAGAATTAATAAGGGGATGAGTATTTTTTTCATATAAATCCATTCTAGCAGAAATAACTATTTAGCAAAGGCAATTAAAATTGCTCCACCAGTCATTAATACTGCGCCTAGAGCAGTCTGCCAGGTAAAGCTTTCTTTTAGAAATATCGCAGCAAAGATGATAGTGAGGACTAAACTTAGTTTGTCTATTGGGACTACTTTACTGGCATCACCTATTTGCAGGGCTTTGAAGTAGAACAGCCAAGATGCACCCGTTGCTAAGGCTGAGAGAACTAAGAAAGTTAAGGAAAATCTATCTATCTGCCAAACTTTATCTAAGTTTTTCTGAACAGCCACAATTCCCCAGGTTAGAAATAAAATAACTGTTGTTCTAATAGCAGTTGCTAGATTAGAGTCGATATTTTTGATACCAATCTTAGCAAAGATTGCTGTCATAGCAGCAAAGACAGCTGATAAAGAGGCGTAAATAATCCAAGACATAATTAGTTATTCTTTCTATGTTCTTTCATCATGCATAAGTTGCTAACAAAGTTAAAACCATTATCTTTAATAAAGTCTTCAGCATCAAGGCTAGAGACCCCTTCTTGGAGCCAGATTGTAGGTCGGCGCTTACTCTTGATTACATCTTCAATTACAGAGATGACTGCTTCTGGTTTACGAAAAATATCAACGATGTCTATATCAACTGTCTCTGGAACAGCAGAGACTGAGGGGTAGGCTTTTTCACCTAAAACCTCATCAATTGTGGGATTAATAGGAATAATCCTATAACCATTCTTTTGCAAGTACTCAGCTACTTGGTAGCTGGCTCTTTCTGGCTTGTCAGAGAGACCCACGACTGCAATGTTTTTATTTTGAGAGATAGTTTGTTGAGTATCCATATGAGCAGTTAATTTATATGGCGGAGGTGGAGGGATTCGAACCCACGGAGCCGGAAGGCTCACGCTTTCCAAGCGTGTGCAATTGACCACTATGCGACACCTCCTTGGTGTGGTCGTACCTGGACTCGAACCAGGGACCTCACGAATGTGAATCGTGCGCTCTAACCAACTGAGCTATACGACCGTTGGTTAGGATTTTAATTATATCATCTAGTCGGGGTCTGCTAAGTTGCTAATTATAGTTTTTATGGGAACAAAATCTTTTAATTCTTTAGCTTGATTGATAATTAGGTTTTGGTACCTTGTTTGTTCTGCTAGGTTTTTTTCTGCTAATGAAGCTAGAAGGTCTATCCTGAGATAAGCATACTTAACCTTAATTTCTTTATCTTTATATAGCTGAGCTAACTTATCTCTAAGTAAGGTGAATTTATTATCAATTTTTTCAATCTTAGTTTCACCATTTGGGTCAAAATTTAGCTCAACAACACCATCTTGTAACTCAAGTGAAAAAACACTCACTTTACCTAAAGTGTCATAAGTATAGAGATTGAACTCGCTTTCTTGCTGATTTGAGTTAGTGATCTTCAACCTGTATCTACCAGCCTCAGGTTTAGCTATGCTTTGAACAACCTTGACTTGAGCTTGTTCACTCCGATCTTGTGATGAAATATATTCTGAGTAAATACTCATATTCTTAGGAGAGTGACCACTTTCATCAACTAAAGAAATATTCATCTCAGGATTATGAACAAGTAGGATATAACTCAGATCAGTGTAACTAGGAGTAAAAACTCTTCCAGAGATTAGCTCTGTTTGATGTTGGCTAAGGAGTTGAAAATCAAAAGCAGGATCTTTGATATAAAAATCTAGCTTGTCAGCTGTATAACCATCAGCTACTAAGAAATGACCAGGAATATTAATAATCACTGGCTGATCATGATCGATTATTTGAATAATATTTTCTTTTTTTTTGTCTATCCAACTAAACTCTAAGACTGGGGTTTTCAAAATATCACTCATCTCTTGAGTCAAACGAGAAATAGCCAGCCAATTCACCAAGCCCTCTCCCATAAAACCATCCGGTTGATTTTTTAACCATTGATTAAGAGTCTTAGGAGTTATTTTTTCATTATTGGGTAATTGATTTATTTGATAGTAGTTAAGAAGCATAACTGCGGAGCTGAGTGCACAACCCCAGTCGCCTAGAGTGGGTTTATCACTCCAATCATTGGCGTGATCATAGAGTTGGTTTTTCCATTCAGGGTCAGTTTGCTTATATGGATGAACATGAAGTTTTTTCTCACCTCTTTCTTCAATTGAAGTGATAACTAGATTGTCAAAGAAGGAGCTAGACTGGAAGATGTCCCCACTACTGGCTTGAAAACCAAGAGTCTTGAATCCACTTATGAATGGAGCTCTATCAATAGTGTGAATTATTAACTCATCATTAATGTAGACTCTTATTTGATCATCAATAAAAGTAATTTTAAAAGTATAAGTTTCATCAGCCACGAATGGATAATAACCCCAATTTTTGTATAAAGATGATAATTGACCATCAATCACCTTTTGGACGAGTAGCTTGTTATCTAAAATATGTAGCCCATACCAGTTATTAATATCCTGCCATTTGATTAGAACATTTCTATCCATATGAGTAGATTTAAGAAACTCCCATTGAAACTGAAACTCATAATCATGAACTTCAGATAAATCTAGTTGTTGAGGGATGATCTCTGTAGTACAAGCAATTCCATTGATATTAATTCCTAATTTCCCATCGACAATTTGCCAGAGGGCAGGTAAACCATGGTAGAAACATGGCTCTAAAGGATGATGGTGTTGGCTATTTCTTACTACCTGCCAGGCTCCTATATTTTTTCTCTCAAAATTATCGGTGAATAAAGTTTCATTAGCCCAGATTGGTTTGGCAACTAAAAAGAAGAGCAGATAGAATATGAACAGCCTCATAAACTAAAGATAGTTTTTAAAGGCTTCAAGATTAGTAACGAGATCTTAAAATGAAAGTTTTACACATTACTCAATATTACGAACCCCACTTAGGGGGAGTTGAGACTCATGTTAAAAAAATAAGCCAAGAGTTGATAAAACAAGGTCATGAAGTGACTGTCCTAACTCAACTTCATAGCATTGCTTTACCTTTAGAAGATAAAAAAGATGGCGTAAAAATAGTCAGAATTAATACTGAATCAAAAGTAATTAATCCATTCAATTATAAGCTCACTATTTGGCAACAGATGGCTAGGCAGGCTCAACTCCTACTAAAAGCAGATGTCATCCATGTTCATGATGTCTATTGGTGGCTCCTTCCTTTGCTTCCACTATTTTGGTCAAAAACATTTCTGACATTTCATGGTTGGGAGGGTAAGTTTCCTGTGCTACTAAAGAGTAAGTTGGCTAGGTGGGTTTGGAGTAAGTTAGCTTTAAGAACCATTCATGTGGGGAGATACATACAGGATTTCTATTGGGATAAGCCTGACTTAATTGTTTATGGGGGAGTCTACTCTAAAAAGAAAATAACTCCAAAAAAGATTGATAAAAAAGTAAAGATTGTTTTTATAGGTAGGTTAGAAGCAGAGAATGATCTAGATAAGTATTTAGCTTTGGCAGAAAAATTAAAATCTAAATTTAATCTTGAAATCATTTGGGTAGGTGATGGTGAGTATAGATCTGCTTGTGAGCAGTATGGGCAGGTAACTGGGATGGTTAAAGATACTGGTAAATACTTAGCTAATGCCAATTTGGTTTGGTCAGCTTCTTATTTATCAATTCTAGAGGCCCAGGCCAGGGGGAAGATTGTCTGTGCTTTATATGAAAATTCTCTCAAAGAGAGTTACTTGAGCTCATATCCCGGTTCGGCTCAAATGCTGATAGAATATGATGTGGATAAGATGAGTTCTCAAATAGAGAAGTTAATTAAAAATAAAAAAGTTTTTAGGGAGTATTCTTTGCAGGCTCATCAGCAATCTTTACAGCACTCATGGGAAAAAGTAGCCAATCAGTATCAACATCTCTGGAGGGGTAAATGAAAATCTCTGTCATCGTGACAGTTCTTAACGAAGCAGAGATGATTTGGTTTTTACTTTTAGGCTTAGTTGCTCAATCTCATCCTCCCGATGAAGTCATCATCGTTGATGCAAACTCCACAGATAAAACAGTTTCTCTAATTAGAGCATTCAAAAAAGAATATCCTCAGCTCTCACTTAGAGTAGTTTCAAAAAAAGGAAATCGAAGTCAAGGTCGCAACTATGGGATCAGCTTAGCTAAAAATAAGTGGCTGGCTATTACTGATGCGGGTTGTATCCCTCATGAAAACTGGTTGGCAGAGCTAGTTGCTAAGGCTCAGGCAACTAAAGCAGAAGTCATTGCTGGATACTATGAGGCAGTTTTTGAAAGTGATTTTCAAGCTGCGGTGGTGCCATATATGCTAGTCATGCCAGATAAGATTAATCCAGACCATTTTTTACCAGCAACTCGGTCAATGATGTTAACTAAGTCATCCTGGAAAGAAGTGGGTGGTTTTGATGAAGAACTAACTTTAAGTGAAGACTATGATTTTGCTCATAAGCTAGAAAAAGCTGGCCTAAGAATGACCTTTACTAGAAAAGCAGTTGTCTCTTGGTGGCCAATAGAATCTCTTCAAGATTTCTATCAAACTGTTAAGGGAATGGCAGATCATGATGCTAGAGCTGGATTAACTAGAATCAAGGCTCATTTGGTTATTTGTCGGTATTTGATCTTTTTCTTTTTAGCTTTTTCTTTCTTTTGTTCTCATTGGTTTTTATGTTTGGCTTTTGTGGTCTTTAATCTATTAGCTTACTCATCTTGGGCAATCTGGAAAAATGTGAAGTACTTGGATAGAGGTTGGTACTATCTGCCGGTTTTACAATTAGCTGCAGACTTTGGGGTAATAGCAGGGACTGTCCGTGGAAGTATTAAAAGGTTATCAGGTTGATTCTCTTAAAAAATCTAAAACTTCCTGATCATGGTTTTTTGGGCTGACTTTCTCCCAAGTTTTGATGATCTTTCCTTGTGGATCAATAATAAAGGTTGAGCGAACAATTCCCATGTAGGTTTTGCCAAACATCTTTTTTTCTTTCCAGGCTCCGAAAGCTTCAATAAGTTTATGTTCAGAATCAGACCAAAGAGGAAAATTTAGTTGGTATTTTTCTTTAAATTTTAGATGACTCTTAACAGAGTCTTTACTGATACCAATTACTTTTGCACTCAGCTCTTTGAGATCAGAATTTACGTCACGAAAATTACATGACTCCGTGGTACATCCAGGAGTGTTGTCTTTGGGATAGAAGTACAGAACTACGTAGTGTCCTAGAAATGATCGAAGGGACACTTCTTGATTTTGATCATCAAGTACTTTGATATCTAGTGGAGCAGAGTCATTTATTTTTAGCATAAGTCTAGTTTAGCACTTATTGTTGATTGAGGACTTTGATTACTTCTTCGCTATTTTTAGTTTCCATGAGTTGAGCTCTGAGGTTATTTGCTCCGGGGAATCCTTTGACATACATCTTGAAGAACTTTTTAAGTTGATCGAATCTTTTTACTTCCCAGCGACTTTGGTGAAGCTCGACATGTTTGAGCAGGATATCTAGGCGATCTTGTTTAGTGTGTTCACTAGGAGTCTTTTCAAACACCCAAGGGTTATTAAAAAGTCCTCGGCCAATCATTACTCCATCTACACCATATCTTTGATGATAATCCACTGCTTGTTCGTAGCTTTTCACATCTCCATTGCCGACGATTAAGGTTTGGGGAGATAGCTTATCTCTTAGCTTGACTACCTTGGCAATCTCATTCCAGTCTGCGGGAAACTTCGACATTTCAGTTGCGATGCGACCATGCATGGTTAGAACTGCTGGGTTTTGTTTAAGTAATACTGTTGCCCATTCCTCAGTAATAACTTTGTCGTAACCGAGCCTGGTTTTAACACTCACAGGTATATTAGGAGCTCCTTTTTTAACAGCCTCAATGATCTCAACTGCTAGCTCAGGAGTTCGGATTAGACCAGAGCCTGCTCCGCCCTTCATTACATCTCTGTTGGGGCAGCCCATGTTGATATCTACGCCATCAAAGCCCATCTCTTGGACTAGTTGAGCTGCAGAGAAGAAGTGTTCGGGGACGCTACCCCAGATTTGAGCTACGATGGGGTGGTGTTTTTTTATTGAACTCTAGTCTCTCTAATGATTTTTCTCTGCCTTTAGATTCGAGGCTGGTGACATTGGTAAACTCGGTAAAAAAGACGTCTGGAGAGGGAAGAATAGTGAGTACTTCACGAAAGGCTACATCAGTCACATTATCCATGGGGGCGAGGACTAAAAATGGAGAAGGTAGTTCATTCCAGAAACTAGACATCTGGGTATTATATCAAGTTGAGGGGTGATTTTTTATCTTGATAGAGATCCATCTGCCGTATGAGGCTTGGGTGTCACTTCCATGAATAAATCCTGAGGGAACAAAGTGAATGTTAAACTCACCAAACTTACCACAGGCTGGGGGTAATCCTGCATACATAGATTCGTTATCGATGATAATTATTTCATTGATATCTTCTTGGCCATGGTCATGGGCCATGATTCGGCCCTTATCTTTGCCATACTCATCATCAATGGCTTGAAGCCAGATTCCAACGATGGAATCATCTTCTTTGGGCTGAAGGAGGTTAGATGAGCTTTTTAAGCCCAAGTGGGGTCCTTTGATTGGGGTGAGTGATAGGTCTAGTTTGTTGGGTTTTTTCATTTTTAAGCTAAGTTTTTAAATTGGAATAACTATATTTTACCAGACTAAATACTATCCTATAATAATTGACTATTTGCTTAAATTGAAGTATAATAGATCCTTCTTAAAAACTACTTAGTACTCAAGACGAATACAAAGGTGGTTTCTAAGAAATCGTTCTTTCACAATTTAATACCTCGATAAAAGTAGCCACAGGGCAGATATCATGCTGTCTGTCGCGTGGCTATTTTTATTAAAAATCAAATCAAGCAATTCAATCTCTGGAGGAGAAATGTTTTTGAAACTATTACCCCTGTTACTACCAGCACTTTGGCCTGTATTAAGCCCGCTGGTGATGCCAATTTTTAATTGGTCCATGAAAAAATATAGACAAATGAGTACCTCTCTTGAGTTGGCACTCCTGCCTTTAAGTAATTTCCGCTCCTTGTTCTTTGGAGCTGCAGGAATTGTCTCTTTGTGCTGGATGTGGGTATTTTCTCTTACCTACAATAAGTTCAGCGCTAAATGGTTCACAGGAACTAGGATTGAAGTCTCAGTTTTCAATGCTGCGATTGTGGTCTCCATTATTGCAGTATTGTCTCTGACCTCAACAAAATGGTTCCGCAAGAGAAAGAAACCTACCGAGTGGGCTACCATGCTTGTACTCGGAGCAATTCTTTTTCTTTCCACATTCCTGGGTGTTTTCTTCACTGAAAATTCCCAAAGTAGAGGTGCCAATACCTCTAGTTATAATTATTGGGAAACCAGGACTGGATATTGGCTCCATACCCAATGGTATGGAAATCCTGACTATGAATCTACTGATGTAGATTCTAATAGCGAAGATAATGGAGATTGGTATATCGCATTAGGTTACATTGCCATACTTGTATTGTCCGCTGTTGTTCCGCATTTCTGGTTTCTGGGGGGAATTGTCATTGTAAACTGGATGGGTGTAGTTTTTCTGAGAGAGCTTTTGAAGCAGCTACAGCATAAAGAATTTAGATTAGGGGTATTAAAAAACTGAATAGAACAAAGGCACCCTTCGGGGTGCCTTTTTCGTGGGTAAGCAATTGAGTTAATTATTTAGGACTAGTAGTCTTTTTGTTAACTAGTTTAATTAACTTTATAATGTGTTTTTCATTAATTGAGTCTAGGGTAGGTATTTTTATATGGCGAGCTGTTCTTCCACTTCCTTCGAATAACTTAACTTCCTCATCACTTAATCCAACTATAGAGAATCCCATATTAACTTGTTTTTTTAGAGCAGCTAGGTAAAACTTTCCGCCCTCGTAGACTGGTACTCCCCAAGCAAAGTCTTCTTTTGTATCTGGGATTGCTTTGAAAATTATCTGTCTAAGTTCTTTTAATATCTTTTGATGAGCTGGGGTTTGTTTTTCAAAGTAGAGAGAGGCTCTTTTATCTTTCATGTTGTTATTTTCAATTACTGCGGAGCATACGGGTCTGGAACCAGTGCGGCCTCATAACCTGCGCATCCAAACAGACTCGAACTGTTATCTTGGGTTTCTTTAAAGTCGCAAGTTTTTACGACCTTAGAGAAAACCCTGTTTTATCCATTAAACTATGGATGCTCACTCTAGCAAGTATACTTTAAAAATGAGACAAATATGACAGTATAAAAAGAGGTGTTTTTAAAAATCCCCATCAACCTTAACAGTTTTCTGGGGATTTTTAATTTTCAGCCTAGCACTCAGGTAATTCTAAAAGATTATCTGTGTCGCGATCATTTGACCTTGTTTGCAGAAATTTAACCTTGTTTACACTGGTTCTTACATAGCAATAGACTTTATTGCCATAGCTGTCTTCCACATAGGCTCTATTGCCTTTTTCGACCCAATTCACCGCTTGTAGACGGGTCATTCTTCCTCTTTCTCCATCGGCATCTAGCCAGCCATAATGGCTAACAGCAGCATGGGGATTATCGTGGTTTCCACCACTTTTATTAATACAGGTTATACGTACAGTCATACGTATCCTTTCTGTTTAAAAACAGTTGACAACTGCCGACGAATTAGTCTAAACTGAGGATTAGATTAGTAAAATCAGTTGACATAATAAATTGCAGTGAAAACTGTTTATTTTTTTAGTAGTATTTATTATATCATTTTTTTAGCCGTTTTTGAAGCGTTAGATGCCTCAAAAACGGTTTTTTGTTAAAAAATGTTGAAGATTTGAAAAAAGAAATTACTGAAATCATGGCTG
>CAZHLX010000007.1:0-28164 GCA_964533345.1 uncultured Pseudomonadales bacterium
GTTCTTGCACTTTTCACCTTTTGAGTTAAAAGCATAATAAAGGCTTTTAATTTTTGGAAATAAGACTTCATTCCAATTCCAGCTATGCCTTGAGGGGTCACTGTTTGAGTAGTTTGGATATCAACTTCTTTATAAAACTTGCTAATTTCTGAGGCTAAAACTTTAAGTTCTTTCCTAACTTCCTCAAGTTCTTTTTTAGTGCGTTCTTTATTAGCACTAAATATTTCTTCTTGTCCAACAGGATTTACTTGATCGTGTAGTTTTTTACGTAGCTCAGCTTTCTTTTGCTCTTTTTTTAGCTCATCCTGTTTCTTTTCAAGGTCTTTTTTGTTTGATTCTTGAGGAATATTGCCACCTGTTTTTGATAAGGCTTCGCTAAACAAGTCATTAGGGGTATCTTGATTTTTACCAGTAAAAGCACTCTTCTCAGATTCTGCTAAAGCCCGGGCAAAAGGATTTTTAGCTTGTGAGGATTTGTTACTAGAATTTCCTGGTGGGGTTATATTGCCCATGTTATTCATTTTGATCTAGTATTATAGCATAAATATATATTATAGGATAGCTATTTGTTAGATACACTTAGTTGCATTGTACTAAAGAAGTCTAGTTAGGAAAGAATTAATTTTAGCCAACTATGTCAGTCTTATTTGATCTCAAGGAGATAATCAACTAATTTACGACGACTAATCTGACGATTTAGGTGATCTAGATAGTGGTGATCATTCTCAATCTGTTGTCTAAGTTTCTTATCTTCAATTTTCTCTAACTCATCTTTTTTGTCTTTATCAGTTACCTCGATTTTTTCATTTTCTTCGATTTCTCTTAGAACAAATTCAAGTTGGAGTTGTCCTAAAACCTGAGCTGCTACTTGAGAAGACATATCCTCAAATTTTTGATTTTGTCTAGCCAGGTAGTCATCAAGAGATAGCCCCATTTTTTCAAGTTCTTTAGCTAATCTTTGGATTTCTCTTTTGGTTTCTTCTTTGAGTAATAACTCTGGAATTTGAGGTTGAATATCCTCTACTAGAGCTCTGAATATCTGTTGAAGCTTGGTTTCTCTTTCTTTAGCTTCGATCTGTTCTTTAGTAGGTTGAGGTGATTTCTGATCTTTGTTTTTAGAGTTTTTGTCAGCTTGTGCCTTTTGCTCTTTAAGTTGTTTTAGGGCTTCTTTAAGTCCTTTTTTGACTGATTTTTTATAGCTACCTAGTTTGAGAACTGGTTTTTCAGCGATATGAATCTCTAGCTCCCAATCTTCACCCCATTTCATACTTAGCGGTTTTACCTCTGGTTGAGTGAGAGGCTTTTTGCCCTCTTTTTTAATTAAAGTTTCATACTTGGGAGGAATTAGTAGCTCTAGAACTTTATTAACTAACCTCTCTTTACCAATTTTTTCTTCGGCGATCTTGAGGGGAGTCTTACCTTTTCGGAATCCTTGAGCTTTGATATTGGTAGCGGAGTTTTTGAGGACTTTATTGTACTCAGCCTCGATGTCTTTCCAGACCAAGGTTAGTTTAAGTTTGGTATTGTCGATAACAATATCAGGTTGCTTATCTTTTTTAGCGGTTTTTTTTGAAGTGTTGTTTTTTGCCATAGGCAGGTATTATACAGGATAAATAAAGCAGGTATAATAAAGATTCTCGGCGCGGTGCCAGAGTGGTCGAATGGCGAGGTCTGCAAAACCTTCGTACCGCGGGTTCGAATCCCGCCCGCGCCTCATTTTATTTGTCTAGAGGTTTGTACTCTAAAGGATATTTTTTTGCTAAATGAATTCCTAGTGGAAGGATAAATATTGCAGAGAGTATACCTAAAATTGTGAATACAATTGGTGATCCCCCAAAATACTCCATGACAGGTCCAGAGCTGGCCATAATAACAACATAGATCAAGCTGATGGCCATGCTTAAGGTTGAGATCGCAGTGGCTCTATTCTTGGAAGAAAAGATTTCATTTGTATACTTAGTTAGGATTGTCCATCTAGCTGTTGAGACCAACATTGCTGTTGCTAAGAAAGGTAGAGTCATCCATTTTGAAAGCCAATAAGTTGGGACCATTGATAGTATCATCATGATTGGGAAAAGATAGAAAGCTCTTTTTTTAGTGATGAATTTAGTCTTGTTTAGCAACTGGAAAAGAATAATGCTATAAGCAACCCTAGCTATTGATTGAAAAGTTCCCATCTGGGGGCTAGAAAAACCAAGATCAGTCATTAAAATAGTTTTAAAACTGTACATTACCAACCAGCTAATTCCTCCCACCAAAACGAAAAATAAGGAGATTTTTTTAGCATAATTACTTTTAGTAATTTCTTTGACACCATTTTTGATTTGATTAACGTAATTAACAAAAGTAAACTTTTCTGTGTCTATATCTGGTTCAATGAAACGCAGGCACGCAATAGCTGATAGGAGTGAAGCAACTGCATATCCTAAAGCTGGTAGTCTAAACCAGACTGTGTCCATAAAGCCTCCAGCTAATGTAGAGATAGCTAGACCAACATTGAAAGCTAAGCCGAACCTACTTTGATATTTAGAGAAATCTTTTTCTATCCCAGCCTGTTTGAGAGTATCAAAGAGCAGTGCTTCTCCCGCTCCAGAACCCATAGCTTCACCCAGTCCCATTAAGAAAGCAAAAATAAGAAACTCAGGAAAAGTATCTGCAAAAGCGAACACAAACATAGAGGCAGCCCTGAGAATATTACTCAAAATGACAGTGATTCTTTTTCCTAATAAGTCAGCAAAAGCCCCAGTAGGTAATTCCATTAATAGCTGAGTAGCAAAAATAAAGCTCTCAGAGATGGTCATCTGAGTATATGTTAGATATCTTAGCTCATAAGCTGCCCAGGTAGCTGACAAAAATATCAAAGATCCAAATCCATTGGATATATAGAAAGTACTAATATTTCGCTCGAGGAATGATTGCTGTGATTTTTTCACTTACATATTGTACCAGAGGAAAATTCTCTTTGCTGGTAAAATACACATCATGTCAACTTTTTTTATTCATACTTTTGGATGCCAATCAAATAAATCTGATTCTGAAAGAATTGCTGGTGATTATATTGCTCGAGGATATGTAGAAGCCGATACTTGGCAAGAATGTGATGAGCTAGTAATCAACACTTGTGCAGTTAGACAGCGGGCTGAAGATCGAGCTCAGGGTATGTTATACAACGTCACTGAGCACTTCAAAAAGACTGGGCAACCTAAGCCTAAGATTATTCTCACTGGTTGTATGACTCATCATGGTGATAAAAAGTTATATGAAATTTTGCCAGCCGTAGATGAAATCTTACCCATTAACGAAGTTGGCTTCAATCAGGCTGCTATTCGTAAAAACAAAAAACATGCCTGGGTACCTATCTCAACTGGCTGTAACTCTTTTTGTACTTATTGTATTGTCCCCTACTCACGTGGGAGAGAAAACTCACGTAGCAAAGAAGAAATCTTAAAAGAAGTTCAAAATCTAGTAGATCAGGGATATGAAGAGATCACTCTCTTAGGAATGAATGTTAACTCTTGGGGATTGGAGAAAGTAGGCATTGGTTTTAGGAAGATGATGATGCAAAAAGAAGGTTTTGGTCGTCAGGATTTACCAGATAATCAATCACAATATCTTCAACCAAAAGGTACACCTCCTTTTGTAGAGTTAATCCAAGAAATATCAAAATTTGGGCAGATAAAAATGCTGCGCTTTATGACTAGTAATCCATGGGATTTTCATGATGAGCTAATTGATGAGATTGGGAAAAATAAAAAAATAGATCGTTATGTTCATCTGCCAATTCAGTCAGGAAGTAACTCAGTTCTTTATCGAATGAATCGTGGCTATACAAAGGAAAGATATCTAGAAGTAATGGAAAAATTAAAAAAAGCTGATCCAGAAATTATTTTAGGCACAGATATAATCGTGGGTTTTCCTGGAGAAACAGACGAGGAGTTTCAGGAAACTGTAGATTTGGCAAAAAAAATGGATTGGAAAGTGGCTTTTGTAGCCATGTACTCTCCCCGACCAGGAACGGCTAGCTGGCGTATCTATGAAGATGATATTCCTCATAAGGTTAAAAAGGAACGTTGGGAAATTCTAGATAAGATTATTAATAAAGATAACTTGGAGGAAAGACCCAAGGTGGTATGAGAATAATCTCAATTGTTGGACCAACAGCTTCGGGAAAAACATCATTTGTTTTGGAGTTAGCTCAAGGAATCTTAGAAAATAAGAGCTATTCTGGAATTGATCTGGTTTCTGCTGATTCAAGGCAAGTTTATCAAGGTCTAGAGATAATATCGGGGGCTGATATTCCTGAAGATTTTAAACGAGTTTCAATTAATAATTTTTCTTATGATGTTTATCAACATGGAGATGTTACTTTACATGGAGTAAATATAATCACTCCTGATCATGAGTGGTCAGTAACTCACTTTCAAGACTTAGCAATTGAAGTAATTAACTTAGCAAAAAAGAAAAATAGGCTAGTAATTATTATTGGTGGGACTGGTTTATATCATGATCAATTGTTCAATCTAAATCCAGCACTAAGAGTTAAGCCAAAATTAAAAATTAGAGAAAAAGCAAAGCAGATGGATCTAGTATCGTTACAAAAATGGGCAGAAGAAGTTAATCCAGAAAGATTTAAAAAACTTAATAATTCTGACGTTAATAATCCACGTCGTTTGATTAGAATAATAGAAATTGGATCAGAAAAGATAAAAGAGTCCTCAGGGAGTTTAGCTGTTGAACAAATTTATGTGGGTTTGAATCTATCTTTGGAAGAGATTAAAAAAAGAATTGACCAACGTGTTAGAGAGAGATTTGCTGCAAAAGCAGTTGAGGAAGTTAAATCTTTACAAAAAAAATATCAGGATTGGTCGTTACCTGCCTTAAGTGCTTTGGGAGTGAGTGAAGTCAGTCGTCTTATAAATGGTTTATTCTCAGAAGAAGAATGTTTATCTCAATGGGCACTGCATGAGTTTCAATATGCTAAGCGTCAACTAACATGGTGGAAAAAGAAGCAGGTTACTTGGTTTAAGATTGATAATCTTGGGTGGAAAGAGGAAGCTTTTGCTTATATACTGAGTTTATGCTGAAACTTTTCAAAAACGAACATCACGTATCTATCTCTCCTTCGATTGTTATTTTTACAACGGCCTTCTTTTTATTGCTTTATTTTTTGTACTATATTCGTAGCATCTTAGTATTGTTTTTCTTAGGGTTTATTGTGATGGTAGCTCTGCGTCCATTCGTAAATAAACTAGAAATTAAGCTTAAGTTTCCTCACTTGTTGGCAATCATTGTTACTTATATTTTAGTGTTCTTTTTAATTGCAGGTATGTTGGCCGTATTAATTCCTCCTTTGGCAGGAGAGTTATATGAGTTTGTGAGAACTTTTGAATTGCCATGGCTGCAAGAAGAGATTGCTAATTTTAGTTTTAACTTGACAGAGATTAGTGGCTTGATTGAGCAGTTGGGAAGTTCATTTACTACTATTTACTCGGTTGTTGTCTCTACTTTTTCAAGTGTATTTACAGTCATGACAATCCTGGTAATTTCTCTATTCTTGATGATTGATCGTAAGAGGCTGCATTTGCGAGTTTCTTGGTTTACTAAGAATAGGAAACATATCAAGATGGCTCGGGATTTTATCGATTCTTTAGAGTATCAACTCGGAGGTTGGGTCAGAGGCCAACTAATTTTAATGTTGGTAATTGGAGTTGTAACTTATGTGGGGTTATCACTTCTGTCTGTTCCTTATGCAGCTCCGTTAGCTTTGTTGGCTGGTTGTCTAGAAATTATGCCTAACTTAGGACCTACACTAGCAGCTGTTCCAGCAATTATCATTGCAATGATTACTTTTGGTCCGGCAATGGGAGTGGTAGTAATGATCTTTTATTACTTGGTTCAACAACTAGAGAATAACTTCTTAGTTCCTAAAATAATGAAGGATAATGTAGATGTCAGCCCACTAATTTCCATCATGAGTATTTTAGTTGGACTTGAGATGGCAGGTGTGATTGGGGCATTATTAGCAATCCCAGTTTATATTGTGGTTCGTTCTATCTACTCCACCTGGTTTAAAGATTTAATTCTTTCCTGATTAGAAAAAAGTGATACACTTGAGGTGAGCAACCGGACAATGGCGCTTTGCCTGCTAAAGCGAGGAAAGTCCGGACAGCTGAACAAAAGATGAGCACAGAGCCTCAGTGACGATTCGGGTGGCGCCGGGTGAAACGATCAAGCGTCTGGGTATTTCTACTTTTGTAGAGAAGGCAATCCTCATCTGCTGCGACTGGCGATTTTCACCTTAATGGAATTGTTCCCTATCATGGTGATAATGTCCCAGGCTTAGATAGATCATTGTCTAGAACAGAATCCGGCTTACGGGTTGCTCCAAATTGTGAGTATAATGGGTGAAAATCCATAAAGGAGTAAATATGTCAGATCTTTACAACTCGTTATCTGTTTTAACTACAGAGACATTGACTGAGGTGTCAACTTTCCTCCCACGTTTAGCTGCTGCTATCTTGATCTTAATCATTGGAGCTGGTGTAGCTAAAGCAGTCAAAGGATTGGTCGTCAAGCTTTTGGAGGCACTTAAAATTGCTAAATGGGTCAAGAATACTCCAGTGGAACATTTTTTCAAAAATGCAGAATTTGGTGAAAAGATGGAGGGTGTTCTGGGAAGTATTATCTACTGGATCTTGATGCTAGTAGTTATTCATTCAACAGTGTCAGTCCTGGGTCTTGCTTCACTTACAATGGTTCTAGATAGGGTCCTTTCTTATGTGCCGCGGATAGTTTCTGCTGTCTTAGTATTGTTCTTTGGATTGTTGTTAGCTGGAGCTGTTGAGAGCTTGGTTAAAGGTTCCATCATGAGTATTGATGGGAAAAGCGCTCGCTTACTAGGAAAAATTTCTAGCTATCTAGTTTTGACAATTGCTATCTTAGCAGGAGTTAATGAATTACGAATTGCTAGTGAGTTCATTATGGTACTGTTTGTAGGTTTTGTGACCATGATCTCTCTTGGATTTGGCTTAGCAATTGGTTTGGGAGGTAAAGACGTAGTTAATGATATGTTGACCAAATGGTATAAGCAAACCTCAAAAGAAGTTAAAAAGAAATAGTTTTATTAATGACTAGCCTTGAAGCAGTTCTCCTCGGTGTTGTACAAGGTGCAACTGAGTTTTTACCAGTTTCTAGCTCTGGACACTTGGTTCTTACCCAAGAAATATTGGGGTGGAATCACCCTGACCTAACATTTGATATTTGGCTTCATCTCTCTACTCTTTTAGCGGTGGTGATTTTTTTCTGGAAAGACCTCTGGCAGCTAACAAAGAAAAAAGTTTTAATGATTGCAGTTGGGTCTATCCCAGCCGCTATCGTCGGCTTATCTTTCTCAAATGCTATCGAGGGATGGTTTGGATCAACTAGGTTAGTGGCGATTACTTTATTAGTTACTGGAATATTAAATATTGCTACTAGTAAGCTATTGAAGAAACAAAGAAATCTGGAGGAGAAACAAGAGCTTGGTTTCAAACAAAGTCTGGTTATTGGTTTGTTTCAAGCAATGGCAATTATTCCAGGAATTTCCAGATCAGGGTCAACAGTTTTTGCAGGAGTGGCTAATAAAATAGATAGAGTTAAAGCTTTTAAATTTTCTTTCTTTTTATCTTTACCAGCAATTTTAGGAGCAAGTTTACTTCAGTTAATTAAAGTCTGGGATCAAGGGTTAGAAAGTATTGCCTCTTCTCAATACCTATTTGCAGCACTGGCGGCTTTTTTAACAGGTCTGGTAAGCTTATACATCTTTAAATTTATTATTAAGAAGGCCAGGCTGGATATATTTGGCTACTATTGTTTAGCAATCAGTATTGGTTACTTTTTCTTTTCTTAGGGAATCTGTAGAATTTGTTCTATTAAGCGATGACAATAGGCCCACTCATTATCGTACCAGCTCAATACTTTAACTAAATTTCCTCCAACAACTTTGGTGAAACTCAGATCGACAATTGAAGACTCTGGTCTGCCAATAATATCTGAAGAGACAATTGGCTCATCAGTAACAGTAAGGATTCCCTCCCAATTTTCTTGATTGGCAGCTTCAATAAATGCTTGGTTTACTTCATCTACAGTTGTTTCTTTCTTAGTGACAAAGACCATATCAGAAAGTGAACCAACAGGAGTTGGAACTCTGATTGCCATTCCATCAAATTTATTCTCTAACTCAGGAATTATCCTGGTGGTAGCTTGTGCTGCTCCGGTTGTAGTAGGAACAATATTAAGAGCTGCAGCTCTAGATCGGCGAGGGTCTTTGTGTGAATTATCGTGAAGATTTTGATCATCTGTATAGGAGTGAACTGTAGTTAACAGAGCTTTTTCTATCCCAAATTTTTGTTCCATTATTTTTGTGACTGGGGCAACACAGTTGGTAGTACAAGATTCGTTAGAGAGTACTTTATTACCTTCTTTAAATTCATTGACTCCAATTACTGAAGAATTAACTTTTCCACCTTTAGCTGGAGCAGAAATAATTACATACTCAGCTCCACCATTGAAATGTTGAGCAGCTTTCTCTTCAGTTCTAAATACTCCAGTTGATTCAAGAACAACTTTAGTGTCGTTATCTCCCCATGGAACTTTGTTTGGATCTCTTTGAGCAGTAACAATAATGGTTTTTTTAACTTCACTATCTGGGTCTGAAAGAGTAATTTCACCAATTACCGGATTTGCATCATTTACATCATCTTTTGATTGTAGTCTTTTGACCTCTATCTCATCTTCAAATTCACCATAGTTACTATCATATTTAAGAAGGTTAGCCCAGTCTTCTATCTCCATTGATCCAGAAGTATTGATAATTTTTAGATCAAGTGGTTCTTGATCGAGAGTGAGAAGAGTTTTATAAGCTTGCCACCATACTCTACAGGCAGTTCGACCAATGCGGCCAAAGCCATTAATGCCAAAATTTGTCATGAGTCCTCCTTAAGAATTTATTTGTCTTTAGCAATAATAGTTTTAACATCATTACCGACAAAGGTACCAATATCTTCACCAACGACTGCTCTTTGTAAGTTATCACCTTCAAAGAGTTTGAAGATCATTAGTGGCATATCATTTTCACTAGCCATTGCTAAGGCAGTTGTATCCATAACCTGGATTTCTTCAAGCTCGATTGCATCACGATAATTAATTGTCTTATATCGTTTTGCACCTTTGTACTTCATCGGGTCTTTATCAAAAATGCCGTTAACTTTAGTGGCTTTCATTAGGACATCGCAACCAAGTTCTAAGGCATGAAGAGCAGCTCCTGTATCGGTAGTAACATAAGGGACCCCGGTTCCGGCAGTCAAGATGACAACGCGGCCTTTTTCCATATGTCTAATTGCTCGACGACGGATGAAGTTCTCAGCTACAGCTGGCATGTCCAAGGCTGATTGCAATCTAGTTGGAACACCAACTTTTTCAATTGCATCCTGAAGAGCTAGCCCATTCATAACTGTGGCTAACATCCCCATGTAATCAGCGGTGGTGCGATCAATTCCAGCTTTTTCTCCAGCAATGCCTCTAAAAATATTTCCACCACCAATGACGATAGAAACTTGAGTATTTTTTGCATAAACAGATTTAATCTGTTCTGCCATGGTGATAGTGGCTTGAGGGTCAATTCCGTATTCTCTGTTACCAATTAGAGACTCACCTCCGACCTTAAGCATGACACGTTTGAAGTTTTTTCTAGAAATTAAGCTTAAGTTTCCTCACTTGTTGGCAATCATTGTTACTTATATTTTAGTGTTCTTTTTAATTGCAGGTATGTTGGCCGTATTAATTCCTCCTTTGGCAGGAGAGTTATATGAGTTTGTGAGAACTTTTGAATTGCCATGGCTGCAAGAAGAGATTGCTAATTTTAGTTTTAACTTGACAGAGATTAGTGGCTTGATTGAGCAGTTGGGAAGTTCATTTACTACTATTTACTCGGTTGTTGTCTCTACTTTTTCAAGTGTATTTACAGTCATGACAATCCTGGTAATTTCTCTATTCTTGATGATTGATCGTAAGAGGCTGCATTTGCGAGTTTCTTGGTTTACTAAGAATAGGAAACATATCAAGATGGCTCGGGATTTTATCGATTCTTTAGAGTATCAACTCGGAGGTTGGGTCAGAGGCCAACTAATTTTAATGTTGGTAATTGGAGTTGTAACTTATGTGGGGTTATCACTTCTGTCTGTTCCTTATGCAGCTCCGTTAGCTTTGTTGGCTGGTTGTCTAGAAATTATGCCTAACTTAGGACCTACACTAGCAGCTGTTCCAGCAATTATCATTGCAATGATTACTTTTGGTCCGGCAATGGGAGTGGTAGTAATGATCTTTTATTACTTGGTTCAACAACTAGAGAATAACTTCTTAGTTCCTAAAATAATGAAGGATAATGTAGATGTCAGCCCACTAATTTCCATCATGAGTATTTTAGTTGGACTTGAGATGGCAGGTGTGATTGGGGCATTATTAGCAATCCCAGTTTATATTGTGGTTCGTTCTATCTACTCCACCTGGTTTAAAGATTTAATTCTTTCCTGATTAGAAAAAAGTGATACACTTGAGGTGAGCAACCGGACAATGGCGCTTTGCCTGCTAAAGCGAGGAAAGTCCGGACAGCTGAACAAAAGATGAGCACAGAGCCTCAGTGACGATTCGGGTGGCGCCGGGTGAAACGATCAAGCGTCTGGGTATTTCTACTTTTGTAGAGAAGGCAATCCTCATCTGCTGCGACTGGCGATTTTCACCTTAATGGAATTGTTCCCTATCATGGTGATAATGTCCCAGGCTTAGATAGATCATTGTCTAGAACAGAATCCGGCTTACGGGTTGCTCCAAATTGTGAGTATAATGGGTGAAAATCCATAAAGGAGTAAATATGTCAGATCTTTACAACTCGTTATCTGTTTTAACTACAGAGACATTGACTGAGGTGTCAACTTTCCTCCCACGTTTAGCTGCTGCTATCTTGATCTTAATCATTGGAGCTGGTGTAGCTAAAGCAGTCAAAGGATTGGTCGTCAAGCTTTTGGAGGCACTTAAAATTGCTAAATGGGTCAAGAATACTCCAGTGGAACATTTTTTCAAAAATGCAGAATTTGGTGAAAAGATGGAGGGTGTTCTGGGAAGTATTATCTACTGGATCTTGATGCTAGTAGTTATTCATTCAACAGTGTCAGTCCTGGGTCTTGCTTCACTTACAATGGTTCTAGATAGGGTCCTTTCTTATGTGCCGCGGATAGTTTCTGCTGTCTTAGTATTGTTCTTTGGATTGTTGTTAGCTGGAGCTGTTGAGAGCTTGGTTAAAGGTTCCATCATGAGTATTGATGGGAAAAGCGCTCGCTTACTAGGAAAAATTTCTAGCTATCTAGTTTTGACAATTGCTATCTTAGCAGGAGTTAATGAATTACGAATTGCTAGTGAGTTCATTATGGTACTGTTTGTAGGTTTTGTGACCATGATCTCTCTTGGATTTGGCTTAGCAATTGGTTTGGGAGGTAAAGACGTAGTTAATGATATGTTGACCAAATGGTATAAGCAAACCTCAAAAGAAGTTAAAAAGAAATAGTTTTATTAATGACTAGCCTTGAAGCAGTTCTCCTCGGTGTTGTACAAGGTGCAACTGAGTTTTTACCAGTTTCTAGCTCTGGACACTTGGTTCTTACCCAAGAAATATTGGGGTGGAATCACCCTGACCTAACATTTGATATTTGGCTTCATCTCTCTACTCTTTTAGCGGTGGTGATTTTTTTCTGGAAAGACCTCTGGCAGCTAACAAAGAAAAAAGTTTTAATGATTGCAGTTGGGTCTATCCCAGCCGCTATCGTCGGCTTATCTTTCTCAAATGCTATCGAGGGATGGTTTGGATCAACTAGGTTAGTGGCGATTACTTTATTAGTTACTGGAATATTAAATATTGCTACTAGTAAGCTATTGAAGAAACAAAGAAATCTGGAGGAGAAACAAGAGCTTGGTTTCAAACAAAGTCTGGTTATTGGTTTGTTTCAAGCAATGGCAATTATTCCAGGAATTTCCAGATCAGGGTCAACAGTTTTTGCAGGAGTGGCTAATAAAATAGATAGAGTTAAAGCTTTTAAATTTTCTTTCTTTTTATCTTTACCAGCAATTTTAGGAGCAAGTTTACTTCAGTTAATTAAAGTCTGGGATCAAGGGTTAGAAAGTATTGCCTCTTCTCAATACCTATTTGCAGCACTGGCGGCTTTTTTAACAGGTCTGGTAAGCTTATACATCTTTAAATTTATTATTAAGAAGGCCAGGCTGGATATATTTGGCTACTATTGTTTAGCAATCAGTATTGGTTACTTTTTCTTTTCTTAGGGAATCTGTAGAATTTGTTCTATTAAGCGATGACAATAGGCCCACTCATTATCGTACCAGCTCAATACTTTAACTAAATTTCCTCCAACAACTTTGGTGAAACTCAGATCGACAATTGAAGACTCTGGTCTGCCAATAATATCTGAAGAGACAATTGGCTCATCAGTAACAGTAAGGATTCCCTCCCAATTTTCTTGATTGGCAGCTTCAATAAATGCTTGGTTTACTTCATCTACAGTTGTTTCTTTCTTAGTGACAAAGACCATATCAGAAAGTGAACCAACAGGAGTTGGAACTCTGATTGCCATTCCATCAAATTTATTCTCTAACTCAGGAATTATCCTGGTGGTAGCTTGTGCTGCTCCGGTTGTAGTAGGAACAATATTAAGAGCTGCAGCTCTAGATCGGCGAGGGTCTTTGTGTGAATTATCGTGAAGATTTTGATCATCTGTATAGGAGTGAACTGTAGTTAACAGAGCTTTTTCTATCCCAAATTTTTGTTCCATTATTTTTGTGACTGGGGCAACACAGTTGGTAGTACAAGATTCGTTAGAGAGTACTTTATTACCTTCTTTAAATTCATTGACTCCAATTACTGAAGAATTAACTTTTCCACCTTTAGCTGGAGCAGAAATAATTACATACTCAGCTCCACCATTGAAATGTTGAGCAGCTTTCTCTTCAGTTCTAAATACTCCAGTTGATTCAAGAACAACTTTAGTGTCGTTATCTCCCCATGGAACTTTGTTTGGATCTCTTTGAGCAGTAACAATAATGGTTTTTTTAACTTCACTATCTGGGTCTGAAAGAGTAATTTCACCAATTACCGGATTTGCATCATTTACATCATCTTTTGATTGTAGTCTTTTGACCTCTATCTCATCTTCAAATTCACCATAGTTACTATCATATTTAAGAAGGTTAGCCCAGTCTTCTATCTCCATTGATCCAGAAGTATTGATAATTTTTAGATCAAGTGGTTCTTGATCGAGAGTGAGAAGAGTTTTATAAGCTTGCCACCATACTCTACAGGCAGTTCGACCAATGCGGCCAAAGCCATTAATGCCAAAATTTGTCATGAGTCCTCCTTAAGAATTTATTTGTCTTTAGCAATAATAGTTTTAACATCATTACCGACAAAGGTACCAATATCTTCACCAACGACTGCTCTTTGTAAGTTATCACCTTCAAAGAGTTTGAAGATCATTAGTGGCATATCATTTTCACTAGCCATTGCTAAGGCAGTTGTATCCATAACCTGGATTTCTTCAAGCTCGATTGCATCACGATAATTAATTGTCTTATATCGTTTTGCACCTTTGTACTTCATCGGGTCTTTATCAAAAATGCCGTTAACTTTAGTGGCTTTCATTAGGACATCGCAACCAAGTTCTAAGGCATGAAGAGCAGCTCCTGTATCGGTAGTAACATAAGGGACCCCGGTTCCGGCAGTCAAGATGACAACGCGGCCTTTTTCCATATGTCTAATTGCTCGACGACGGATGAAGTTCTCAGCTACAGCTGGCATGTCCAAGGCTGATTGCAATCTAGTTGGAACACCAACTTTTTCAATTGCATCCTGAAGAGCTAGCCCATTCATAACTGTGGCTAACATCCCCATGTAATCAGCGGTGGTGCGATCAATTCCAGCTTTTTCTCCAGCAATGCCTCTAAAAATATTTCCACCACCAATGACGATAGAAACTTGAGTATTTTTTGCATAAACAGATTTAATCTGTTCTGCCATGGTGATAGTGGCTTGAGGGTCAATTCCGTATTCTCTGTTACCAATTAGAGACTCACCTCCGACCTTAAGCATGACACGTTTGAAGTTTTTTCTAGACATAAGCTATTTTCCGTTTTGTTTTCTAATTAATCTTTGCAGGCTATCTATTTTCTTATGAAGTTTTTCAATCTCTCTAAGTGACTTGCGATCAATCGCAGCATCCATTTTAACTACGCTCATGTCTTTTTTTCTTTTGATTTCTTGTTGAATTTCTTTCTGAGCTGATTCTATATTCTCAGCCATCAAGATGAAGATACCAATATAAATAGCTTCAATGGAGACGATGATTAGAAGTTTTTCTATTTCCCATTCAAAAACAAACCACCCTCCGATAATGAGGGTGTGAATTATGACACTGGCCCATGAGCCAAACTTTCGAACTAAAATAACTGCTGTTTTGGAGGAGAATGATTCAAGTTCTTGTGGTTGGTCGGTGGCCAAATTATCAATCATTTTGTAAATATTGATGATACGACACTTTCTCTAGAAGGGCAAATGTGTTTTTAGACGTAACCACTTCCAGCGCAGATCGTCAGCAAGACGATATAGTTGATATAAGGGTGAATTTGTCACTAAATCATAAGTTCCTACAGATTCCATTAATTCTCCGCCATAGCCCTTCTTAAAACGATGAAAACCAAACCAAGGATTTTTTGAATCAGGCTTTGGCCCTAAGCTTCCCCACATGTCAAAAGATTTACAGCCTTCTTCTTTGCCAAAGCGAATCATCTCCCACATCATCAAATTACTAGCCATAACATTACGATGTAATCTTCTAGATGCTCCGTATGGATAGTACAAAACATCATTAAAGACAAACATAATCCAAGAAACTATGATTGTGTCTTCATAAACTGCATTAAATATTCTGACCATTCCTGATTTGCCTAGAGTTTCCCATATTTTTCTAAAATAGTCTGGAGTATGAGCATAAAACCCTTGTCGAGATTTAGTTTCCTCTAGTATCTCTATGTATTGTTCCATTCCTTCCTTAGAGGTGTTCTCAAAAATCTTAACCCCTTTTTTGTAAGCTAGGTTTACGTTATATCTAGTCTTACTTTGGAGATTAGCAAAGAGTTCATCCTCAGATTTAGTTAAGTCAAGCTGGAAGGTATATTTTGTGAATAGAGTTCTGCCCTTAACAGCCCCATTATCAGTAAACATTTTTTTAAGTTGGGAAAATTTTGGATTTAGGCTGCTGTTTTGTAGAATATTTGGTTCAAGTTTAATAAAAAGAGCATTATTTTTTTTAGCTAATTGTTTTAAGGCAGCAAGCTGATCTTCATCTGGAACAAATCCTTTTGGTAAGTAACCAATTTTTTGATTTATTCCTGGAACAGGGATGTCATGAAAGGTTACTTGTAAACCTCGAATAAGTTTTTCACCCTCAAAGAAACCGAGTCGTTCGACATGAACCCCAGTTTTTTCTCTAAACTCACCCCATCCCCAAGATTGAAGTGGATGGTCAACCACTAAGTCATAAAGTTTTTTTTCTTCAGGTCTAATAGCACGAATAAGCATGGTGTTGATTATAGATTATAAAGAAAGTTATGACTCAAGGAAAGCATCCAGGTCCATATCTCCGCTGAGAACTGAGTCTAGGACATCATCTTCAATTACAAGTCTTCTTTTTGAAGGTTGATAATTAGGGTTATTACTTTCAATTAGATTGGGATCAATCTCACTTAAAAATCTACTCTTCATTGCAGGTGAGGTCTGTCCATATTGCCAGCGTTTCTTAGCACATGAGAAGTAAAGTTTTTCCCTAGCTCTGGTGATACCAACATAACAAAGTCGTCGCTCTTCTTCTAGTTGCTCTGGATCATAGAGAGATCTGGAGTGAGGTAGTAGTCCTTCTTCCATCCCCACCATAAAAACTACTGGGAATTCGAGTCCTTTAGCGGCATGAAAGCTCATCATGGTAACAACATTCTTGTTGTTGGTTTGGGAAATATCTGCGAGATAATTATCTTGAACCAAGGCTACATTTTCTAAAAAGGTTGCTAGATCTTGAAATTTAGCTGCCACATTGAGTAATTCTTGGACGTTTTCAATTCTGGCTAAATCTTGTGGATCTGATTCTTTATATTTTTTTAAATATCCACTAGCTTTTAAAGTGCCTTCTAGAGCTGATAGAGGATCTAGTTTAGATTGACGATCTCTCCAAGTAGTAAAGCTAATAAATCTTCTCTTGCCTATTTTTAGGACTCTATTTTTTGCAACTTCATCTTCAGGATTAACAATTAAGCGTAAGTAGGCCAGTACGTCTTTGACTTCTTTTCTTTCATAAAATTTAAAACCTCCTACTAACTGATAGCTCATTCCTCGGCGCATAAAAGCTTCTTCAAAAGCTCTTGATTGAGCATTCACTCTATAGAGGATTGCAATATCTTGAGGTTGATACTTTTTGAGCTGGGTCTTTATTTCCTGAATTACAGTCTGAGCTTCATCTTCATTGTCTTGAGTTTCTAAAAGGGTGATCTTATCTTCATGACCATGATCAGTCCAAAGTTCGAGAACAGGGTGGCCAGTATTATGGGAAATCACTTGGGTTGCAGCATCAAGTATGGTTTGGGTAGAACGATAGTTTCTTTCTAGTTTGTATTCACTTAGTTTATTGAAATCTTTCTTTAGATACTCTAAGTTTCGATAATCTGCTCCTCGCCACGCATAAATGCTTTGGGAAAAGTCTCCAACTACATAAACATTATCTTGTGGTTTTCCTAGGAGTTGAGTCAACTTATACTGAGCTTTATTTGTATCCTGATACTCATCAACTAAGACATGGGAGAATTGAGACTGATATTTAGATAAAGTTGGTGGGTGTTTTTGGAAAAGCTCAACAGTTTTTATAAGTAGATCATCAAAATCTACAGCCTGATTTTTACCTAAGTGGTGTTGATATATTTTATAAACTCGTGAAACATGCTCTTGAAAATCATTATCAGCACGATCTTTATACTTGCTTTGAGAAATCATTTGATTTTTAGCATTAGATATAGCAGCCTTAACACTATTGCGGTTAAATCTCTTATGATCAAAATCATGTTCTGAGTAAATTTGTTTGATCAATGCATCTTGATCTTGAGTGTCATAAATAACGTAGTTAGGATCAAGGCCAATAGCTTGTCCATTACGACGCAGCATCAAGGCACATAATCGATGAAATGTTCCTGAGTAAGGAAGATGAAAGCCAGTGATCTCCTCTACTCTTTTGCTCATCTCTTGAGCAGCTTTATTAGTAAAAGTCATTAATAAGATGTTTTCAGGAGATAGTTTTTTTTCTAAAATTAGAAATGCAGCTCTGGTAGTGAGAACCTTAGTTTTTCCTGATCCTGCTCCTGCTAAAACTACGGCAGGGCCTTCCTCATGAAGGACTGCTTGTTCTTGTTGTTCATTAAGAGTTGAGAGTAGGTCGGTCACGCAGCACATGGTAACACAACTTTATTTAAGAATGATATAGTGAGGGAGTATAAAGGAGAGTTTATGAAAAAATTATTTGTTGCCAACTGGAAATCAAACAAAAACAAAGAAGAAGTTGAAACATGGCTGAGTAATTTTAAAGTTATTACTAATGAAGAACAACAAGTCATTATTGCTCCTCCCTACCCCTTTTTATCAGTAGTTTCAGATTTTGCTGCTGATAAGGAAGATATATCTCTATCAGTTCAGAACTTAAGCTCCTATCCAGCTGGGAGTTATACAGGAGAGGTTTGTGTTAGAAACTTAGCTGGTTATAAAGTAAGCTATGCGATCTTGGGTCATTCAGAGAGACGTCGATATCTAAAAGAATCTCATCAAGATGTAGCTAACAAGATCACCTTGGCTGTAAATAATGGGATTACTCCCATTATATGTATTGATGAGGATTATCTTGAAGATCAGGCTTCTGCTATTAACTCTGAGTTATTAACGAACTGTGTAGTTGCTTATGAACCTCTGGCTGCGATAGGAACAGGACAGAATGCTTCTGTTGAGGATGTTTCTAAAGTAGTAGCTAAAATTAAAGATGTTTTTGGTGAAGTACCGGTCTTGTATGGAGGAAGTGTTAATCAAGAAAATGTAGCTAGTTATCTTAAAGTAACTGATGGAGTCTTGGTTGGTGGGGCTAGTTTATCAGCCGAAGACTTTTCTGCTTTGTTTAGATTTTAGTAAGCAAAAATTTGATAGTTCTTTGAAGACTTAATTAATTCAAGATGATTAAAATCATGTGCTTGAATTTCCCATCTCCTTTTTTCATTAGGACCAACCACAATGTAGTCAACTTGGTACTCTTCAAATAAGTAATTACTTATTAAGGGAGACTTATACATTTGAGTGACAGCTGCTTCGATATCTTCAGTCCTATATCCATGAGTCCATAGCCAACCTGGATAAGTCATTAAAGCCTGTCTTCCAGTCAAGTTAAATAGCCAGTTATTATGGTTGTCCCCAGTTAACCAAATAGATTCTGGATTGGTATTATCTTTTACCCATGCTGCTAAGGCAGCTTCTTCCTGAGAATACATGATATGACTATGAAGTTTAAAACGAACTGCTCTATAGGCATCAATTAGTCCTGAAAAGATAGAAACTAAAAATAAGAGAGATAAAAATATTCTGATGAGCCATGTCTTGACTCTTTTTTGTTTCTTATTCCAAATTGAAACAAAGAAATGTGCAGTTAATCCAGAGAATCCAAGTGATACCCAAACTAGAAGCTTGGTGTTATCCCAAATAAAAGGTTGGAATAGGAATAGGTTTAAAAGGATAAAGATAAGAAAGAATGGTAAGAAAGTTATTAAGGACAACTTCCCATTTTTTTTGTTTTTGATTAATCTTATTAGGCCTAAGGTGGATAAAAGTGGAATGAACCCCCAATTTTTAATCCAGAAAACTAACCAGTTCTCTTCTGGATACTCATAGCTATACCAACCTGGAAACCACTTAATAAACTTTTCTGAAACCTGAGAAAAAAGAAAAAGCTGAATTAGCGGCAAGGCAATTACAGTCACTCCTAGTGCAAGTGGGAGCCACTTCTTGAAAGATCTTTTACCTTTCTTTGATGTCAAAATTTCACCTATCATCCAAGAAGTAATAATTAAAAAAGCTGCCAAGAATGAGTGGGTATGAATCAATGGCATAAAGCCAAGGATTAGAGCTGAAATAAAAACTTTTTTGGAAGCAAGCTTATCCTTTTTTTTCAACTTTAAAAAGTAAGACCAGATCCAGGTTAGAGCAATTACTGTTAAAGGAAAGCCCAAGCTAAAGGCTCGCTGAGGAATAATCATACTGTCGATGACGGAAATCCAACGATAAAAAAGAGGCTCTATATTAGTGTACTGTTGAGGTGGGTTTAGAAGAGTCTTTAGAGGTTGGTTTGATTCAATGATGTCTTGGATGAAATAGACAAAGCCAAATCCACCATTAAAAAGAAAGATTAGTGATGCTGTAATGGCAGTCGTGAGTGAGTTAAATATTTTTTTATAGAAATAATATAAAGCCCAAATAATAAAAATTGATAGAAAAAAGCTGGGTATGATGAAAGCATTAAAGAAGCCCATTCCTGCTCTGACTAAGAGAGCTGAAATTAGATTAGAAGCAAATGGATAGCTGAAGGTTTGGTTGATGATAAAAGGGCTTTTGAGAAGCAATAATTTGTCATAAGCCATTCTTGATCCCATGGTAAAGTGGGCTGCCCAATCGCCCCAGATGTTAGCATGGTTGGCAACAATATGTCCGGCTTCATCAGTGAAAATGGCGTTAGACCAAAAGAAAATAAAATAACAAATCCACAATCCAAAATAGGTAACTAGTATTGTCTTGGAATGCTTATTCATTGAGTAGCTTTGAGAATTGATCGCTAATCCAACCCGATTGATTATTGAACTCAATTTTGTGCCATCCAGATAATGTTTCATTCAGGTAGGGATAAGATTTCCCTACTAATGCATGGCCAATAATTTCAGCAGATGAACTGGCTGTTTTTCTAACTTTTAAAACCTCAGTTCCACTTTGAAAATATCCTGTTGGTTGAATAGTAACTGCCTGTCCACTGATTGAAGCACTTTCAGTAGCAGTCAGAGTATTGGCATTTTCCAGTATTTCTTCTGTTGGATCACTCTGTTGTTGGCTATTCGTGTCTCCTGGAGGAGTAGCTTTGGCTAGTTTAGCGGTAATATTGATTCGATATCCTTTAATAACATTAATGGTGTGTTGCTGCTTTTCATATGAAGGTAAACTGATCTCAAACTGGTGGTGACCAGGTTCAATGTTTCTTAGAACCAAAGGTGAAAACTGCTGTTCTCCCTGATCAAATCTGATGATGGAGTTGTCTGGGACAGTGATAAAAGAAAGTTCGCCTTTACTACTTTTAATCTCTTCCATTTCATAGATGATGCCCCCACTATTTTCAGATCTGTCCCCAGGTTTCCAGGTAATAACTGTCAGCGCTCCCCTTCTCAAAGATATTTGAGTTTCGTAGGGTGTAAGCTGAGTATCATCGGGTTGGATTTTAAGAGTGTACTCTCCTGGCTTAATGGTCTTATTGATATAGGGAGTTTTGTCTAGATATTGACCATCTAAGAATAAAGAGCTGGCTACATCACTTGTGATGACTTGTAATCCAGCTACATTTTTTCTTTCTAAGACACTACAACCAGACAAGAAAAAAGTAGAGACTACTAGAATAAATATTTTTTTCCAGATACCCATAGAGGTAGTTTAACACAGGGCAAGTTTGATCACCTCATCCATGGTTTTGACTGGTTTAAAATTGATATCTTTCTTAACTTGTTTAGGAATATCAACCAAGTTTCTTTCATTATGGTGTGGAATTAGCACCATCTTGCTTCCAGCTCGATGAGCGGCAATGCTTTTTTCTTTAAGACCGCCGATAGCAAGGACTCTACCTCTCAAAGTGACTTCTCCAGTCATGGCGATGTCTTTTTTCACAGGTCTGTTAGTGAAAGCAGATATCATGGCTGTTGCCATGGTGATTCCTGCAGATGGTCCTTCCTTAGGAGTGGCTCCTTCAGGGACATGGACATGAACATCAGTTTTCTCAAAAGCCTTTTTATCAATTCCCAGTTTGTCTAGATTTGCTTTGACATAAGTTAGAGCAGCTTGAGCTGACTCTTTCATTACATCGCCTAACTTTCCAGTTAAGACAACTTTTCCTTTTCCTGGAGTAAGAGCAACTTCGATAAAGAGAACATCCCCACCAACACTTGTCCAAGCAAGACCAGTAGCTAGACCCACGCTATCTTTCTCTTCAGTTAAGGTGACATCATATTTTTCTGGTCCTAGATGGGCTTTAAGTTGTTTTTTAGTCAGGTTAATTTGTTTGATAGTTTTTTGTTCCGATTCTGCAATTTTTCGAGCAACCTTTCTAAGAGTCTTCCCGATAGTTCTCTCTAGCTCACGTACCCCAGCTTCGCGTGTATAGCGTTTAATAGCATAGTGTAGAGTTGAGTCACTTATTTTAATTTTTCTTTTATCTAAACCATTAGCCTCAATTTGCTTATCCCAGAGATGTCTTTTAGCAATATGGAACTTTTCATCTTCTGTATAGCCAGAGTAACGGATTATTTCTAATCGGTCTCTAAGTGCGGGAGGAATAGTATCGAGTGTGTTAGCAGTGGTAATAAAAATCACTTTTGAAAGATCTAGTGGCATATCTAGATAGTGATCTTCAAATTCTCTATTTTGCTCTGGATCTAAGGCCTCAAGCAGAGCTGCCGAAGGATCACCTCTAAAATCTTTACCAATTTTATCTACCTCATCTAGCATGAAAACAGGATCCATGCTCTTTGATTGAATAATTCCATTAACTATTTTCCCTGGTAAGGCTCCAACATAGGTTCGTCTATGACCACGGACTTCTGCTTCATCTTTGATACCTCCTAAGGAGGCTTTAGTGAATTTCCTACCTAGTGCATCAGCAATTGATTTACCAATGCTGGTTTTTCCCACACCAGGAGGTCCGACAAAACACAAAATGGTTGGGACATGAGCTGTCTTATCAGTTGTTTTCTTTTGTTTTAGTTGTAGAACAGCTAGATATTCTAGAATGCGGTCTTTGACCTCATCTAATCCATAGTGGCTTTTGTTTAAAGTCTTTTCTGCTTGTTTGAGGGTAATGTCATTTTTGCTGTAGAGATTCCAGGGGATATCAAAGACAGTATCTAACCAACTTCTGACATAGCCAGATTCTGGATTATTGGGAGACATTGAGCGTAGGCGTTTAATCTCTTTCTTTATTTTTTTCTTAATTTCTTTAGGGAGATCAAGCTTCTTAAGTTGTTCTTCATAGCTTTGGGCTACTTCCTCTTCATCTTCTAGTTCGCCTAGTTCTTTTTGAATAGTGCGGAGTCTTTCTCTTAGTACGCTTTCACGCATGCTTTTATCAAATTTCTTTTGAGTTTTGTGTACGACATCCTTTTCAATTTCTAGGACTTTCATTTCTCTAGTTAAGTGTTCCACAATCTTTTTTATTCGAGCTTTGACTTCAGTGGTTTCTAGAATGTTTTGTTTCTCATCGGTGCCGATTTGGAGAGTGCTGGCAATTTGATCAGCCAGCTCACCTTCAGTTACACCACTCATTAGCTTCATAAAGTTAAGGAACTCAACCGGTTTGCCCATGTGGATAGACTTACGAAAGATTCTTTGAAGATGCGAAGCTAGTGCTTTCATCTCTTCATCTCGTTCAATAAAATCAGTTAATTTGATGGCACGAGCTTTTATGACTGGTTTGGTGCTAATGAACTCTGACACTTCTACTCTACCCATCCCTCTAACAAGGGCATTCACTCGTCCCTCTGTATCGAGAGTTCTCTCAATAGTTGCAAGTGTGCCTATCTTATAGAGATCCTTTGGTTGAGGCATGTTTATCTGGGGTGATTTTTGGGTTAAAAGAATGACTAGGTTTTTATTCTTCTCAGCTTCTTGAATAGCGTTTAAAGAGATTTTTCTACCAAAAGTTAAGACTGATTCGGTACTAGGAAAAAGAACTCCTTCTCTAATTGGAACGACGGGAAGGACTAATTGATTGCTTGGTAATTGAGTAGTCAATGGTTGATCATATTTAGGTAGGTTCATAGTGATTAGCATTCTATCTTTTAGATTGCTAATTTGCAAGCTTTAATCAAGGTTTTGCTACTACTTGCTGTAGTAATACATGGAGTGGTATGATTAAACGTAGTAGCAGCAACAAAAGGAGGATCTATGTGTGGTGACTGTGGATGTGGTCATGAGGAAGAGAAAAAGGAAAGCTGTGATTGCGGTGAAGACTGTGATTGCTAGACCAATTTAAATTTAAAAAAATAAGGCCCCTCAATGAGTGGGCCTTTTTTGTGGGTGTGCCTCGATTCGAACGAGGGACCTCAGTCTTATCAGGACTGCGCTCTAACCAACTGAGCTACACACCCGGTCAAGATACTTATTTTATCACAAATTTTTATCAGATCGTTACTCATCAAAAAAACCGCTTAAATTAGCGGTTTTATTGATTATCTATTGGATTTTCTGATCCAAACATGGTGATAGAAACGCGTTTTCAGCCCAGATATGGTGATCATGGGACTTGAGATATTTTTCGTGCAGATTGCTCTACACGGGAGAAGGGAGGTCGTGATTCTCCCAACCCGTCTCCTTAGAAAGGAGGTAATCCATCCGCACCTTCCAGTACGGATACCTTGTTACGACTTAGTCCTCATCGCCAACCTCGCCGTAGTAGGGCCGCTCTCTAACAAGTAGAGTTACGGTCACCCGCTTCGGGCGCTGCTGACTTTGCTGGCTTGACGGGCAGTGTGTGCAAGGAGCGAGAACGTATTCACCGCAACCTGATGATTTGCGATTACTACCGATTCCGGCTTCATGGAGGCGAATTTCAGCCTCCAATCTGAACTGAGAGAAGGTTTATTAGGATTGGCTCAGCCTCACGGCGTCGCGACCCGTTGTCCTTCCCATTGTAGGATGTGTGTAGCCCTGGATGTAAGGGACATGCTGACTTGACGTCGTCCTCTCCTTCCTCCCTGCATAAGCAGGGCAGTCTCGTATGGTACTTGTAACATACGATAAGGGTTGCGCTCGTTACCGCACTTAAGCGGACGTCTCACGACACGAGCTGACGACAGCCATGCATCACCTGTCTAGCACTCTCGAAGACTTCTTGGTTTCCCAAGCGTTGCAGCTAGATGTCAAACCCAGGTAAAGTTTTTCGCTTTGTATCGAATTAAACCACATGCTCCACCGGTTGTACGCTCCCCCGCCAATTCCTTTGAGTTTTAACCTTGCGGTTGTACTCCCCAGGCGCTTTGCTTAACGCGTTAGCTTACGTCACTCCCGATCGAAATCAGGAACAACTAGCAAAGAGTGTTTACGGCTTGGACTACAGGGGTCTCTAATCCCTTTTGCTACCCAAGCTTTCGTCCCTTAGCGTCAGTTAAGTCCTAGTAGCCTGCCTTCGCGTTTGACGTTCCTCTCGATCTCTACGGATTTCACCCCTCCACCGAGAATTCCAGCTACCCCGAACTAACTCAATTCTAATAGTTTCTCTTGCCTGTCCGAAGTTGAGCCTCGGGCTTAAACAAGAGACTTATCAGATCGCCTACGGACCCTTTACGCCCAGTAAATCCGGATAATGCTTGCACCCTACGTATTACCGAAGCTTCTGGCACGTAGTTAGCTGGTGCTTTCTAGCGAGGTACTGTCATTTATTCCTCCCTCGCCACAGTGGTTTACACTCCGAAGAGCTTCATCCCACACGCGGTGTCGCTGCGTCAGACTTTCGTCCATTGCGCAATATTCCTGGTTGCTGCCACCCGTAGGTGTAGGCTCCGTGTCTCAGTAACCTTGTGGCCGGTCGTGCTCTCACACCGGCTACCCGTCATCGGCTTGGTAGGCTATTACCCCACCAACTACCTGATAGGACGCAGGCTCCTCCTCTAGTGATAAATCTTTACCTTATAACCTCTCAGAAATAAGGACTATGGGGTATTACCTCAACTTTCGCTGAGCTATTCCCCGCTAAAGGGTAGATTCCTACGCGTTACTCACCCGTCTGCCACTTTCTACTCCGCAAGCGGAGTTTCTCGTTCGACTTGCATGCCTTAGGCACACCGCCAGCATTCATCCTGAGCCAGGATCAAACTCTCAAATAAAGTTTGATTATCTGAGTTACACCCAGATAATTGTTATCCTTTTTTCAAAATTTAACTGTGTATTTTTTACTAAAAATACCAAAAAATGAATTAGCGTGTTCTATCACCGTGTCTAGATCAGACACAGTAATATAGATAAGTATCTTCACTTGTTAAAGAACCCATTAAATCTAAGTTAATGAAAAAGATGAGTATCCGAAAGAATTTGGACTTTATCTTCGTAAGGATCGTTATTATAGCAAGGATATGCCAAGTGTCAAAGAGGTGTTTATGATACAATTTGAGACGTTAAGTTGAAGGGATAAAATGTTTGAGATTAATAACAAACCAACTAGACCTATCCTGGAAAAAGTTGTTAAAAAAGTTGGGTCAGGTGAAGATGCTTCTGGAATGGAAGGATTTCACATGGCTAGAATAATGTTTTTAATTGCCCAAAATCCAGGAGAAAAGAATTTTATTGTTACTAAGGATGGTGAAGACTATCTTAGTTAATTACCCCTCTACCTAAACATTCAAATGAAAGAATTAGGAGTTGTAAAAGCAGAGATATCAGATTTAACAGAACTTTCTCCTGATGAGCTAAGTGATTTATCAAGGTGGGTAGAATACTGGATTCGAAGTCTAACTGGTCTTGTGGCTGGGTATTAGGAAAGAATTGAGATTCTATCAGCAAGAGAACAGACATCAGCGAGAATTTTAGAGTTAGAAAACCAGAATACTCTGGCTGAAGAAGCAGCTGCTGATTTGGAATTGCTGACAAATGCATCTGCAGAAATTAAAGCTTTGATTTGATAATGTGTTAAAATAAAACTATGAGTAAACCTGAACAGTCACTACCAAAAGGAACAATGTCTATCTTGAAAAGTGTTCAAGATGGTAAAGATGATTTCAGTACTGCTGATGCTGATATTTTATGCGATATGGGTTTTTTAGAAAAAGAGAGCGGTGATTATACATTAACTAGTCAAGGCCAAAGCTATCTTGATGTTACTTAAGTAGTTTTGATTTTTTTTAATTAATCACTCCTCCGCCTAAACATTCAAAAGTATCTTCATCGACTTTCTTATAAAACACAACAGATTGACCAGCTGCAATTCCTTTAATTGGTTCAGGCAAGGAAACGTAGTTATCTTTATCAAACTTAGCTGGCAATATCTGACCAGTATGTCTGATTCTAACCATTACTCTCTCATTTAGCTCTTCACTTTTATCAATTAAATGAATATCAGAAATTAAAAATTTATCTTGGTAAGCATCAGCTCCAAAACCTACAATGAGTTGATTCTTGTCAGCATTTTTTCCAATAACATAAAAGGGTGGCAAGTTGGTGCGTTCAATAATAGAGCCATCACTTTGTTTAATTGAAGTACTAGGTTTAATAGTAAATCCATGACGTTGGCCAATAGTATAAAACCAAATTCCATCATGTGATCCAATTAGATTACCCTTCTTATCAATTACTTCTCCTGGATTTTCTCCCAATCTATCTTTGATAAATCCCTTTACATCAATATCTCCAATAAAACAAATTCCAACAGAATCAGGCTTGTCAGCCACATGGATGCCCCTCTTCTCTGCTTCAGACCTGACTTCTTTTTTAGATAGGTCTGCTAGAGGAAAAATGGTGTGAGCAACTTGATCTTTATTCATGAGATATAAGAAATAGGTTTGATCTTTCCAAGCATCTTTGGGAGTAAGTAGCTTTCCATTTTCAGATTTAGCATAGTGGCCAGTAGCCACAGCATCAAAGTTATTCTCTATGGCCCAGTCATAAAAAAGGCCAAACTTAATTTCCTTATTACACATTACATCAGGGTTAGGAGTTCTGCCTGCTTTGTACTCAGCAAAAAAATATTCAACTACTTTATCGTGGTAAGTTTGTTTAAAGTCTAAAACCTGAAAAGGAATATCTAGCTCTAAAGCAATCTTGAGTGCATCTTTTCGATCTTGATCTGTTCGGCATCCAGGAGCACGCCAACATTCTAGGAATACTCCGGTAACTTTATGACCTTGCTCTTTTAATAGATGAGCACATAAGGAAGAGTCTACTCCTCCAGACATGCCTAATGCGATTTTTTTCTTCATTGTTTATTTCCTTTGGGTCTAGTTCCAATCAAAAAAATTAGGGCAATCAATAGATAAATAACTTTACTAACTGTATTTAGTGATTCAAAATCTACTTTTGGGATAAATTCCTCTACCACTCAGGTATTATACATTCCTAGATCAAACAGATGCTATCTTTAATAGAGTATTCGCCATTTTGAGTGCGAACAAGAGAAAAAGTCGTAGCTGGAATATTCAACTCCTGTGCAATGTCTCTCACCAAAGCTCTAATGTAAGTTCTTTTGGAGGTAGTAGCTCTGAACTTAGTGATGGTTAATTTTTTTGGTGGATGGAGTATGACCTGATGCCAGTTATCTAAGATTTCTTTTTGTCTGAAGTTGCCATCAACAAGATTGATGTTTTTTTTAATTTTCTTTTGAAGATCTAGCTTATTAATAGTGTAAGACTTAATTAATTCTAGCTGGTAAATCTCAACTTTTTCACTTTGAGGTATAAATTTTTCTTGTTGTTTAGCTTTGTCAAAATATGATTTGCCTTCAATACGTTTTGCAGAAAATTTAGGAAGTTGTTGGTTAATGTTTCCAGTAAATTTAGGTAATATTGCTGCTATTTTTTTATCGGTGACTTCTACTTTGTTAATTTTTGTAGTTAAACCCAGTAGATCATGGCTATCAGTACCAACTCCCCATAGAATTTCAAACTCATATTCTTTTTTCCAGTTAGATAATTTTTCTTTCTTAAATCTGTCTTCATTTGTTAGGACAATTATCACTCCTTCTGCTAAAGGATCTAAAGTTCCAGTAT
>CAZHLX010000008.1:0-28151 GCA_964533345.1 uncultured Pseudomonadales bacterium
TTGATCAAGAACTTGATCAAGAACTTGATCTTTTACTACTAAGCATGTAGATTGATTTCTACTTATTAACAATTAATAAAAGGGCTAACTATGTACAGCATTGTAAAAAAGATTAACCCCCATATTTTTCGAGGCTATGATATTCGTGGAGTGATGGGAGAAGATCTTAATGAAGATGTTTATTATACTTTAGGCCGAGCTTATGCCACCTTTCTTCAACAACGTCGAATAAAAGAAGCAGTCGTTGGACATGATAACCGTAATAATTGTGAAGAATACTCCAAAGCATATATCGCCGGATTGAATGATGGTGGAATTGATACTATTTTTATTGGCTACTCCTTAAGTCAAATTGTTTACTTCTCATCTTATGCCTTCCTAACCAAAGGTGGCACCATGATCACTGCTTCTCATAACCCAGCTGATTACAACGGCCTTAAGATTGGAGTTGGCTATTCTGACACTATGATCACCGAAGAAATCCAACAAATGAGGGTCATTACTAATGCTGGTGAGTTCTATGAAACAAAAGAAAAAGGAACTAACAGAGATTACGACCTCTTCCCAGAATACAAAAAAGATCTACTAAAGCACTTTGCTCTTAAGAAAAAATGGAAGATTGTAGTTGATGGTTGCAACACCGTTTCAGGAATGTTCTACCCAGATATCCTCCGTGAATCAGGCTGTGAAATTATTGAACAAAATACTGAACTAGATGGGAATTTCCCTCTAGGCGCTCCAGACCCAACTGAGTCTGAAGTTCTTGAGAGATTAGCTGAAACTGTTAAAAAAGAAGATGCTGACCTTGGTTTTGCTTACGATGCTGATGGAGACCGAATGGCAGTGGTAGATGAGAATGGAAAAGTCCTATGGATGGATACCATCGTCGCCATTTTCGCCAAAGACGTTCTTGATTACATCCCTGGAGCTCCAATTGTTTACAACACTCTTTGTTCTAAACAAGTTGATGACGCAATCAAGGAAGCTGGTGGAGAACCAGTAATGTGGATGACTGGTCACTCATTTATCAAAGCCAAAGTCAAAGAGGTCCGCTCTCCTTTTGGAGGTGAACTTTCTGGACATATCTTTTTTATGGATAACTTCTTTGGCCATGATGATGGTGCCTACGCCAGCTTACGTTTACTAGCTTACCTAGAAAGAAAAGACCAATCTCTGAGTGAAGCAGTGGCAGAACTCTCAGTTTATGTAAGTAGTCCTGAAATTAAATTTGGACTGGCTGATGACATCAAGTTCAAGTTTATTGACACTGTCATTCAAGATGAATTCAAGAAACGCTGGCCAGATGCTGATTATGTCACTATTGATGGAGTCAGAATGGATCTTGAAGACAGAATGGCTATCATTCGAGCTTCTCAAAATGGACCCTACATCACAGTTAAATTTGAGGGCAAAACTCAAGAAACATATGATGAAATGAAGAAGATTCTCAAAGAGATCCTCAGTGCTCATGAAGAAATCAAGTGGGATGAAGGTGTCAACGTAACTGCCTTAGATTAATGTCAAATCACCCCTATCTAGCTAAGTGGTATCGTTTCTGTCCTCGCTGTCAGACAAAACTGGATATTAAAGAAGAAAATATAGCTCGTTGTGGTAAATGTAACTTCGTGTTCTATAACAATCCTGCTACGGCAGTGGTTATCTTACTTATAAACAATGAGGGTAAAATCTTATTAGGTAAAAGAAAAAACGAACCAAAAAAGGATTACTGGGATAATCCTGGTGGCTTTGTCGATGTAGGGGAGAGTGCTGAAGAAACGGTTGTCCGAGAAATGAGAGAAGAGACAGGTCTAAATATCTCAATAGAAAAATACTTAGGATCAATTCCCGATATCTACGGCATCGGGCCAACCCTGAACCTAGTTTATACTGTTAAAAGCCAAGGAGGAGAACCCCAACCCCATGATGATGTAGTAGAATTAAAGTGGTTTGCAATCAAAGACATCCCTTGGAATAAGGTTGCTTTTGCAAATACTAAAATTGCTGTAGACATGTATCAACAATATCTCCAAAAGGAACTATGACCCAAACTCCAAATTTTGATTTTAAAAAAGCCATTGAAGAGCTTGATAAATCCAATATGATTGGCTCGATTGAGCAACTAGGAGATCAAGTTCAACACGTCTGGGAACAAGCCCAAGAAGTTAAGTTTGATGATCGTTATCAGAACATTGATAAAATTGTAGTAGCCGGAATGGGAGGATCTGCTTTAGGAGCAAGAGTAATTAGGTCTGTTTTTAAAGACGAGTTAGAAGTCCCATTAACTATTTGCGGTGACTATAAATTACCCAACTATGTAGATAAAAACACCTTAGTTATCGCCTCTAGCTATTCTGGAACTACAGAAGAGACTCTCAGCGCAATGCAAGATGCCATCAAAAAAGGCGCTAAGATCACTGGCATCACTTCTGGTGGAGAACTAGGACCACTCCTAAAAGAAAAAGGCTATCCTGGGTTAGTTTTTGAGGCTAAGTATAATCCTAGTGATCAACCTCGAATGGCTCTAGGTTACTCAATCTTTGGTCAGATTTCCTTGTTAAATCAGATTGGTTTACTAAAAATAACTGAAGAAGATTACCAACAGGTTTTAGAAACCATCGCTAAGCTTCAGATGGAAATCAGTCGTCATATTCCTAAAGAAGAAAACCCAGCCAAGCTACTAGCTTTCAATTTTCTTGATAGACTGCCAATCATCACCATATCTGAACATTTGGAAGGACCAGCTCATGTGGTAGCCAATCAGATTAATGAAAACTCAAAGAACTATTCAGAGTTTAGAGTCGTACCTGAACTCAATCATCACTTAATGGAAGGTCTTCAATTTCCCACTGGGAATGATAATAACTTAGTTTTTCTCACCATTCACTCAGATCTATATCTACCCGGAAATGAAAAAAGGATGAGCCTCACAGAACAAGTAATTGATAAGAATAACATCCCTTACTTGAGTCATAAACTCTCAGCTCCTAGTAAAATTTCTCAAGCTTTTAAGCTGATTTTATTGGGCAGTTATGTTGGTTTCTATTTAGCCATCTTAAATAATGTCAATCCATCTCCAATTCCTTGGGTAGATTGGTTCAAAGAGGAGCTAGCAAAAAGCTAACGCTAACTCTTCCTACAAATCAAGAGTTAGGATAAACTAGTAAGTATGGATAAGTCTGCCCTAGTTCCATTGGCTGAAGCTTTTAATTACCCAAAAGCAGAGATAGGTGAGCAAATCAAACAGCTCTCGACTCTGCAACAAAAGGGTATCCCTGTTGCTCAAACCACAGTTATTCTAAGTTCTACACTCGAAGAAATTGCCAATAAGAGCAAGCTCTCTAAAAGACTTCGTAAGATTATTGATAGCAGCCCCAAAGGAGAAGACGATCGAGCTGACCTACTTCATAAACTACAACATGCTGTTCGAGATGTAGAGTTACCTCAGGAAGTAATTAAAAAAATTCTAACTTGGTATGAAAAAAACCCAGGTTTTGTAAAGATATTTACTGATAGTGAAGAGCAAAATAACGTTCAAGAGAATATCATTGGTGATGTTAATCTCATTGATTCAATATTAGATGTCTGGTCAAAACAAATTTATCTTGATTTTGAACAACGACAACTAAAACTATTTGCTCAACCTATCTTAATTCAGCATCAAGGTGAGCCTCAATCCTCAGGGGTTGCTCTAACTCAATCTCCAGCTCATAAATCACAGCTCCAGATTAATTCTGTTTGGGGTGTTTACGACCCTAATCGTCTCGAAATTAGGCCAGATGAGTTTGAAGTTGATATCAGAACAAAACATATTACCCAAAGACATCTTCATCCTCAACATCTGATGTTGCTTAGAAGTGCCGATCGACTCAAAGAGAAAACAATCAAGCATTATCTTCAAGATCAATTTAGTTTGGAGGAAGGTCAGGTTTTAGAATTAGCTCATATTATAATTACCATCAAAAGACTTTTCTTAGGAGATCATGTGGTCAACTGGTCCTACCAAGATGGAAAGTTCTTTGTAACTCATATCACTCCACAACTAGCATCAACTCCAACACAACTTAATGGAGGCAAGACTCTCCTCACAGGAAAATCACTTCAACCAGGAGTTGTTTCCGGAACTATCTTTAACTTAACTCATAAAAATCAACTTGGACAGATTAGTCATGGCCAAGTAGTGATTGTGGATCAACTGACTTCAGAACACTTACCTGCTCTAAGTAAAGCAGCAGCAATTATCTGCAACCGAGGTTTAGCTATTCCAAGCTTAATTAGACATTTAGCTCGTCACTCACTCCCAACCATCATCAATACACGCCATGCCACTCGTTATCTTAGACCTGGATTATCTGTAATTGTTAATGCCAATACTGGCCAAATAGTCACTATCAATAAAAATAAGGCTACTACTCATCAAGCCTCTAGACCAACCATTACTAAGACTTATATCTCAGCTGGTAACCCTCATAAGGCTCAAGAGTATATTACTGACCATGTTGATGGAGTAGGAGTACTCAGAAGTGAGTATACTTTTGCTAGCATAGGAGAACATCCCAAACACCTCCTTAGATCTAGGAAAAGACACCAACTTAAAACAAAACTTAAACAGACTATCCAAGCCTATCGCCAAACTAAAAAAGATTTACCACTTATCTATCGAACACTAGATCTAACCTCAAATGAATTTAAAGCTTTAGAGTTTGCAGGTAGTTTTGAGCCAGATGAAATCAACCCATACCTGGGTTTTAGAGGAGGAATTAGGACTCTTAATAATTTTGAACTTCTAGAATTAGAGTTAGAAGTGCTAAAGGAAATAGCTACAGAAAATAATGTTCCTTTAGGACTAATGTTGCCATTTGTCAGAACTCCTAGTGAGTTACAACTAATCAAAAGCTACCTAAACAGAAAACATGATTTCAAGACTGGATCAAAGATTGGTCTGTATCTACAACTAAATACTCCAGAAAATATTTTACAGCTATCTCATTACTTAAAATCTGGATTAAGAGGCGTATCTCTTAATGCTCGCAGCATCCATGCCTTACTACATGGTATTGATCCTGATAACCCTGAGCTATTTTCACTTTATCCCTATGACAGAGAGTTGATGAAAAGTATTTTAGAAAAAACTGCTCAAGCAGTTAAAGATAGAAATAGTGATCCACAAAACTACGACCTCCCAATACAACTACTCTTACACTTAGAAGATAATAATTTATATTTAGTTGAGATAGCTACTCAGTTGGGGTTTGATGTGATTACTGTTAAACCAGAATTTGCCCCTCGGGTTAAACAACGAATTAGAGAATTAGAAGAAGAAAAATTAAGACGATCATAAAATATGTCAGTTATTAATGGAGTTTTCGCTAGAGAAATCCTTGATTCAAGGGGTCTGCCGACTATTGAGTGCACGGTTTGGTTAGATACTGGTCATATGGCCAGTAGTAGTGTGCCCACTGGATTAGAAGTAAGTAAATATAGTGCTGTTTCAATAATTGATAATAATCCTTCTCAAATGACAGGGAAGAGTGTTTCACAGGCAATTAAGAATATTAATGAAGTAATTGCACCTCAGCTTATTGGAAAAGATCCTCTTAAACAAACTGATATCGATCAAACACTTATTAATCTTGATGGAACAAGTAACAAAAGCAAGCTCGGAACAAATGCTATCCTCTCAGTTTCACAGGCAGTGCTTAAGGTGGGAGCTTTGAGTGTAGAGATGCCACTCTATTACTATCTTCAACAGAAATACCAACTCACTCAGAGCTTTGATATGCCAACTTGTATCTATAGCATGTTTAATGGTGGCATCTATGGAACTGGCAATCTTGATTTGAAAGATTTCTGCATCATCCCCGCTAGCCATGTTGATTATAAAAAATCTCTCAACATGGCCGTCACTTTCTTTCAGAAACTAGAAGCTGTACTTATCTCTAAAGAAGCAATACGCTGTGTGGGTAAAGTCGGGGGCTTCGCTCCTAACCTTTACTCCAATACTGATGCCTTTGAGATTCTAATTGAAACTACAAAAACGACTCCTTTTACTTTTGCTCAAGATCTCTTTTTTGGAGTAGATGTAGCCGCTACTCATATTCATTCTGATGGTAAATACTTGCTCAAAGACCGATCTCAACCATATACTGCTGCTGAACTTTTTAAGTACTTCCAGACTCTACGAACTGTACATCAAGTAACATTGATTGAAGATCCCTTTGAAGAAGATGATTGGAAGAGCTGGCAAGAGATCACCAAGGATATGAGTGAAACTACTAACATTGTGGGAAACAGGCTGGTGGCAGCTAATAAAGAAAGACTTGAGAAGGCCATTAAAGAACAAGCTTGCAATACTGTTGCTATTAAACCAATTGAAGTCGGTACTATCAGTGAGACAATTGACTTTATCAAAACTGCTAAGGAAGCCAACTTTAAAGTCATAGTCTCTCAACGCAGTGGTGAAACAAATGATGATATCCTGGCTGATATTGCAGTTGGAGTTGGAGCAGAGTTTGTTAAATTTGGAGCTCCCAATAGAGGAGAGAGAGTAGCTAAGTACAATCGCCTTCTAGAAATTTACCAACAGCTTGTGGATTGGGCCAAACAGCAGTAAAATCAAATTTTCTAATAATTAATGGAGGAACTATGAATATCTTGCAACCTGGGACAATTGAAGCTTGGATGTCTAGCCCTTATGTGTTTTTAATTTTGGGTTTACTTTCTTTCTCAGAAAGTTCTTTTTTCTTAATTCCCCCTGAAGTAATGGTTATCCCTATGGGGATTGCTGCTCCTCATAACGCACTCTGGTATGGGTTATTCATCTCTTTATTCTCTTTATTTGGAGCAATGTTTGGTTATTGGCTAGGACAAAAAGGAGGCAAGCCTATCTTGCGCAAGTTATTTAAAGAAGAGCAGACTAAAGCTGTGGAGAGACTTTTCCAAAAATATGATACTAAGGCTATCTTCATCGCTGCCTTCACTCCTATCCCTTACAAGGTTTTTACTCTTTCAGCCGGTGTTTTTGATCTTGATTACAAAAGATTCATGATCGCTTCTATTATTGGGAGAACCTCTCGCTACATGATCATCATGAGTTTAATTTTCTTCTTTGGTGAGAGCATCCGTTACTTTATTGAGCATCAGCTTGATATGGTAATTGGAATTGGTACCTTGGCTGCCATTTTGTTATTTGCTTTCTACAAGCTGGCAATTCCTTTTATTGAAGAGAAATTGCTTAAGAGATCTCTCAAAGACTTCCTCTTTGGATGGATGAAGTAAGACCCAAAACAAAGCATTAAGCTTAAACTCTACTAGTTAAACATTTTTTGATGTGGTTTGATTGCTAAAGATCTAATTGATGATTTGGTTAATCTTCGGATATGCTAGTTCTGATTCGGGAAGTTTACGCCCGAAGATAGAAACTACAGGAGATTAACTATGGCCGTCACTCTATATAAACGTCAGAGACAGATTTTAGATTTTATTGCTCAATACATTCAACAAAATGGATATGCTCCTACGCTGCAAGAGATTGCTAACGCAATTGGGGTCTCTTCTTTAGCAACAGTTCACGAACACCTTCAAGCCCTGGAAAGAAAACGTGTTATTAAACGTTATGACGGTCAAGTTAGAGGCATAGAATTACTTGATAGAACATTTTTAAGTAATGACGAAGGAATTGATGTTCCCATTATGGGTTTTATTGCTGCTGGAAAGCCAATTGAGCCTTACACCGACCCTGAGGCTAAATTTAAAGTTTCTCCAGAGATGATTTCTGGTAAAAAAAGAGCTTATGTACTCCAGGTTAAAGGGCAATCAATGATCGAAGATCATATTGATGATGGAGATTATGTAGTCATAGAAGAAACCCAGAGTGTTGAAGACGGTGATATCGTGGTAGCCCTACTTGATAATGGACTGGCTACACTAAAGAGATTTTATAAAGAGGTCACTCGCGTTCGTCTCGAACCAGCTAACTCTACCATGAGTCCTATCTACGCAACTAATGTTCAGATCCAGGGTAGGGTAGTGGGCTTGATTCGCAAGTTCCAATACTAGATCAAACTACATATTTTCATATCAAGTAATTAGCAAACAGACGCCTTGACTGCTAATTATGCCTAAATTTCGCCAGAGATTGATACATCAATCTATTTATCGGGTAAAAGCGTCTTTTCCGCGTACTGCTGGTTGAGATTTACAGAACACCTTAACAAATATAAATAGTCTGATAGACGGTTTAAATATGAGGAAATCACTGGTGGCATCTTTTCTGTCTGTGAATACCTAAAGTAGAGTCGTTCACAACGTCTGCAGATGGTCCGTGCAATGTCTAGTTGGGCAGCTAACTTGGTCCCACCAGGATGAAGGAACTTACCCTGCCACTCACCTTTCATCTCTGTTTCTAATGATAGAGATTGTTTCTCTAAGCGATTTAGAGCTGGTTTTTTGAATTTTATCTGTGGGGCTTTAACAATGACTGCGCTTAGCTGATACAAGTCATGCTGAATCTGTTCTAAGACCTTGCGGTGAGCAACAAAATCACTCTCTGCATGAACAATTACTAACCCAATCCAAGAATTCAGCTCATCAATTGTACCTACTAACTCCATTACCACGCTATCCTTGGCTACTCGTTCACCATTGGCTAGTGAAGTTTGTCCACAGTCACCGGTTTTGGTAGAAATTGACTTCATTTTTTATTTTTAATCCATGGAACAGAACTTAACATCTGACCATAGACATCATCCTTAATTGAAAGATTTAAGAACTCGATTTCTTTCTTAGTTGTTGCCCTCTGGTTAAACTTAATATCACTTATCTCAGTAATAACTGCAATTGGTCTAGATTCATCAGACTCTCCCATCTCCACCACTGCTGCCACTGCCAATCCCTCGGCCACCCCAACCTGAGTAGATTTCAACTCTCTTCCAAAGAGATCTTTAACTCCAACTTTATCGTTAAGAGAGTTAAAGCCACAATGCCCAATGTTAGTTCCAATTCGGCCCCAACGCAGAGGGACAGATCTACTATCAGTAATAATCACTCCTAATTCTTTAACTTCAAATTCTTTTCGTAAAAACTGCCAAATATCTTTAGCTGATTTATAAGGATCTTTTGGCAAAAGTGCATAATATTTACCTGTGTTTGAGGCATCAACCCCTGCATCGATAGCAATTGCATTATGTTTGATTGCTAGAATTAGGTTCCATCTAGAGAAACTTTCATCTAGGTAAGCATCTGCCTCTTTTTTAACCAGAGCATGTTTCTCTTCCACCGTACCTTCTTTAATCGGCACAACGGAACCTTCACATAGAGAGACAATCTTAGAGGTGACTACTACAACACTTCTTTCTTCTAGCTCACGGATGGAATCTCTCAAAAGGGCAAATAGATCATAGTTAGGTTTAACTCTGGGGGTTTGAATAGCTTTAACTTTCATTAACCGGATTATAACCTTTTTCGAGGTATAATGAAGCTTCACTGATGAGATTCAAATTACACTCACCCTTCCAACCCACTGGAGACCAACCCCAAGCAATTGAGGAGTTGGTAAGTGGAATCAAAGATAATAAAGCTCATCAAACTTTATTAGGAGTAACTGGCTCTGGTAAAACCTTCACCATGGCTAATGTTATTGAACAAGTCCAGAAACCAACTCTAGTTATTGCTCATAATAAAACCCTAGCTGCTCAGCTCTACCAAGAGTTTCGTGACTTCTTTCCAGAAAATGCGGTTAGTTACTTTGTGAGTTACTACGACTACTACCAGCCAGAAGCCTACATTCCTAGCACCGATACCTACATCGAAAAAGATGCCCAAATCAATGATGAGATTGATAAGCTTCGTTTATCATCCACCACCAATCTGTTGACTAGAAATGACGTAATTGTGATTGCCAGTGTTTCTTGTATCTATAACTTAGGTTCACCAGTTGAGTACGGTCGCTATATCCTAGAGATTATCGAAGGACAGCTGGTTCAACGTCGCGATTTAATGTTGCGTTTATCACAACTGCAATATGAAGCTAGTAATAATGATTTAAAGAGAGGTAGCTATCGTCTCAGAGGCGACACTATCCAACTCTGGCCAGCCTATGAAGAGAAAGCTCTTCGGATTGACACTCTTGAAGACCGTATTACAAAGATCGAGTGGATTGACCCCATCACTGGCACCAAACTTAACCCAGATAAACTAACTGCTCATGAAAAGAAGCAAAAACAGTTTGTAATCTATCCAGCCAAACACTACATCATTGATCCAGCCTCACAAGAAGAGCACCTTCAAGACATTTATGAGGATTTAAAGAAAAGACTCAAAACCTTTAAAGACAAAGACATGATCTTTGAAGCTCATCGCTTAGAACAAAAAGTGAAATATGACTTACAGATGATTAAAGAGTTTGGGTTCGTAAATGGAATAGAAAATTACTCTCGTTATTTTGATGGCAGAAAAGAGGGTCAAGCTCCATACACCCTCCTAGATTACTTTGCCTACAATGCCAAAGAGTTTGGGAGTAAAGACTTCTTAACTATTGTCGATGAAAGTCACATGAGTCTACCTCAAATTGGTGGCATGCATGCTGGAGACCAAGCTCGAAAGAAAACTCTAATTGACTATGGATTTAGATTACCTAGTGCTCTAGATAACCGACCCCTTAACTTCGATGAGTTTGCAAAGCGTATCCCACAAGCAGTCTATGTCTCTGCAACTCCTAAAGAATTAGAAGTAGAGAAGAGTGGTGGTAAGGTAATTGAGCAGCTAATCCGCCCCACTGGCTTACTTGATCCTGAAATTGAACTTAGAAAAACCCAAGGTCAGATTGAAGACTTAATCATTGAGATCATTAAACGCAAACAAATGGGGCAGCGAACACTAGTGACTACGCTAACTAAGAAAATGGCTGAGGCATTAACTGACTATCTAAATGATGAAGACAAGATTCAGCAGTTAGTGAAGAACTTCATTACCAAAAGAGATGAGCAAGCAGAGCAGGATAATCCTGAAAAAGTAATCCGTGCTAATGAACAACTCCCAATTGAAACTATGGAGATTGAGGAGATTAGTGAGGAGTATCAAACTCAAGCTGAGCTCCCAGCTGAAATTGATCTAAGAAAAAATATCCTTTATCCCAAAGTAGCTTATCTACACTCTGATGTAGAAACACTAGAAAGATCAGATATCTTAGCGGACTTACGTAAAGGGGAATATGATGTGGTGGTAGGAATTAACCTGCTTAGAGAAGGTCTAGATCTACCAGAAGTTACCTTGGTGGCAATCTTGGATGCTGATAAAGAAGGCTTCCTCAGATCTAGGATCTCAATGATTCAAACCATGGGTCGAGCAGCTAGACATGTTGAAGGCAGGGCAATTCTATATGCAGATAAATTAACTGGGTCAATGAAAAATGCCATTAGTGAAACTTTACGTCGTCGTAAGATCCAGATGGAGTACAACCAAGTTCATAAGATTAATCCCAAAACAATTGAGAAACCTATCCGAGAGAGAATGATTGAGAAGCAGGAGGAAGAAAAGAAGGAAAAGAATGAAGAGATGTTTATTGTAGATGTGGGTAAGGAACAGGTTGATATCGCAGCTATCTCAGCAAATAGCTTAACTCCAGATGACAAACGTAAGATGACCAAAAAGCTCAAAACTAGAATGAGGCAAGCAGCGGATCAGATGGATTTTGAACTGGCAGCGGTTCTGAGGGATAAAATTGAAGAACTGAACTAAGATCAGCCTGAACAATCACTACATGGACCATGACTATCGCTATCTATTACATCCACTCTTTTACTTCCCTTAACGATTGCTCTACTAGGGGCTGATGTTTTTTCTGTCTCTATCCAATCAGAGATATTAACTGGTGTGGGAATAGTAGAAAAATCAAAACCAGCAGGGGCTGGTTTCTGCACAATCACTCTCAACTTCCATTTATGTCCAACTTTGTTTTCACCACCATCACCATGACACCAAGTTACTTCTAATCTTTCATCTGGAAGTAACTCTATATCTCTTAAGGAAATGGTTTCACTTCTCACTAATCCTCCAATCTCTCTAGAAGAGTATTGAGGCAGACTGGGTCGGTGAGCAAATTCGTTCATTACCCATGATACTAGCACAAAAAGTATTCAGATAAAAAAATAACTTCTAGATTGCTATACTAATCTTAGTGATAAATATTTATCTACTAACTTTTATTCTCGCTTTTGCTATTCAAATTATATTTTTTTTATTTGCTAATGCCTTTAAAACTGACAAGGTTACAGATTTAGCTTACGGACTAACGTTTGTTTTCTTGGCTTGGTTTATTCTTTTGACTCGCTCCTCGTTGGAGCCTGTTCAAGTAATTCTGACCTGGATGGTTACTTTATGGGGAGTCCGCCTAGCAGTCTATCTATTTATTAGAATCTTAAAGATGGGAGAGGATAAACGCTTTGACCAAATCAGAAAAGGATTTGTTTCTTTTTTAAAGTTTTGGCTCTTCCAAGCATTGACGATATGGGTGATTATGCTCCCTAGCACTTATATTCTCAGCCAACCACAGCTTATCCATTTTAATCTAACTTTTTGGACAGGAATTATTATTTTCTGTTTAGGCTTATTAATTGAAACAGTGGCTGACTGGCAGAAATTTGTATTCAAGAATAATCCAATTAATAAAGGCAAGTGGATTGAAAGTGGAATCTGGAAATACTCTCGTCATCCCAATTATTTTGGGGAGATGACCTTATGGTGGGGGATTTTTATCTTGACTCTAGGTTGGCAAAATAGCTGGAGTTACTTAACTATTATTGGCCCAATATTTATTACTTTTATTCTGCTCAAGGTAAGTGGTATCCCTCTGTTAGAAAAAAGATACGAAAAGAAATACAAGGATAATCCTGACTATCAAGCTTATAAAAATAGCACCAACTTGTTAATACCTTGGTGGCCTAAGAGGAGTTAATCATGGATCTTTATAACACTCCAGAGTGGTACGCTTCTCTGATCAAACCTAGTTTTGCTCCTCCATCTTGGTTATTTGGACCAGTATGGAGTGTGCTTTATATTTTAATTGCCATCGGCTTTTTCTATGCTATTAAGCTGCGTAAAGTTAATAAGCTTTCACCCTTGGTCATCAAAATTTTTATCATCAATCTATTAGCTAATTTTCTATTCTCACCCATACAGTTTGGGCTACAAAATAATCTTCTAGCCATGATTGATATCTTGATAGTTTGGGGGACATTGGTTTATTTACTTAAAACCTTCTGGCCTCAACAGAAATTCTTGTTCTGGAGTCAGTTACCATATTTCTTGTGGGTGAGTTTTGCCAGTGTGCTGCAAGTGAGTATAGCTTGGTTGAATTGGTAAAAAGCTTAAATTAACATATTTTTTAGAGAAAAAATCTCCAATTGACTATTTAAATATGTGATAATATAATTAGGTCATGCTAATCCAACTCAAATTTAAAAACTTTCTTTCATTTAAAGAAGAAACTGTTATCTCCATGGAAGCTGAGAAAGACGGTGAGTTAAAAGAAAATACTACGAAACACTTAAAAAGTGGATATCTAAAAAGCCTATGTGTTTTTGGCGCCAATGCCTATGGAAAAACAAATATATTAAAAGCTTTTATTTTTCTTAAGAAATTTATTTTAAATTCCTATGATGACTCTTTAAAGAGTCAAATCATAGGTGAGGCTATACCATTTCAATTTGATGACTATAGTAACAACAAATCAAGTCTCTTTGAAATTATATTCCTATACAAAAAAAATAAATATCGATACGGATTCAAAATAAAATCTAAAAAAATTGAAAGAGAGTACTTATATATAATTGAACCAAGTAAAAAACCAAGGGAAAAGCTGTATTTTGAGAGAAATGCCTCAAACAAAGTAACATTAGGACCTAATTTTCAAAAATATTCAAAAATTTTTAATGACAAAAAAAATGTCCTTTTTTTAACTAAGCTAGCTCTAGAATCAGATGAGGTAGAAGAATTAATATTTTCCTGGTTTAAATATCAAATTAACATAATTGGAGGATACGATAATTCCTACAAGTCATACTCACTAAATAGATTAGAAAAAGATTATGAATTTAGAAAAAGAGTTATTACATATCTTCAAGCTATAGATAGTGGTATTAGTGGTTTAAAGATAGGAAAAACTACAATTACAGATCCTAAAAAGTATTTAGATACTTTGCCTCCAGAAGTTAGGAATGCGGTTATTAATAATAATGTACAAAGACTGGAAAAAAGAGAATTACTCTCCGTCCATAAAAAATTTGACAAAAATAAGAAAGAGATTAAAACTCAAACCTTCCCATTTGATATTGAATCTAGAGGAACACAAACAACGTTAAATCTTCTTGGTCCAATAATAGACACCTTGGAAACGGGGAAATTATTGATTATTGATGAGTTAGATAGTGGTTTACACCCAAATCTAGTTAAATTTTTAACTTCTTTATTTAATTCCAAAGAAAATAAAAACAAAGCTCAGCTGATATTTACAACCCATTGTGTCTCATTGTTAGATAAAAATGAGATAGGCAATAACTCTTTTAGAAGAGATCAGATATCCTTTGTTGATAAAAATAAATATGGAGAATCAAGTTTCTTCTCACTATCTGACATCAGGATTAACAAATATAAAATTAGAAAAGACGAAAATTATTTAAAAAATTATTTGTTGGGTAAATATGAGGCCGTACCATTTATAGATGACTTTCTAATTGAATAAAAAATAATATGAAAAAAAAGCGACAGATTAAAATAAAGCCTTTAATAATCTGTTGTGGGATAACAGAATCAAATTATCTTAAAGCTTTTATCAGTAAACATCAGTTAGGAATAAAAGTCATAGATGAAGGGAAAAAAGCTCCTAGTACAATAATTAAAAAACTAATCAGAAATCATTCTGATAAAAGGAATTCTCCTATTTATATTGTTTGTGACAAGGACCGCTTCTCAATAGAAAAGTCGGAAAAGATTATTAATGAACACTCTGCTAAAAACATAAAAATAATACTATCTAACCCATGCTTTGAACTCTGGTTATTATTACATTTAAAGACCTGTGGAAAAAATTTGGATACAAAAGAGTGTCAGCATATTTGGAAAAAGACTTTTAAAAAACTATTTGGTAAAAAATATAAAAAAAATGAAAAACAAATTTTTAAGTTACTCGAACCAAAGTTAAATAATGCTATAAAAAATTCTAAAAAACTATCAACTCCTGACAGTAAAAATACAACTCAAACAGATGTCTTCAAACTAATAGAAAATCTTACAAAGAAAGGTGAGAATGGTTAACCAAAAGAAAAGATCACCAATAAATATTAATATAAATGCAGAATTAACTCCGATACTTTATACAGATAGTATCTTAATGTCGACAAATCCTGAGGGAGTGACACTAGACGTAGTCCAAAGAATGGGATCATCAAATAAAGCACAAGTTGTCTCCAGAATTGGGATGAGTAGAGAACACGCCAAAAAATTCGTTGAAAAACTTGCCCAACTCTTAGTAAAAACTGAAGGACAAATGGTAACTGGAAAAGATAAAGTTATTAACTAACTAAAATCTCCAACCCTCCCAATTAAACCCTGCCTACGCTATAATACCTCTTCATAATTTATTGATTAAACAAGAAAAATTTTATGGTTTCAGATCAGATAGTTGTTTCAGGTGCACGTGAACACAACCTCAAGGATGTGGATCTAAAAATCCCTAAGAACAAACTAGTCGTCTTTACTGGATTATCCGGCAGTGGCAAAAGCTCCTTAGCCTTTGACACCTTGTATGCCGAAGGCCAGAGAAGATATGTAGAAAGCTTGAGCTCATACGCTCGCCAATTCTTGGGAGTAATGAGCAAACCTGATGTCGATCAGATTGATGGTTTATCACCAGCCATTTCCATTGACCAAAAGACCACTTCCCATAATCCACGCTCAACTGTTGGCACCATCACTGAGATCTATGACTACCTTCGTTTACTCTATGCCCGCATCGGCCACCCCCACTGTCCAGAATGCAACCGTGAGATTTCTACTCAGAGTGTTGATCAAATAGTAGGACATGTGATGAACGAGCTAGAAGAGAGAATACCCAATGGAGAGCCAACTCGCTTCTTAGTCATGTCGCCAGTAGTGCGAAACCGCAAAGGTGAGTTTGATGATCTCTTTTTAAATCTCCAAAAGAAAGGCTATGTCCGGGCTAGAATTGATAAAAAAATCTATGATCTCAGTCAGGAACTAAACCTGATTAAAACTAACCGCCACACTATTGAAGCCCTGATAGATCGTCTGACCATCTCCAAGAAACAACTTAAAAATGAAACTGAACGCAAAACATTTCGCAGCCGCTTATCACAATCAATTGAAGAAGCTCTTAAATTATCAGAAGGCTATGTCGTCATCGGCTATGTCAATGATGCTTCATTAAACTTCCCAGAAAACCCACAAGAAATTGAAGAAAGACTATTTAGCGAAAACTTAGCTTGTAGCCATTGTGGAATTAGCATTGAAGAACTTGAGCCTCGCTTATTTTCATTTAACTCACCTCAAGGAGCTTGTGAGACTTGTAATGGCTTGGGCTCATTGCTCAAAATTGATGCAAAAAAGATGATCGCCCCCAGCCTAACTCTGAGCGAGGGAGCAATAATTCCTTTTGCAAGTGCTTTAGCCCATGGAACCTGGTGGAGCCGACTTATCAAAGCCGTCATCGCTGATAGAGGTTATGACTTCAGAGAGACACCTTGGGAAGACTTCGATGAAGAAACCAAACAAATCATGCTCTATGGTTCTGATAAGATTTATCAAGTTTCAGGAGAGAATCGCCAAGGTCGAATGACTAGCATTGAACAAAACTTTGAAGGCTTCTTAAAAAACCTAGAACGACGATATCAGGAAACTAACTCTGATTTCATGCGTCATGAAATTGAGAAGTACATGCAACAAGAAATCTGTCCTAGCTGTAAAGGAGCTCGCCTTAAAGATGAAGCTCTAGCAGTTTTTGTTGATGGTAAAAATATCGCTGAGATCACTGCATTACCAATTGAACAAACTTTAGAGTGGTCCAAGCATATTCATAAGCAGAAAATTTTAAGTGAAAAAGAATTAGCCATTGGAGATTCTATTCTCAAAGAGATCACTGCTAGATTGAGCTTCTTGACCTCAGTAGGTCTAGAATACATCAGCCTTGATCGTGAAGCCTCAACCCTTGCTGGTGGAGAAGCTCAACGGATTCGTTTAGCTTCACAAATTGGTACTGGCCTAACTGGGGTGATGTACATTCTAGATGAACCTACGATCGGTCTGCATCAGCGAGATAATCATCGTCTAATTGAAACTTTGAAGAACTTACGTGATAAAGGGAACACTGTCATCGTGGTCGAGCACGATCGTGATGTAATTATGGCTGCTGATGAAGTTATTGATTTTGGACCCAAAGCAGGAAAACACGGCGGCAAGATTGTCGCCCAAGGATCCCCAAAAGAGTTAATGAAAAAGAAAACTCTGACCGCCAAGTATCTAGCTCGTAAAAAAGACGTTCACTATAAAGAAGTCACTCCTGACCGCCGCTATGTTGATCCAAATGCAGTGGCTGTCTCTACAGATAATGAGCCTGTCATTAGATTAGAAGGAGCAACTAAACATAACCTCAAACAAATTGATGTTGAGTTCCCACTCAGAACATTCACTTGTATTACGGGTGTTTCTGGAAGTGGTAAATCCACTTTACTTCATGACACTCTCTATCATCAGCTAGCTGGTCAATTGGGTTACAAAACCAATCATAAACCAGGTCATGTTGATAAGATCATGGTCCCAGAAGAAGTCAGAAAGGTAACTTTAATTGATCAAAGTCCAATTGGAAAAACTCCTCGTTCTAACCCCGCCACTTACACCAAAGTTTTTGATTACATTCGTAAACTTTTTGCTAATACCCGTGAGGCTCAAATTCGTGGTTATAAACTCGGCCGGTTCAGTTTCAATGTTAAAGGTGGTCGCTGTGAAGCTTGTCAGGGGGACGGACAGATTAAAATTGAAATGCAGTTTTTACCAGATGTCTATGTAACTTGTGATGTCTGTCATGGCAAACGCTACAACGAAGAAACCCTCGAAGTGAAGTATAAAGGAAAGAATATTTACCAAGTATTGAAGATGGAAATTGCTGAAGCATATGAATTCTTTGATGGCCATAGCACACTCCGTAGTAAATTAGAGACTCTTTTAGATGTGGGCTTAGGCTATCTAGAACTAGGACAACCTGCTCCTACTTTAAGCGGAGGAGAGGCACAACGCGTCAAGCTAGCTAAAGAACTCTCGGGCCGAGTACATGAACACGTAGTTTATCTACTAGATGAACCAACCACTGGATTACATTTTCATGACGTCCAGAAACTCTTAGATGTCTTACATCAATTGGTAGAGAACAATAACACAGTTATCACTATTGAACATAATCTAGATATCATAAAGAACTCCGACTGGTTAATCGATCTTGGACCTGAAGGTGGGGCTAAAGGTGGAGAAGTAATTGCTACTGGCAAGCCAGCTGAAATCATCAAAAACAAAAAATCCTATACCGGCAGATATCTTCAAGAAGAAATCTCTGCAATGCGCTAGAATGTAGCTTATGCAAGAGAAAGTAGATCAGTTAATTAAAGAGGCTGAAAAATTTCTTAATGAACAAGCCTTTGATAAAGCTCATGGTCTTAAACATCACCAACAGGTTTTGAAAAATGTTCAACATATTGCCAAGGATATGGAAGAAGAAATCGATATGATCTCCCTACAGATTGCTTCGATGTGGCACGACGTAGTTACCAAAAGAAAAAGATTGGGTAAAAAGAGAGCTAAGCGTCGTACTGCTAAGTATGTAGCCAAAAGAATGAAGGAGTTGGGATTCCCAAGTACCACTATTAAAAAAACTAAGACTGCAATTTTAGAACATAGTGTGATGAACACTCAAACGATTATAGAGAGTAAGATCTTGGCAGATGCAGATCTTCTAGAATGGTTTAATCCCAATAGGTTTAAGAAATCACTGCGCATCTACACCACTGGCAGAGCTAAGAAAATTAAATGGAAGGCATTTCGTTATTTTGCTAAAAAATGGCTCAAGGAGCTACCTCACCTAATTCACTTTGAATCAACTCGCAGATCCTTTTATAAGAAAATTGAAGACTTTAAAAAAGATAGTGAAATCAATAAACTAGTTAGAGAACAGGGTGAAAAAATTGATAACTATCTCAAGATATTTTACTAACAGAAAGCTGTCCCATGTTAATAATGAAAATCTTTGACAAGATTACTGGCCTCACCCGTCATCCTAAATACAATCAACTTTCAAATAAAGTTAAATCTATTCAGCTAGAGGAATCTTCCCAATTAGAATCTGAGTTTAAAAAAATTAAACTTACTCCAGGACAAAGTATTTTCTTTTGGCATAAAAAAGTCAACTATGTAGATCACATCGCGATTGTGCCTTCTCAAGATAAAAGAAAGCTCAACCTTTTGGAAGCAAAGCTTATTCATGGCACCCCACCACCCATTGGTGGCAAAGATTATTTTTCAGGAATTAGACTTGGGACTGCCTTAGAATTTATCGGTAATACTGAATTAGTTTACTCTAGGGTTATCATCGGCACTCCTCATACTGCCTCATCTAAAGAACTGCAACACGCAGGGGATCTAGCTAAAGAAATGGGGAGAACTAAAAAAATTGATAATAAGATTGTGGTCTATTCATTTCCAATCATTAATAGGCTGTTTTATGTTAAGTGGTTTGATTTCAACTCTCATCTTAAAGTTAAGATTGGAATTCCTTATTTAATTGCTAAAAGAGAAACTGGTAAATTTAATGGCTGGCTATCTACATACTGTGGGGATTTGGTTGGTCAAGTTTATCAACGAGCTGGAATTAAGAGGCTGCCAAAGATCAAGTTTCTAGACAGGAAACATTATCGTAGCTCTACTTTTTATGAATGGATGAAGAGAAATCACAGTCTAAACAAAATCGTAATGTGGGGTGATCAGATGCCAGAAAGGTATTAAATGAAAACTATCTATCTTGTTCGTCATGCTCAATATGAAAATCCTCGTAAAATTCTGGTGGGGAGGCTTCCAGTACCTCTCTCAGAAGAGGGAATAAAGGAGGCTGAGAAACTAACTGACTTCTTTTCTGATAAAAAAATAGAAAAGATCTATTCAAGCCCAGTGGTGCGTTGCAAACAAACTAGTGAGATCATTGCTCAAAGTAATATCCAGATCAAAGAAGACATTAGAATTGCCGAAACTTTATCTGCTTACCAAGGTTACTGGGAATATGACTGGGCTCACTTTTACGAAATGATTGATATTATGGGTGGGGAGAATCCTCAAGATATCCAAGATAGGATGATAGATTTTTGGGAAGATATCAGAGATCAAGAAAAAAGTAACATCATTATCTGCAGCCATGGTGATCCTCTTTATGTTCTTTATGCTTACTTAACCAAGTTACCCACTCCAAATATCCAAGAGATTTACAACATTCCTGATGGTGAGTATCAACCCAAGGCATCAATTAGACCAGTTATCTATGACAAGGGTAAAGTATCTGTGAGTCCAATGGTGGAAATAGAAAGTCTGTATGAGGAATTTAATTAATGTTCCAAAATATGACTTTCTGACTGGCCAGTTATAAAACCAGCCAGTCAGTTAGCCGAATAAACGTTTACTTATTAGTTGTTTCCATCTCGAAAACGAAGCCTTCACCACCACATAAAGCATTTACTTCTGTGGTATTTGGATCCAAGCTATTTGCACCAGCGAATCCCATCACGTCATAGCCATCTCCAAGTTGGAGCTGACACCGAATATCCGCCCAGTCTCCAGTATCGGTGAAACCACCCCAGATCAAATAGTCAATATATGGAGAGGGATTGGGCCGTTCTTCAGTTGGTTCAGCAGTTGTGATCCAAAATTCCAGATCGTAGATCATCTCACGACCGTCGTTATCAAAGCGAATGCTGATTTGAGGCGGATTTTCATCTTCATCGCCAAATAACAGGCTGTATCCGCATTCGTATTCTTCGATTTCGATTCCGATCACAGTGAATTCTGAACCATCACATGAGACTGTGGTAATAGGACCTTCAGGATATTCCGGTAGGTCACTAACAACACTGAAGCGCCAGCCTGTGCAACTCAGAGTTGCATTCCAGGTTAGCCCCGATCGCTCATAGGTGTGAATAACTTCTTGACCATAAGGAACGTTAACAACTTCGTCTGACCACCAATATTCATCTCCATTACAACCAAATGGGATTTCGGTTGCTGTGGGAACAACAGTAGGGGGGACTTCAGTTGCTGTTGGTTCAGGGGCGGGAGTACTTGCAACACTGCAAGCAGCGATGACTAAGCTCAACGCCAACAAAATAAAAAGGGACATACCATATTTCTTCATTACTACTTCCTCCAAATAAGGTGAATACGACATACAACTTAAGAGGCACTTGAGTGCACTCAAGGCAATCTAACCACCAGGTTAAATAGCTTTTTTGTGCACTCAAAAAAGTAAAAATTTGTTTATCCGACTGTTAATGAGCATTGCAACGAGATTGAAACACAAAATAAAAAACATTTTTTTACTAGTAAATCAAAATCGCCACAAAACAATCAAATTATATCAGTAATTCTAATAATTGTCAATTATTATAGGATATATTTATAAAATTCTACCTCGAAAACATCACCCTATATGCTATGCTCATCCTTATGTTTAGGAAAAAGCTAATTTCATTTATTCTCATCTCCATCTTCTTCCTTTTCCCCAGCCTTACCTTTGCCCAAACAAACTCCGACTACTTTGAGACCAAACTCCACACCTCAGTTACCGTCAACGATGCCGGTACCAGCCGAGTTAAACACGAGTTCATCATTACCAATAAAACCCCCACCACCTACATCAGCCAATACGGCCTAAAAATAAGCTCAGCCGAACTAAAAAACGTAACCGTAGTTAGCAACGGACAGAGCATTGAACCAGAGGTAGTCTCAATAAAGAACGGCCAACAGTCAGGACCAGGGCAAACTAGCATCGGCATCACCTTCCCAGAAAAAATAGTTGGCGAAGGAAAGATCAGGAAATTTACCATCAGCTATACCCATCCAGACGCAGCCATGATCAGCGGCAGTGTCCTTGAAGTCACCCTACCACCACAAGCCAACCCTGAGGATTACACCTCATATACTGTTACCTTAATCACCCCAGCTAAGTTTGGCGGACCAGTTCGAACCACTCCAGAGAAGTACAACTTTACCGCTAGCGGCAATCAAATTGTGACTAACTTTGAAAGAGGAGAGGAACGAGGAGTATTTGCTCTTTTTGGACATGAGCAGTTCTTTGACCTCGATCTGACTTACCACCTAGAAAACCTAACTAATAATCCCGGAATCACCCAAGTTGCCTTCCCTCCAGATACAACCTTTCAGCAACTCCACTATCACTCCCTAGAACCCAAGCCAGAAAAAATAGAACCCGATCTAGATGGAAACTGGATCGCTACCTATAAACTCCCTGCTGGAAGTAATACCACCGTCAAACTAAACGCCACAGCCAGACTAACCCTTGAGCCAAATAACACCATTCCCGTCTCTGCCCCCAGTGATAAATTACTTGAACCCCAAGAATACTGGCCAGCTAATCAAAACGATATCAAAGAACTAGCCCAAACTTATACCACCCCCAAAGAAATTAACGATTTTGTAGTTACAACCCTAGACTATGACACTGAGCTCGCTTTTAACCTTCCAGAAAGACTAGGTGCTATCGGAGCTCTTAACAATCCCCAGAATGTAGTTTGCCAAGAATTCACTGATCTCTTTGTAGCCATCACCCGGAGTGCAGGAGTTTATTCCCGTCGAGTCACTGGCTATGCACACTCAGAAAACAGTGAGCTAAGACCACTGAGCTTAGAAGAAGATATCTTACACTCATGGCCTGAATACTACTCTCAGCAAGAAAATCATTGGATACCAATTGATCCCACCTGGGAAGATACTACTGGCGGAGTAGACTACTTTCATCAGCTAGATCTGAATCATATTGTCTTTGCTATCAATGGGCAGAACAGTGTTACCCCTCATCCAGCAGGAAGTTATAAAGAGAGTGATACAAATGAAAAAACAGTCTTCGTAGAATTCGGGACAGAATTTCCAGAAATAAATTCGAAAATAGAAACAGATATGAAACCCAGAAGAATATTGGGACTAAATATTCCAGGTTATTACACCCTAGAACTCACAAATCAAAATGGACAAGCGACATACAACATTCCCATGGAAATAAATGCTGAAAATAGCCATGTCTCATCCTCAAAGAATCCCAACTCTATTTCGCTACTTCCATTCCAAACATATAGCATCCCACTCAGAATAGAAAACAATCATGGATTAAAATTTAATCGCGATACAATAAAGGTTAAGGTTTTAGATGAATCATGGAACTTCACCCTCACTACCAGCCCACCAGTTAGTAAATACTTCCAACACAAGTACACGGTCATGGCCGTGGCAGGAGGAGTTATCATCCTTACCCTCATCACCGGGAGTGTATTGGTTCTTAGACGAAAAAAATAAAGTTCTCTACGTTGGCAAAGCCAAAAATCTCAAAAACCGTCTGCGCTCATATACTCGTTACAACGAGCTTTCTACAAAAATTAGAACTATGGTAGCTACAGCTACTTTAGTTAAACACCAAGCTTTAGAAAGTGAATTAGAGGCATTATTAATCGAAGCAGAGCTGATCAGGCTTCATCAACCAAATTTTAATAGCTTGCTAAAAGATGATAAAACCCCACTTTATATCCACATCACTGATGAAAAATTTCCCAAAGTTTTAACCATTAGAAAAAAAGATCTCGACCATTCCCGACTTAAAGGAACCATTTTGGGACCATTTCCAAGTGCTAACAAAGTCAAAGAAGTTTTAAAGATAGCCAGACGTATTTTTCCCTGGTGCAACCAAAATAGAACTCAAAACAAAGCTTGTTTTTACTATCACCTTGATCAATGTCCTGGAGTTTGTGTGAATGGAGTTTCGAACACTACTTATCAGTCTTCAATCAAAGACTTGATCATATTCTTAAAAGGTCAAAAAAAGACAGTTCTTAAAAACCTACAACAACAGCTTAAAGAGTTTTCGTCACAGGAAAGATTTGAACAGGCAGCAGTGATGAGAGATCGGATTCAATTAATTAAAGAAGTCACTCAAAAAAGATTCCACCTCAAACCAACTTTAGTACTACCCGAACTAACTCATGATCACAACCAAACCTTGTTGCAGCTAAGAAAGATCCTTTCAACTTATCTCAGAATCCCCAATGATTACCCACTCCACAGGATAGAAGGCTATGATGTTAGTAATACCTCTGGGAAACTAGCTAGTGTCTCAATGGTGACCTTTATTGAAGGTCAGAGTACTCCGTCAAAGTATCGACTATTTAATATCAAAACCATTGATACCCCTAATGACTACCAAATGCTTAGAGAAGCCATTACTCGTCGTCAGAATAATCCTAGCTGGGGCAAACCAGATTTAACAGTTATTGATGGGGGAAAGGGTCAGCTCCGATCCTGTCTTAGCACCTGGCAATGGTCATCACCCATGATTAGTATTGCCAAGAATCCTGATCGACTTATTATTCCCACTAAAATTATCCGTAAACCCAGACTATCAATTGAATACCAAGTAGTTACTTTACCAGCTAATCATCCTGTCTTACACCTAATCCAACAAATCAGAGATGAATCACATCGTTTTTCTAAGAAACAACACACCCAAAGAAGACTAAAAAATATGCTATCCTAAACTTATGAAACTTCTTAAACCCATCATCGTCTCTGGGCTAACGATCTTTTTATTAGCCTACTTTATTCCAACTATCAGCTACATGAACTGGACAACTCTCATCTTGGCAGCTGTGGTGATGACTTTATTAAATAAAATTATTCGCCCCATCCTGAAAATCTTATTTTTACCGATCAACATCGTGACCTTAGGATTATTCTCAGTTGTCCTCAATGTGGCTTTACTCTGGTTAGTAACCTATTTAGTACCTGGTTTTCATATTGAAGCCATGACTATCTTGGGAGTAGAGTTCAATGAGTTCTTCTCTCTAGTAATTGTTTCTGCTCTGATCGGGCTTTTTCAATCATTTCTAGGTTTTCTTCTCTAGAAGAGGTATAATATACCCCTATGAAAAAACTGACTTCTTTTCTGGGGATGATAGTTCTATTGGCTGGATTATTAGCCATGGTTACCCCTGCCTTTGCCCAAACTTCTATTCCTTTACTAGAAGAGGAGATCATTCTTGATGCTACAGATGAAGCAGAGGCTACTACTGAAGGGACTCTAGCTTCTCCTTCTGCAGAGACTGTCCAAAAAATTCAAGAGAAAAAAGATAAGGATATTACTGAAACTGAAGGTGAGCAAAAGAGTAAATTAGTTCGTTATCTAGAAGAAAATCCTCTTAAAAAGAAGAATATCACTAATGTTTTACAACAAGCCATCCGCAATGCTGTAAAAGAAGGTGTGCCTCCCAATGTGATTGTGCTAGTTTTATTATTTCCATTAGTGTCTTCATTTATTGCTGCCTCTAGACACATCATTGGTCTCAGAGGATTTGGAATCTATATCCCAGCAGTTCTATCAATTGCTTTGGTTTCTACCGGAGTTTTTGAGGGGATCGCTATGTTCTTAGCCATCGTACTAGTTGCTTTGCCAGCTAAAAAGATCTTAGCTAGATTCAAGCTTCCTTATCTTCCTAGAACAGCAATTCTACTTTGGTTTGTTTCTTTGACTATCTTAGGAATTTTATTGATAGCTCCATTAGTAAACATGGTCACCCTAATGACAGTTAATATTTTCTCGATCATGATCTTAGTACTGCTAGCTGAGAACTTCTTAGATGCCCAAGGTAAAACCAAACCTGCGGATGCAATTGCTCTAACTTTAGAGACACTTGGTCTAGCACTCTTATCGGGAATTATCTTACAGTGGGAGGATCTTCAGAAATTTGCTTTACTACAACCAGAACTACTGATCATCATTACTTTTGCTATTAACTTCATTGTTGGTAAGTTTGTCGGCCTCAGATTTGCTGAGTACTTTAGATTCCGTTCTTTAATGGAAGAAGAATAAACACAAGTTAAGAGACTAAACTATGTCAATCAAGCCGTCACACATCTTAGGCCATAATGCTCGATATCGATATACCTCACTTAACTCTCGTGAAGCCAAGAAATTTGGTTTCTCAAAGCTTAGAACAAAAGAGTTGCTTAATCTAAACCAAATCCCCACAGCTGAGGTTTATCATGTCTTTGAGTCACCAGATGACTTAGAGATAGTGAACTGGGGGAACATTCAAGCTCCTTTTGTGATTAAGCCAGCTAGTGGTAGTGCCGGCAAAGGCATTCTTGTTATTAAAGAAAAAATTAAAGACAGATCAATTTGGATCGATAGTCAAGGAAACAAAATTGAAAAAGACGATCTAGAACTACATATCCACAACATTCTAGATGGTGAGTTTAGTACCTGGGGTCGCAATCATAAAGCCCTAGTAGAGGAGATGATTCCTCCTCACCCCAAACTAGCCAAGCTCTCATATAAAGGCACTCCTGACATCAGGGTAATTGTCTTTAATTCAGTCCCTGTGATGGCTATGGCCAGAATTCCCACCAAAGAATCTGGAGGTAGAGCTAATCTTGACCAAGGGGCTATAGCACTTGGGATAGATATCTCTTCTGGAGTAACTACCCATGGAATATATGGCAAGAAAAAAGTAATTAAGACTTTTCCCGGCAGTAAGAAAAAAACTAGAGGAATCATGATTCCTGAATGGACCAAGGTTTTAGAGACTGCAGTTCGAGCTGCTAATGCTGCAGGCTATAAATATATGGGAGCAGACCTATTTATCCATCCAGAAAAAGGCCCCATGATTGTTGAGCTTAATGGTTTTCCTGGGTTATCAATCCAGATCGCTAATGATGCTGGTTTAAAAAGAAGGCTGGAGAGAGTTGAGGGATTAGAAGTCCGGAATGCCCAACATGGCGTTAAGATTGCTCAAGCACTATTTGCTGAAGTCTTCATCGATGAAGATAAACTGGGAGAAGCAGTGCCGATCATCTCATATCGACCAAACATCAAAGTTTATGATGATAAAAATAAAACCCATCCAATAGATGCTCTAATTAATACCAGCCGCTATCGAAGCGCAATCAGCCAAGAGTTGGCGGAAGAACTGGGTCACTACGACATGGAAGACCTACTTTGGAGACAAAAAGAAATTGAGGGTAGCGTGCCAGTCATTGAGATTAAAATTAGAATCAAAGATAAGCTAATCAAGACTGCAGTCGTAGTTATCAAACGACTTAACCGCACTTCCCATAAAATCGAACTAGGCAGAAGGGATGTTCAAGGATTTTTAGTAGGAGATGATGAAGAATGAGCTTACTAAAAAAGGTTACCCCTATCAACTTCCTAGAAGAGAAGGAAAAGTTTTTTGCTGATCAAACTTATAATCCTCAATTAAGATATGAGGCACAGATTAATAGTTCTTTGCTCTCCAAATATGGATTGCCTGAGAGCAAGTTGACCGATCTTGCTCAGACTATTATCGATAAGGCCTATTCTTATCGTTCTGAAACTCAACTAAGAGAACTTAGAGGCAAACAAATCGGCCAGCAACAAGTAGAGAGCAAAGTCATTAAATTTCTACAAATGCATCAACTGGATAAAAGATTTAAGATTGTTTGGTCTAATTCATTTGTGGCTCGAGCCACCATTACTAGTGACACCATCAAGCTCAGGTTACCAGCAGATTACCGCCAACTTGATCTCTTAAGTATGCTTTATCACGAAATAGGCACTCATGCCCTTAGAAGAGTTAACTATGAACAACAACCTTGGTTTGAGAATAAAAAGAAGTATGGATTTAAAAGCTATCTTCAAACAGAAGAGGGTTTAGCTGCTTTACATTCTTTATTGCCTCTTAAACTCAAGTTAGCCTATCAGCCAGCTTTAAATTACATTGCCGTTAAGTATGCTCAGGAACACTCTTTTGTGGAGCTGTGGAACTTCCTAACCCCATATATCGATGATCCAGAGC